>JADFIF010000007.1:21754-42557 GCA_022566795.1 Chloroflexota bacterium
ACCGGCGTCAATTTTGGGAGAGGCCTGCCGCGGGCTCTTGGCTGCCGCGGCGTTCCCGTCGCATCGGTGGGGAACCTCGAGACCTACGGTCTGTTCCCAGACGTCCAGGACGAGTGGCTCAGGAAGTACGCCCTGGAGGCATTCGCCAAGATGTACGGCGGCGACAAGGGCAAGGACGCCGTAATGGACTTTCTGGGGCAGACGGGCTCGGACGCGCTCAAGGGTGCGGACATCTTGCGCACCGCGCCGGCCCAGTACACGTCGAGCGTCGAGTACGCCGCCAACCCCATCGCTCAGAGCCTCAGGGGCGCGGCCCAGGTGATGTTCGCAGACCTGGGCACACGAATCTACTTCACGCAGCACGGTAGCTTCGATACCCATTCGGGCGAGCTCGCCAGCCACGCCAAGCTATGGCAAGAGGTATCCGGCGCGGTCAGCGATTTCATGGACGATCTCAAGGAGCATGGTCGGGAAGATGATGCCATCGTCTTCATATACTCGGAGTTCGGCCGGCGCATCAAGGATAACGGGTCTGGCACCGACCACGGCTCAGGCGGTGTAGCCTTCGTCATCGGGGGCCAGGTCGACGGCGGGCTATACGGGCAATACCCTAGCCTACGAGCGGAGGATCAGCTGGAGGGCGACCTCCGCTTCAACAACGACTTCCGGTCGACCTACTCCACCATCCTCGAGCAGTGGCTCGGCCTAGAGCCCGAGCCGATCGTCAACGGGCGATTCGAGCAGATCGACTTCTTGCGGAGGTAGGGCGCCCAATCGGCCCTCACGCCGCGTGCCCCACCCGAGCCTTCCCCTCGGAGGGAAGGGATAATTCTGCCAGGCAAGGGAGATGACATGAGCAGTCAAGACATCGCGCTTATGGCACACCTGATGCGGAGGGCCGGATTCTCGGCCACCCGTGACGAGCTCGAGGCCAACGTCGCCAGAGGCTACGAGGCCGTTGTCGAGGACCTGCTTCATCCCGGCGACCCTCAAAACATGCCCGACGACATCATCCGACGTTACCACGTGGACCAGTACGAGGCCCGGCAGCTCGACGGCGCCGCCGCCTACTGGGCATACCGCATGATCACAACGAAGTGCCCGCTGGAGGAGAAGATAGCCCTATTCTGGCATGGGCTCTTCGCGACGGGATACTCCAAACTCAACCAGGCCCCTACACTCCTGAACCAGATCGACATGTTCCGGCGGTTCGGCCTTGGAAGCTTCCGCGACCTGCTGGTCGAGCTGTCCAGGGACCCGGCGATGATCATCTGGCTCGACAACAACGACAACCACAAGGACGCCATCAACGAGAACTACGGGCGAGAGCTGCTGGAGCTGTTCTCGATGGGCATCGGCAACTACTCCGAGCAAGACGTAAAGGAGTGCGCCCGCACTTTCACCGGCTGGACCCTGGGTAACGCCGAGTACATGTCGGTCCGCGCGATGAAGGACTCTATCTGGCCCTACGGCCGCATCGCCTGGCACTTCGCCTACAGGGACGGCGACCACGACGACGGCGAGAAGACCTTCCTGGGTGAGACCGGCAGGTTCAACGGCGAGGACGCCGTGAACATTATCGTGAAACAGGAGGCAGCCGCGCGATTCTTGAGCACGCGCCTCTTCCAGTTTTTCGGCGCGGACGAGATCGATGACGACGAGAAGAGGCAGGTCGTCGATTCGATGATGCGCTCTTACTTCGAGTCCGGCTACGAGGTGAGGTCGGTCCTGCGGACGCTGTTCAGCTCGTCCTGGTTCAAGTCGGAACGCGCCCGCTTCACGCGCGTGAAGGGCCCTGCCGAGCTGGTGGTTGGCGCCATCAGGGTGGCGGGAAGCTACCGCACGCCGACGCTTGGTGTCCAGCAGGTGGCAAACCAGATCGGATTCATGGGTCAGGGCCTCTTGCAGCCTCCAACCGTCGAGGGCTGGCACGAGGGGGTCGAGTGGATCGACAGCGGCTCACTGGTGGAGCGCGTGAACTTCGTGGCCAGGGAGATCAGCGACGTGAGCCAGCCCGGCGTGCGGGCTCTCATTGACCGCCTCGCCTCCGCACAAGACGGCGACCTACTTTCGCCTGAGTCGCTCGTGGACCGCTGCCTCGACCTGCTTGGGCCGCTGGAGGCCTCGGAAGACACCCGGGCCTCCCTGGTCGAGTACGCTTCGAGACTCGGAGACATCGACCTCAAGGACCGCGAGCGTAACGGCGAGGCAGAGCAGCGCGTAAGCAACATGCTGCGGCTCGTTGCCTCCACGAGAGAGTTCCAGCTGGCGTAGAGGCGTCGAACCGCTAGCGGGGCCGTTCGAACGTCGGGTCGGACAGCGGCCGGGCGCGAGCTAGTGCCTAGTGACCGAAATCAGCGTAACGTTCGGTCGAGTGTCGTCGGGAGTCCAGATCCCGACGAGTCGGGATTGGCGAGGATTCTGGGGGTGCCCCCCAGAATCCTCTTCCCCCCCTTCCAGGAAGAAAGGAAGGGGGATACAGGGGATGGTTCGGTGTGTGGCAGATCACGAGTACGCCCCCAATGCGCGGCAGACATTATGACGCGGCGTTCCCAGTCAGGTACTAGCTGGCAATAATCAAGCACCCTCCGAGCGTGCCGCAGGAGATCAGCAATGGCGACGCAAACCAAGGTCAAGAGCTTCGCGCTCGAGTACGTTAAGACGATCGGCATCGTCAACAACGGGGACAATGGCCGCGGGTTCGCCAATCCCTACGATACGGCCATCGCCAAAGACGGCCGTATCTTTGTGCTGAACCGCTGCGACCCCGCCCGCGCCGCGGCCATACGCATCGGCATCTGCAACCTGGACGAGGACTACCTGGGCGAGTTCGGTTACGGCTACGGCGAGGGCGACGGGCAGCTCATATGGCCCGTCGCCATGGCCTTCGACAGCGGCGAGCGGCTGTACGTAACGGACGAGCACACGAACCGCATCACGGTCTTCGGCCCATCTGGGAAGTTCTTGGCCAAGTGGGGGACGCCAGGTAACGCGCAGGGCGAGCTGAGCGGCCCCGCCGGCATCGCGATAGACGCCAACGATGACGTGTACGTGGTCGATCAGGCGAACAACCGGGTCCAGAAGTTCACTCGCGAGGGCCGGTTTCTGACCAGCTTCGGCGAGCCCGGCGACGGAGAAGGCCAGTTCAATCTCCCCTGGGGACTCACCCTCGACTCCCACGGCGACATCTACGTGGCAGACTGGCGCAATGACCGCGTCCAAAAATTCGCCGCGGACGGGAGGTTCCTCGCGAGCTTCGGGCGGTCGGGTGAAGGCGACGGCCAGCTCAGCCGCCCATCGAGCGTCGCCGTAGACGACGCGGGCTTCGTGTACGTCGCCGACTGGGGGAACGAGAGGCTCCAGGTGCTAACCCCCGAGGGCGAGTTCGTGCTGAAGCTGAGAGGGCAGGCTACTCTGTCGAAGTGGGCAGAGGACTTCTTCGCATCGAACCCCGACGAGATGCGGGAGCGGGAGCGCTCCAACCTCGTGCCGGAGCTTCCGCCGCACCTGCAAACGCCACAGCAAATCTCAGCGCAGACCGAGCCCTACTTCTGGGGGCTGGCCTCTGTGAAGCTCGACCGTGAAGGCCGGCTCTACGCGACCGAGAGCAACCGCCACCGCATTCAGATTTTCGCGAAGCGCTGACCCCTGACACCTAGCCCGCCTGGATGAACTCCAGATAGTTGCCCTCCGGGTCTCGGGCGTAGCAGATCCCGTGCCTCCCGCCGTCCGGCGATTCTCGGAACTTGGGCGGCGTCACGAACTCGATGCCCCGCGCAGTCAAATCCTTGTGTAGCTTCTCCAGGTCGTCCACGTTGAAGCAGACATGCGCGGCGCCCAGGTGGTTGTTACGGGGGCGTTCGCTCTCGGGGCTGGGCGGGTCGTCGAACTGCACCAGCTCCAGAACGTGCTCACCTTCGGCTTTGCCCACGAAGACGAGCGTCCGCCGCGCCCCAGGAATGCCCGTATGATCGCCCTCGGGCGGGGCAACGCTGTTCACCTCGCGCATGACGGTGAGCCCCAGAGCGTCCCTGTAGAACTCGACCATCTTCTCGATATCCTTCACAACAAAGCCAGAGTGGTTGAAGCCGGTTACCATCGATCTCCTCCTTCCAAGGCCTTACTTTGAACAGGGCGCTGCAAAACTCTTTCGATCATCCCTCTAGCGCCCTTTCGAGTGAGGAAAGGGAAGAAATTGTATCTGAGGGACACCCTCAGACTCCTGGCAAAGGGGCTTAGCCCCTCTGCACTCCCCATTTTTCATCCGCCTGCTAAGGCGTCGAGTGTAGCGGTAGCGGCGACAGGCGGCAAGCCTGGGAGCATCGGAGCGCAGCCTTCAGATTGCAAACGCGCTTTGCGCAGTGTATTCTTCTGGCCGGAGGGTGCGATATGACGCCGCAGCGCATTTTAGACTCTCCGCTGAGCTGGGCCGTGGCGGGATTCGCGATAGGTCTGGGCCTTGCGGTCAACACCGGCTCGGTCTGGCTCCTGGCCGCCGGGTTGGGGCTGTTTGTCCTTTACCTGCGAGCTCACGGAGACGCCGATGAAGCCACAGAAGGCCTTCTTTTCGCCGCCGGCCCCACCTTCATGGTCGCGTGGCTGGTGGGCTTCATAGTCCATGGGCTCGCCTTTTGACCCCCGTGCTCCCATCCGCCGCTGAGACCGCGTCGTGAGCCAGCCACCCGAGAGCCCCAAGGTTTCTCTGTTCGTCACGTGCGTCGTCGATCAGTTCTATCCGGAAATCGGCGAAAGCACGGTCCGCGTCTTGAGACGCCTCGGCGTCGACGTCGACTTCCCCTCCGCGCAGACGTGCTGCGGACAACCGGCCTTCAACTCGGGCTTTTGGAGCGAGGCGATACCGCTGGCCAGGGGGTTCCTAAAGACCTTCGCGGGCGACCGTTACATCGTCGCCCCCTCGGGCTCGTGTGCCAGCATGGTCCGCGTATTCTACGAAGAGCTTCTCCACGACGAGCCGGACCTCCTTGAAAAGGCGCGGGCCGTGGCGCCGCGAGTGTTCGAGTTTTCCGAGTTTGTCGTAGATGTGCTCGGAGTGACGGACCTGTCCTCCTTCGTGGGTCAGACCGGCGACACGTCGGACCGAAACGTTACCTACCATGAGGGCTGTCACCTGCGCCGGGAGCTCGGCGTGACAACACAGCCAACGGCCCTGATCGAGGGCCTGCCCGGCGTGCAGCTTACGGAGATGGAGCAGGTGGATGTCTGCTGCGGCTTCGGAGGGACGTTTGCGGTGAAGTTCTCGGATATCTCAACCGCGATGCTCCAAGATAAGATTGAATACGTTCAGGCCACAGGTGCGGACACCGTCGTGTCGTGCGACGCAACCTGCCTGATGCAGATCGGTGGAGGCCTCGAGCTGAACGGCGTGGACGTGAGGCCCGTTCATCTGGCGCAGCTAATCGACGAGCGGATTGGCATCGAATCCGGAATAAGTCGCGCACAGCCGCGGTAGCTACAGGAAACAAGACTTGCGGCCCGACACGAAAAACTTCAAAAGAGGCGCGGCGAAGGCGCTGGGCAATGAGAGGATTCAGGCGAACCTCCTTGGCCTGTACAACGGTTTCGACCGCGCACGGCTGGCGGCGGCCGACGGTACCCCGGACTGGGAGCTCATGCGCGAGCAGGCCCGCGCCATCAAGGCGCACACGATCGACAATCTCGACTACTACCTCGAGCTGGCGGCGTCGAACGTGGAGAAGGCTGGAGGCACAGTATTCTTCGCCAAGGACGCCGATGCCGCGGCAGGCTACGTCACCGACCTGGCGCTCGCCCGAGGCGTCAAGCTGGTCATCAAGGGCAAGTCGATGGTGTCCGAGGAGATGAGCCTTAACGAGCGGCTGACGGATGCCGGCATCGAGCCCGTCGAGACCGACCTGGGCGAGTACATCATTCAGCTGGCGGGCGAGACTCCCTATCACATCATCGCGCCGGCCATCCACAAGTCGCGCGAAGAGGTGACGGACCTGTTCGAGGCCAAACTGAACTCGCCGCGCTACGAGGAGATCACCGAGTTGGCCGCGGAAGCCCGACGTCAGCTCCGCGACAAGTTCATACGCGCGGATATGGGAATCACGGGAGCAAACTTCATCGTCGCCGAGACCGGCACCGTCGCCCTGGTCACCAACGAGGGCAACGGCCGGATGTGCACCTCCATGCCGCGAATTCACGTGGCCATCACAGGCATGGAGAAGATCATTCCCTCGATGGACGACCTGGGGATATTCTTGCGGCTCTTGATACGGTCGGCCACGGGGCAGAGAATCTCTAGCTACGTGACGACGGTGACGGGGCCGCGCCACGCTGACGACGAAGACGGCCCCGACGAGTTTCACCTCGTCATCGTCGACAACGGACGGTCGCGGCTGCTGGCCGACCCCGAGCTGCGCGAGTCCCTGTACTGCATCCGGTGCGGGGCATGCCTGAACGCCTGCCCGGTCTACCGAAAGGTCGGCGGCCACGCCTACGGTTGGGTGTATCCCGGGCCCATCGGCGCGATCGTGACTCCGGTGATGACCAACCTGGCCGACGCAAAGGACCTTCCATTCGCCTCCTCGCTGTGCGGCGCTTGCCGGGAGGCCTGCCCTGTCAAGATCAACATACCCCGCATGCTCCTCCACCTGCGCAAGGAGGTGACCGAGGGGCGCAAGTACCCCACCGAGCGGAACCGCTCGGTGCTCGAGGCCCTGGCGATGAGGCTCTGGCGGCTGTCGCTTTCGAGTCCCGCTGCCCTAAGCATCGCCAACAGCGTCGCCCGTGTGCTGCAAAAGCCTCTGCTCAGGAAGGGCCGCATCAGATGGCTTCCACCGCCACTCTCGGGCTGGACTCCATCCCGGACCTTTCCCGCCTTCGTTCGGCCCTTCCGCCAGCGATGGAGAGGATAGGCATGACCATCTTCATCACAGGCGCTCTGGGAACGGCCGGTGGCTGACGGTCGAGAGCAGTTCCTCCGCACCGTACGCCAGGCTCTGGGCCGGGACCAGGCTGCAACTCCTCCTCCGAAGTCCGGCGAGGCGGACGGCGAGTCGTCGATCAGAGATCGGGCCTCGGAAATCCAACGGGAGGCGGAGGACAACGCCGACGCGTTGATGTCGCGGCTTCACGAGGCGGCGACAGAGGCCGGCTGGAACGTGACGCGCGTTGCGTCTCCAGCCGAGGCGGCCGACCACATCCTCCGGGTAGTCCAGGACCTCGAGGCGAGGTCCATAGTTCGCTCCGCCCACGACGTGCTCGACGCTCTCGCCCTCGACGAGGGTATGGCCCGGGCCGGAGTCAGCATGACCCTGGCCGCCATCGGAGACATGGCCACGGAAGGGCAGCGCCAGGAGCAGCGCGCATCCATCAGGGAGTCCTGTATAAGCGCCGACGTCGGCTTGACGGGCGTGGACCATGCCATCGCCGAGACCGGTAGCGTCGTGCTGCTGCCCCGCAGGGGAGTGAGCCGGCTCGTCTCGCTGCTGCCGCCTGTGCACGTGGCGGTGGTCCGGCGAGGACAGGTCCTGCCCGGTCTCGACGAGCTCTTCGCGCTTCAGAGACTCGACCACATCGAGGGAGACCTGGGCAGCTACCTGAACATCATCACGGGCCCCAGCCGCTCGGCGGACATCGAGCACACGCTGGTCACCGGCGTCCACGGCCCGGGCGAGGTCCACATGGTGCTCTTGGGGTAACCAGAGCAGTCACGGCTCACTTCGGGATGATAATCGCTCCGTTTCAGGCAGCGAACTGGATCACCTCAAGCTCCGCAGCCCCATTTACCGCAGCTAATATCTCGTCGACCCGCGCCATGATCGGGTCCTCCAGGGCATACTCACTGCACCTCTGACACTCGCGATGACTTCGAACGTGTCAACGGCAGCAATTAAGGTGCTCCTCGGTATGAATCTTTGGATCAACCGCATGTTGGCGTGGTAGGTCCAAAGGATCTTTCGTTCGCGAACACACCGTGATATAAAGCTGAGAACATCAACAAGTGAACTTGGTTCGACACACATTGGGGGCTAGACCTCGCGGGTGCCGAACACACGCCCCCCCACCTGCATGAAGCGGAACGCCTCCTCGGTGGCCGAGGTCACCAGCTCGGCCGCCTGCGCACATGCGTCGTCGAGGGTCATCGGCTCGCGGGTGATTGCGGCGGCGGCGTCGATGCCGTGACGGTGCACGTCGCCGTAGCGCTCGCCCAGGGAGCCGGATACCGCGACGACCGGGATTCCGCGGGACCTGGCTCGCTCGGCAACGCCTATGGGCGCCTTGTTGTAGACCGTCTGATGGTCGAGGCACCCCTCGCCCGTTACGACGACATCTGCGCCCTCCAGTCGGTCGTTAAGGCCGATGGCGTCCAGAACTATGTCGACCCCGGACCTCAGCTCGCCGCTTAGAAACGCGATGAAGCCGCCGCCGAGGCCGCCGGCGGCGCCCGCGCCCCTCACGTCGTCGACGTCGACGCCGAGGTCACGCTTCACGACCTCGGCGAAGCGTCCCAGAGCGGCGTCGAGCTGTTCGACCATCGCCGGCGTGGCGCCCTTCTGCGGGCCATAGATGGCGGAGGCCCCTTCCGGACCGGTCAGCGGGTTGCTCACGTCGCAGGCCACCATGAACTGCGACTCTTTTGCCCTCGGGTCCAGGCCGCTCACATCTATCGTGGCCAGGCGGGCCAGGGCGGCGCCGCCGAAGGGCAGGTCGCGGCCATGCGCGTCCAGCAAACGCACCCCAAGGGCCTGCGCCATGCCGGCGCCCGCGTCGTTCGTCGCGCTCCCGCCGATGCCCACGATGAACTTCCGGAAACCAGAGTCCAGCGCCTGTTTGATGGCCTCGCCCAGGCCATAGGTCGTTGCCATCAGCGGATCGCGACGCTCGACGGTAAGAAGGGCCAGCCCCGAGGTCCGCGCCATCTCGATGACGGCGGTGTTCCCATCGCCCATGGCGCCCCACTGGGCTTTGACTCTCCCGCCGAGCGGCCCCGTGACCTCCACGGTCCGGATATCTCCTCCGGAGCCTTCAACCAGCGTTTCGAGGGTGCCATCTCCGCCGTCGGCCACGGGAACGAGATCGCACTCGGCCTCGGGGACGACTCTGAGCACCCCGTCTCTCATGGCCTTGGCGACGTCGAGCGCGGAGATACTACCCTTGAACGTTTGGGGAGCCAGTACGACTTTCACTGTTCGGCCAATATATCACGTGGCCGCTGGACTCCGCGAGAAGGCGAAGCGCACTTGCCGTTCTGAAATCAGTCCCCCTTCCGCAAACATGCTACACTACGCCCCTCAGGTGAATCCTATGCGACACTCGCTCGCGTTTCTATCGCTGCTGCTGGGATTCGGCGGACTTCTGATCGGCCTGACCCAGACCGCCACGGCCCAGTCGGGTCCTCACGCAGCCCTACTGGTCATCGACGATGCTATCCAGCCCCAATCTAGCAAGTTCCTGTCGAGAGGAATTGATAAGGCGGTGGACGATGGGGCGCAGTTCATCATCGTGCAGCTAGACACCCCCGGAGGCTTGTTCTCCTCGACACGCGACATGGTTGGCGATATCCTGGCGGCGGAGATTCCGGTGGTCGTTTACGTGTCACCCCCCGGAGCACGAGCCGCATCGGCCGGCACCTTCATCACGGCGGCCGCCCACGTGGCAGCGATGGCGCCCGCTACCAACATCGGCGCGGCATCGCCGGTCGGCGGTGGCGGAGAGGACCTGCCCGACACCATAAAGTCGAAAGCGACTCAGGACGCCGCCGCATTCCTTCGGAGTGTCGCCGATGAGCGAGGCCGCAACGGCGAGGCCCTTGAGGAGACCGTGCTGAACGCCGTCGCATACACGGAGTCCGAAGCCCTCGAGCTCGATATCATCGACATCGTAGCAAGAGACATGGACGAGCTCCTATCGCAGCTCGACGGCCGCACGGTCGAGCTGCGCGGAGGCCAGGTGACCTTGGAGACCGGCGGCCTCGATGTTCGGCGGATAAACAAAAACTCTGTCGAAAAGTTCCTGGGCGTCGTGGCCAATCCAGATCTCGCCTTCATACTCCTCACGATAGGAGGCGTACTGCTGATCATCGAGCTCCTCAACCCCGGCGTATTCGTGCCCGGTGTCCTCGGCGTGATTGCCCTTGCGCTGGCCTTCCTCGGGTTGGGAAACCTGCCGGTCAACTGGATTGCGGTCGGGCTGATCGGGTTGGCCATGGGGCTGTTCTTCGCCGAGCTGCAAGCGCCGGGCTTAGGCATCTTCGGGTTCCTTGGCGGCGTGAGCTTCGTGCTCGGCGCCTTCTTGCTCTTTGGCGGCCTGAGCGCCCCTGCGATTCCGACGCCGAGCTTCCGCGTGAGCCTATGGGCGATCGGCGCTGCGAGCGGAGTGATGGGCGCGATGTTGGTTACCCTTTTCTGGGCAATACTCAAGTCCAAAAAGGTAAGCTACTCGTCCGGTACACTACGTCTCGTGGGCCAGACCGCTCGGACCACCACGCCACTAGAGCCTCGCGGCACGGTCCAAGTGGCCGGCGAGCGCTGGAGCGCCGTGTCGGACTCAGGCGATCCGATACCGGAGGGCGAGGAGGTAATCGTATCTGAGGTCGAGGGGCTTACATTGACGGTTTTCAGAGCGTCGACGTTGACAGAGTGAACAGATAGTAGGAGGAGAGAAGATGATTCCATACGTGGTCATAGTCCAGCAGTACGAGCGCCTCGGTTTATTCTGGCTCGGCAACTTCAAGGGTTTGAGGGGACCTGGCCTGCACATCCTCTTCTGGCCCTTCCATCGCGGGCAGAAAATCGACCTTCGAGAGGATGTCATCGACATCCCGAGGCAGGCGAACATTACTCGCGACAACGCTCCAATCGACATCGATTTCCTGGTGTACCGCCGGGTAGTAGAAGAGACCGCAGAGAGGTCCATTCTGGCGGTCGTCGACCACCAAGCCGCCGTGATCGGAATCGCGACGACGACCCTTCGCGCGGTCATCGGAGAGCTCACCCTCGACGAGGTGCTCTCGCAGAGGGACCGCATCAACGAGGAGCTTCGCCAGAAGCTCGACGACATCACCGAGCGCTGGGGCATCAAGGTCACGCGCGTGGAAATCCGCGAGGTCGAGCCGGCCCGCGACATACAGGAGGCGATGAACCGGCAGATGGCGGCAGAGCGCATTCGCCGCGCGGTCGTCACCGAGGCTGAGGGAACCCGCACCGCGGCGGTCACGGTGGCCGAGGGCGAGAAGCAGGCCGCCATCCTAACGGCCGAAGGTCAAAGGCAGGCCGAGATACTGAGCGCCGAGGGAGACCAGCAGGCCGCGGTCCTTAGGGCGGACGGGTTCAGCACCGCCCTCGACCGTATCTACCAGGTCGCGCAGCACGTGGACGCCAACACCCTCAGCCTCCAGTACTTCGATACACTCAAGGAGCTCGGTGCGAGCTCGTCGACCAAGTTCATCTTCCCGATGGAGTTTACGAACATGCTGCGCCCGTTCATCACCATGGCGAGTCAAGCGGCGAGCGGCGACAGCCGGGGCGATTGAGCAGCGCTGGACGTCGGGGTCGGACTCCGCAGCGTGCAACCGGCCCCCGATGGCGAAAGACCCCTCCTAAACAGGAGGGTCAGGGAACGTAGAGCGCCTCGGTCGGCAGGAGAAGCCACCGGGCTCTCGAAGTCCGCGGTCCGATCAGGTCACAGGTAGTCTTTGACAAGGCGGGCCAGCTTGATGGTCATCCCCGGCACCGCCGCGACCTCTTCGAGCGAGGCTTCCTTCAGTCCGCGCACGGAGCCGAAGCGCCGCAGGAGCATCCGGCGCCGTTTCGGCCCGATTCCCGGCACTGTGTCCAGGGCCGACTGGACGCTCTTCTTGGAGCGTCGCTCGCGGTGGAAGGTGACGGCGAACCGGTGGGCCTCGTCTCTGGCTCGCTGCACCAGGAACAGCCCCTGGGAGCTTCGAGGCAGGACTATCGGCTCTTGCACATGAGGGACGAAGAGCTCCTCGTTCTCCTTGGCGAGGCTCGCCAGCGGGACGAAGTCGATCCCAAGCTCCAGAAAGACCTGCAGAGCCGCTCCCAGGTGTCCCTTGCCGCCGTCGATGAGCACCAGGTCGGGCACTATGCCCCAGGTCTGGCCGGACTTGGGCGCGCCGGACGGAGGACCGGCGCCGTTGGACGCGCCGTTTTCGGCCGGTCTGGCCAGGCGCCGAAAGCGGCGCGTCAGCATCTCGCGCATCATGGCGTAGTCGTCCACACCATCCACGTTCTTGATCTTGAACCGTCGGTAGTCTGACGACTTCGATTTCCCGTCCTCGAAGACGATCATGCTGCCGACGGAGTTGGTCCCCTGGATATTCGAGATGTCGTAGCACTCGATACGTTTGGGAGGCCTTGGGAGGCTCAGCGCCTCCTGCAGCTCGCTCATCGCGGCGTCCATGTTGGCGCTGTCCGAGGTGAGCCTCACGGTGAGCTGCTCCAGGCCCTGCGCGGCGTTTTCCGCCACCATCTTGACGAGGCGCAGCTTCTCGCCGCGCTGCGGGACGTGCACCCGTACGGGCCCCTGCCGCTTCGCGCTCAGCCATCCCTGGATCGCCTGCACATCGTCGAGAGGATGCTGGACCAGGATCCTGGGCGGCACGTACGGAGTTGCATCGTAGAACTGCTTCACGAACGCCGTCAGAATCTGCTTCGGCTCGTCGTCCTGCGTGCCCTCCATGATGAAGTGGTCCCGCCCGATGAGCTTCCCCTGGCGGATGAAGAACACCTCGACCCATGCCTCCCTGATACTGGCCGCGGCCGCGACTACGTCGAGGTTTTCGGAGGTGAGGTGCAGCACCTTCTGGCCCTCGTGGACCTTTTCGATCGCCCTCAGCTGGTCCCGGAGCACCGCTGCCCGTTCGAACTCGAGCTCTTCGGCGGCCTCCTCCATTCGCCTGGAGATCGACTTGGTGACCTGATCGGTCTTCCCCTCCAGGAACAGAGTTACCTGGTCGATGATCTGGCCGTAGTCCGTCTTGTCGACCGCTCCAATGCAAGGTCCGGCGCACCGGTGGATGAAGTAGTCCAGGCACGGCCTTGGGTCCGTGCCCGTGATCGTCTTGGTGCATGACCGATACGGGAAGAGCTTCTTGAGCAGGGCGAGGGTCCGGCGTACGCTCCCGGCGGAAGCAAAGGGCCCGAAGTAGCGAGAGCCGTCCTTGCGGACCTGCCTGGTTATGTAAACCAGTGGGAAGTCCTCGGACAGGTCTATCTTGATGAACGGGTAGCTCTTGTCGTCCTTGAGGCGCGCGTTGTACTGAGGTTTGTGCTCCTTGATGAGGTTGCACTCGAGGATCACCGCCTCTTGGTCGGACTCGGTCACGATGAAGTCGAAGTCCGCCACGCGGCTTACCATCGCGCGGATTTTCGGCGCCAGGCCCGCACGCCGGGCGAAGTACGAGCCGAGGCGATTTCGGAGACTGGAGGCCTTGCCGACGTACAGCACCTCGCCCTTGGCATCACGCATTAGGTAGACGCCGGGCTTGGCGGGTGTTGCTCTTATTCTTTCGGAGAACTTTCGCTCTGCCATGAGGGGTGGGCTTACCACATGAGAATACCAGG
Source organism: Chloroflexota bacterium (assembly GCA_022566795.1). GTDB lineage: Bacteria > Chloroflexota > Dehalococcoidia > Lucifugimonadales > JADFIF01. Next base: position 35,326 of record JADFIF010000007.1, read on the forward strand.
GATGGCGGTAGGGCGGGGTTCAGTCTCGCCCGCGCAACGATCGGTAACGGGACGAACCCAGCGAGGTACGGGGTCTGGTCGCTAACCGCGGAGGAACACGGTAAGGACCGCCAACACGACGACGATCATCGTGGCAATCATGCCGATTTGCCGGAGTTCTCCCGCAAGGAATTTTTGCCCAGGGGGTGATTCCGCGACGGCGCCGCTTCTGGATCTGCGGGCGGGCCCCTGCGCCGCACGAGCCGGGGCTCGCTGGGCCACGCTCTCGGGCTCGACGTCGTCCTCGACGACGGGCTCAACCACGGTCGCCACGACAGTGGACTCGTCCGGCCCCGCGTCGAACTCTTGTGGTCGGGTCTTACCGTGCCGCCTGCGGCGTTTGACTTGGGCCTGCCTGGACGCTGCCCGATGGGCTTTGTTAGGCATTGTCGTTCCTCTCTCTTTGCGCCCACCTCAGCCGTTGGAACTCAGCGGCGCTGGAGACTGCTCCGCCGAATCGGCCCGAGACGCATCACTGGGCGCGAGGGTGCGCCTTGTCGTATTCAGACCTGACGTGCTCGTCGGTCAGATGAGTGTAGACCTGCGTCGTCGTTATGCTCGCATGTCCAAGAAGCTCCTGAACGTGCCTGAGAGAAGCCCCTCCACGGAGAAGATGCGTCGCGAAGCTATGCCTTAGCGTGTGGGGCGTAATCTTTCCATTGAGACCGGCACGCTTGGCTCTTCCTTTCAGGATGAGCCAGAATCCCTGACGCGTCAGGCGCTCGCCTCTTCGATTCAGAAAGATTGCTCGCCCAGAGCGTCCGGTCTCCATCAGAGGCCTGGCTTCGGTCAGGTAGATGCTCACTTCCTCGGCGGCTCTTTCGTGGATCGGTATCAGCCTCTCTTTGGCGCCCTTGCCGAAACATCTGACGGAGCGCTGGCCCAGGTCGACGTCGGCGATGTTGAGGGACACAAGCTCGGTCACCCGCATCCCGCTCGCGTACAAGAGCTCCAGCATGGCCTGGTCTCGCAGCGACTCCGGTGCGCTTCCATCGACGCCGGCAGCCAAGAGGCGCTCCACATCGTCCACGCTCAAGGCCTCCGGCAACGAGCGCCCCACCCGTGGAGAGCTGAGGTTCGCGGTGGGGTTGGTCGCAACGATCCCCTCCTCCACGAGAAATCCGAAGAGGGACTTCGTGGAGGCTACCTTTCGTGCCCTCGTCGTATCGGAGTATCCGCGATCGTGCAGCCCGAGGAGGTACGACGAAAGGGCAGGCTCGTCAACGCCGCTCCATCCGTTGGCGCCGGTACCGTTTCCCGATGTCTGGAGGTAGTCGACGAGCTGGTACAGGTCGTTCCTATAGGCTGCCAGGGTATTCGGTGAAACTCCTCGCTCCACCGTCATGTAGTGTAGGAAATTGTCTACGCCCGCCCTCATGGATAGGCGCTCCGGGTCATAAGGCCCGGGCATGCCGAACGTGTCCCACCCTGAAGCGCTTGCCTTAACGCACTGATCATTGCTCTATTAACGCCCCCATTCGCCTGAACACCGACCTCCATTTTAACATAACTGAGAGATGGCAAGCGTCGGGGATTGGCCAATGGAGCGAGGCCCCTGGGGCCACGAGCGCCTTCCTTGACACCCGCGCGGCGCACACGTAGATTAGAGCGGTCATGATCGAGATAGACATCGGCCCGAACCTCGTCACGCTGGGCACCTTCGTATTGAGCTGGCATGGGTTCTTCAGCTTCATCGCCGTCGCCACGGCAGTCTACCTCGTGGGTCGATGGGCGCCCTCGCGAGGAATCGACCCTGACGCGATCTACTCCATCGCCATATGGGGCATCATCGGCGGAATCATCGGCGCCCGATTCGTGCACGTAATCGACAACTGGACCTTTTACAGCAACAGCCCGGGCCAGATACTCGCCATATATTCCGGTGGCATCGGCGTCTGGGGAGGCATTCTCGGGGGGTTCATCGCAGCCGCAGCCTACGCGCTGAGAACGCATCACCCGGTCGGCATCATCGCCGACCTCACGGCCCCGGCGCTGCTGATCGTCCAGACCATAGGGCGGTTGGGGGACATCGTCAACGGCGAGCACTGCGCCAAGGCCGCCGATTTTTTCCTGAGCTTCGTCTGGACGAATCCTGCCAGCGACGCAAGGATCTGCGACAACGGCGTTGGGGTCAGTGTCCATCCGGTAATCGCCTACGAGATGATATGGAACCTGCTGGCGCTGATCGTCATATGGCGGCTCAGAGGAAAGATTAGGCCCGCGGGGATGCTCTTCGCTTTGTACCTGGCCCTCTACTCCGTGGGAAGATTCGCCATCAGCTTCGCGCGAGAGGACAGGGTCTGGGCCCTAAACCTTCAGGAAGCGCACTACATCGCGTTGCTGGTACTGGCGATCACCGTCCCGCTGATGATCATCAAGGCCAGGCCGGCCACGGGGGCCGAGGCCGAGCTGTCGACGTCCCCCGCTCAGGCGCCTTCTCCGCGGGGGACGCGAGCCCAGCGGAGAAGGCGGCGCTAGCGAGCCCCGCTTTTTCCGCTGGGCTTAGAGGGCGCACGTCAGCCCTTCGACCATGTATCCCCGGCCTTCGCGAACTCGCCCTGCGCCAATGCCCGCAAATTAAAGTGTCGCCGCGTCCGCGACGCGACCTCCAAGAACCCGAGGCTGTACCTTGGCCTAGCTTTGTCGCATAAGTCTTGATACAGCCAACCGCCCACTCTCGAAAAGGCTCCGAGGGCCAAGCTCCTCGGGCCCCCGTGGGTTCCAACGGGGGCCCCCTGGCGGCGTCTGGGGGCGTCCCCCTGACCCTAATCTTCACGGGCGGGCGAGTGGGAAAAAGTACGTGTCGCTTTCTTGCTGACTCAGTGCTAGACGCGTCGTCCACTCGAGAAAGCTCAGCCGGTGGCGGCCGCCTGCTGAACGACCGACCTCAAGAACTTCTGAACATGCGGCAGCACGAGATCGCTCCGCCGGGAGGTCTGTCCGTGGTCGAGGCCCGGGAAGGAGGCGAAGGTAACGTTGGGCATGTGCTTGACGCACTCCCTGGCTCCCTCGAAGAGGCCGTCGGCCTCGCCTACGTACAGTAGGCAGGGCATGGTCATAGTGGGCAGGACCTCCTCGATGCCGGTGAAATCCCTCAGCTCGATGGACGAAGCAATCAACGCTTCGGCGTCGCTGTCCAGCATACGTTGCCGGCGCTCGGGGGCCATCGGGCCGTTCTGCGCCTCGATGTCGGCTACGTAGGCCTCCATCCCCTTATTCAGCAGCTCAATTCGGCTCTCCACCCCCAACCCGCTCATCTTGTTCCCGTAGGGGTGCATGCCGCCGATGACGATAGAGTGGAAGCGCTCAGGGGCGTGCTTGGCAACCCCGAAGCCGGTGCGGCCGCCGAGCGAGTAGCCCATGTAGTGCGCCTTGCCGATGCCGAGGTCGTCGAGCACCGCGACGACGTCGGCTACCTTTAGCGACATGTGGTAGTCCTTCGGCTCGCGAGGCTTCCCGCTCCGGCCGTGGCCTCTGGTGTCGGTCAGGATCAGCCGGTAGTCGCGCTTGAGGGGCTCAACGTAGCCGCTTTCGCGCCAGCCGTGTAGGCTGCCTGAGAACCCGTGTTGAAGCACCAGGGCGGGCCCGTCCCCTTCGACGTGATAGTGGATCTTAACCCCGTTGCTGTCCGCGTATGGCAAGTTGCTCCTCCCTGTGGGTAGTACCGATCGTCTCCGTGCGGTTATCTTACATTGAGAGCTTAGGCGCCCGCTACATGGGGGCTACGTCATGCGGCGACGGGCGGCCGCCGCTTCCAGGCGCCGGTGGCCTGCTCGAAGGCGTGGGCAAGCTGCAGCACGCCAAAATCGTCCCGGTAGCGTCCGACGATCTGGAGCCCCACGGGCAGGCCTTCTGGAGTGAATCCGCAAGGCACCGAGATGGCGGGATGGCCTGTCACCGTGATGTAGTAGCACGATTTCATCCAGTCGATGAAGGCGTCCATCTTCACGCCGTCGATCTCTGTCACGTAGCGCTGTTTCACATCGAAGGGCGGGACCTGGCTTACGGGGAAGACCATGAACTCGTAGGTCTCCATGAACCGCCCGATGCGGTGGAATATCTCGGTGCGCTTCGCCTCGGCCCAGCCGATCTCAGGCCCCGACAGCCTCACGCCCTGTTCGATGTCCCACACCATCGTCTCTTTGAGCTGGTCGCGTTGATTCTTCAAGGTCTCGCCGTGGGCTATCTCGCGCGCCCACCCTCGAAAGATCTTGAAAACCCTGTCCGCGTCCTGGAAATCGGGCTCTCGTTCCTCGATGATGCACCCGAGCGTCTCGAAAACGCCGCGCTGGGAGTCGATGGCCTCGGTCACTCTGCGGTCCACCGGCAGGCCGCCGAGGTCGCAGCCCCAGGCAACTCGGACGCCCTTGAAGTCGCGGTCCAGCGGCTCCCGAAAGCGCTCGCCGGGCTCGGCAATCGAGATCGGGGAGCGCGGATCAGGTCCGGCGATCGCGCTCAGCAAGAGCGCGGTGTCCTGCACCGTCCGGGCCATCGGCCCCTGAACAGAGGTCGGGCTCCAACTTACGCGGCTTGGCCAGACGGGCACGCGGCCCGGCGACGTGCGAAAGCCTACTACGTTGCAGAAGCTGGCAGGGTTGCGGAGCGAGCCGCCCGTGTCGCTGCCATCGGCGATGGGAATCATCCCACATGCGAGGGCCACGGCGGCGCCCCCACTGCTGCCTCCGCATGTCTTGGTCGTGTCGTAGGGATTCAGCGTCTCGCCGAACACCTCGTTGTAGGTCTGGGACCCCGCGCCGAACTCGGGCGTGTTCGTCTTGCCGACCGTAACTGCGCCCGCCTTTTTCAGCCGCTCGACGATAAGCGCGTCCTGATCGGGCACGAAGTCCTTGAACAAGGGCGAGCCGTAGGTCGTGCGGATCCCTTTGGTGAGCACCAGGTCCTTGTGGGCGATGGGTAGACCGTGCAAGGGACCTACTTTGTCGCCGCGCGCCAGCGCCTCGTCGCAGGCGATGGCCGCGGCCGTAGCCTGGTCAGGCACGAGTGTGACTATGGCGTTGACCTTGGGATTCACCCGATCGATCTGGGCCAGGTGCGCTTCCATCACCTCTGCAGCCGATAGCTCCCTGGCGCGGATTCGCCGGACTAGCTCAGTGGCGGTCGCGAAACAGAGCTCGGCGTCGCGCATAGGCTATCCTCTTACTCTTGGGCTTTGATACAGAGCGACCGGGTCCCGGGGCATTAGCGGAGCGTCCGCGCCCGGGCAACGTGGACCTTCGCCGGAGCAAGACGAGCCGTGTAAGCCCCGGTGGGGGCCCGGTCACACCTCGACCAACATCCCCTCGTATGCGGGCGTGATGGACGCGCCTGTCCTCTCCGCCACCGCGCGGAGCTCGGCGACGATCTCCTCCTCGGCGCGAGTGTTCATATGCACCACGATCACGGGTGGCAGGTCGAGCCCCGAGGCAGAGATGTTGGCCAGCTCCCTTTCGAGGGACGCGGGCGTCATATGGCGCGTAAGCTCTGCAAACTCCGCCTGCGCGTTTGGAAACGTCGTTTCGACTATGAGGAGATCGGCGTTGAGATCACCCCACACCTTGGCGACCCCGCCGCGAGTGTCACCGGTGTAAAAGAAGCTGCCGCCGCCCGAGGCCGCAACCCGATATCCAACGGCCGGCACGGCGTGGTCCATCGGGACGGGTGTGCACAGTAGACCGCCGACCTCAACTTCTCGCCAGGGTTGTACCTCGACGATCTCGAGCCGTGGCTGCTCCGCCGACGGAATCTCCGCAAAGTTCGGGTACATCGTGCCATCCAAGAGATTTCCGCGAAGGGCGTCGATCGTTTCGGCGGCCGCGTAGACCGGAAGGGTGGCGCCCGTCTCGAATCCCCCCAGGGCGAGGGTTGGAAGGTCGCGGATGTGGTCGTAGTGGCGGTGGGTGATGAGGACGGCCTTGATCCGATTCTGTTCCTCGGCGGAGAGGGTGGAAGTGATCGCGCCCGCGTCGAGGACCACCTCGCCGTCGATGAGAATGGAGCTAAGCCGGGTTCTGGCGGTCTCCGTATGGTGGCACCCGAGAAAGCGTAGATGCATCAATGGGAGCCTCGGAAGGCCCGGTCACCTGCTCTCGCTCCTAGCATCCATCTACACCGCGCTGCGATCTTGACCGTCGAGCCTCCCTGTGCGGTGAACCCTCACCGGTACGCGGCGCACCCCGCAGATGCACCCGGCCCGGCGTCACACAGGTCCACCTATCGGTCAGCCGAGTTGAGCCATTCTGTCCCTCGGGCCGCGCCTAGCTCCTAGGCTGCGCCGCGTCACTGAGGCGCCGAAACAGAACCGACAGCATGTTGACCGCGATCTCAGGGTGTCGCTTGACCTCCGACCTGAAGTCCACGCGCCAAACGGCCACGCACTCGGTGTCTTCCAGCGCGCGCACGGTTGCGTTGCGCGGCTGGCGCTCCATGAGCGCGGTTTCGCCGAAGAAGTCCCCCACCCCTAGGGTCGCCAGCACCGATGGGTTCGCCCCATCGGCGCCCTTCACCACCTCGACCTTGCCTGAGCTAATGATGAACAGCCCGAATCCCTCGCCGCCCTCTCTGATGATGACACTTCCACTCTTGTAGGACCGAACGCGCGCGGTCTGCGCCAACCTCTTGAGGTGGCGCTGGTTCAATTCGGAGAAGATAGGAGCTTGCTTAAGCAAATCAATAACTTCCACGGCTACCTCCTTGAGCATGGCCAACGGGAGCATGGCCATCGGGCGACCGTCCGGGGTCGCGTTTTTGACGCGCCGACCCTGAGTCGACCGGGCCGATTCGAGTGTTGACTATACCACATCGTCGGCGCGCATACCGCTCGTCCCGTCAGGCGACGGCATGGAGCCTCATCGTCTAGCCTAACGCCCGACTCCGTGCCACCATTGGTGGTGAGCCGGAGCGCCCCGAACCTGACAGCGCGCGTCGGACGTCACCGGCGACTCACCGGCCTAACCAGCACACAAAGAGAGCCTCTGGACTGATGGTGTCCATAGGCTCTCCTACGCCTGTGTTAGCGTGGCGGGAGCGAGAGGGAGTCGAACCCACCGTCCCGACCGCAGGGTCGGGACCAACGGATTTGAAGTCCGCGAAACCCACCAGGGCCCATCCGCTCCCACACCTTATCGAAGCGGTTGCCTCGAGCGTGCTCGGCTGCCCAGGGGCGAACTGCTAACCTCTCGCAAACCTACGCCGCC
>JADFIF010000077.1:0-1321 GCA_022566795.1 Chloroflexota bacterium
GCTCTTTGATGTAGCGGGTCATACCCGAGCCCTCCATCTGGAAGACGCCTACCGTCTCGCCCCTGGACAGAAGAGCGAAGGTCTTGGCGTCATCGAAGGGGATATCTCGAAGGTTGATCTCGGTGCCACTGGTCTGGACAATGAGCTCCAACGCCTTTACCAGTATCGTAAGGTTGGTCAGCCCGAGAAAGTCGAGCTTGAGTAGTCCCAGCGCGGCTATTGGCTCCATGGCGAACTGGGTCATGTTCACGCTGTCGTCGTCCCCTCTGATGGGCTTCTGTAGCGGGACCACGTCATCCAGCGGGTCCTTGGATATGACCACGCCTGCCGCGTGCGTACTCGAATGCCGCGTCAGCCCCTCGAGTCCCCGCGCGTTGTCGATGAGCTCTCGATAAGACTCGTCCGCGTATATCTCCTTGAGCTCTTCGCTCTCGGCGATCGCCTCGTCCAGCGTTATGTGGAGCCGAAAGGGTACCGCTTTGGCCACCCGGTCGACGTCTGCGTAGGGGATTGCCATCGCCCTCCCGACGTCTCTTATCGAGGCCCGTGCTCCCAGGGTACCGAATGTAATAATCTGGGCTACGTGAGCGCGCCCGTACTTGGAGACGACGTAGTTCAAGACCTCCTCGCGCCGGTCATCTTGGAAGTCCATGTCGATGTCGGGCATCTCCTTGCGCTCCAGGTTCAGGAAGCGCTCGAAGACCAGCGAATAGGGCAATGGGTTGATGTCGGTCACACCGAGACAGTAGAGGGCGAGGCTGGCGGCGGCGCTGCCTCTGACGGCGAAGAAGATGTTCCGTTCCCGCACGAACTTGGCGATGTCCCATACGACGAGGAAGTAGTTGGCATACTGCGTCTGCCTGATGACCTCCAGCTCGTAGGCCAGTCGCTCCCGTTCCGTGGAAGTGACGTGCTCGATGCGGCGGCGCAGTCCCTCCTCGCAGAGCTCCTCCAGAAACTCCTGAGCAGACGTCCCCTCCGGCGTCTTAAACTCCGGGAGTCGTAGCTGCGAGAAGTCCAGCTTCATTTCGCAGCCCTCCGCGATAAGCTGCGTATTCGACACCGCGTCGGGGAGCTCCGTGAAGAGGGCCTCCATCTCCTGAGAGCTCCTCAGGTAGTAGGAGTCCTCCTCCATAATCAAACGCTTCTGATCGTTGACGTTCGTGTTGGTATGTATGCAGATCAGGATGTCTTGGAGCTTGGCATCCTCTCTGCGGACGTAGTGAAGGTCGTTGGTGGCGACCAGCGGAATGTCTAGCCCCTTGTGCAGCTCCAACAATCCTTTGTTAATGGCCGGAAGCTCTGGAACACCGCCATGCTC
>JADFIF010000077.1:1420-10199 GCA_022566795.1 Chloroflexota bacterium
TGGAGCTTGGCATCCTCTCTGCGGACGTAGTGAAGGTCGTTGGTGGCGACCAGCGGAATGTCTAGCCCCTTGTGCAGCTCCAACAATCCTTTGTTAATGGCCGGAAGCTCTGGAACACCGCCATGCTCCATCAACTCAAGGTAGTAGCCGCCGAATCGCTCTCGGTGCCAGGAAGCGGCGGTCCTGGCGTCTTCAATGCGCCCCTGGGCGATGAGACTCGGGACCTCGCCGCTAGGGCATCCTGAGAGAACGACCAGTCCTTCGCTGTGTTCCTCGAGGACCTCCCGGTCTACTCTGGGCTTGTAGTAGAAGCCCTCCAGATGTGCCTTCGTAACCAGCTTGATGAGGTTATGGTAGCCGGTGGCGTTCTGCGCAAGCACTGTGAGGTGGAACGGGCTTTTGTCCCTGGGGTCTCTCGCATGGCGGCTGCCGGGCGCGACGTACATTTCGCAGCCGATTATGGGCTTTACGCCAGCGTCCACGGCAATTCGGTAAAAGTCGATGGCCCCATAGAGTCCGCCGTGGTCTGTAATCGCAAGGCTGTCCATCCCAAGGTCTTTCGTGCGCTGAACGAGCGGTTCCAGGCGGCTCAAACCATCCAGCATGCTGAACTCGGTGTGGACGTGGAGATGTGTAAACAAATATCCTCCCTGGTGGCGCAAAATGCCGGTACGCTGGGCATATGGGGCCTGGCATTCGACCTCGCATGGGCTCACTAAGGCCGCAAAGGCTAGGGCCGCACCTGCGCTACCGGGGCGAGGCGGGCGGTCGAAAGGAACCGACCGAGAGCGCGCTGCCGCATTATAGCATCGGTCGTAGCGTGCCAATTCAAGCGCGGCCACGGGAGTTACCAATGAAAATATCATTCATGAGCCGCGGGCGAATGAACTAGCACGTTGGCCTTAGACGCTTCGAGCCTGCCGAAGGGCTCGGGTTGGGAAGACTACGGCAGCACGGCCCGCTAAGCCCGCGTGACGCCTGTTGCCAACGGTGGCCGATCTGGAGGCTGCCCCTCGGTTCGCAGGGCGAGCCACAGGGTCACTGTGGGGACCGCTTCCACCCGTCCGCGACGGCTTGGCCCTCGGTGCAGAACCAACCGTCGCCGTTCGCGGCGTCGACCACCGCGCCGGAATAAGAAAGCCCGCCTGGCACGTGATAAACGCGCTCGGCCGTCCGCGCATCTACGATGGCCTTGATCAGCGGCTGCCCGGTCTCGGAGAAGTCGCACCGGAGCGCGAGTCTCCTGGCATCTTGAGGGACGGGGAGCGTTCCGAAGGCCCGCCGCCCACCGGGCGCCTGCGAAGCAGCAGGGCCGCTCTGAGCTCCAGGTCCCACGATGGCACTCTGCGCGGATGCCTGAGCCGTTTCAGCCATTGCGAGGAACGAGGCGCGGTATGCAAAAACCGCAGGTGAGTCCGCGACCGTGGCGAACCCGTTGGCCAGAAGAGCCATGTTGACCATCTCGCCGTCGACGTAAACGTAGCGGAGCAGCTCGCCGGAGGCGTCCACATCTAACACGTCCCTCTCCAGCTGGACGGTCCTGCCCTCCACGAGATACCGGTTCAGCGCCTCCGCCTGAACGCTTAGCCGGGAGCGGCCCGACGGCCCGTCCGGCCGTACCTCTATGCCCAAGTATCGCACGCGGTGACTGCCGGACTCGTCCTTGACATCGATGGTGATGCCGTCGATCACTCGTAGCACCGTGGCGTCGACCAGTGCCCTGTCGTCCCGGGGCCTATCGAGCTGCGGAGGCGCAGATCCGGGGCCCGGTCCTGATGAGCAGCCGACCCAGGCCAGCGCGGCGCACGCCAATAGTGCGGCGAGGATAGCCGATCTCAGGCTTCGGCCCTCGACCCTATCGCCGGCCGCGAATCGTCTGGATGACCTCGCCGCTAATTGCATCTTCGTAGTATCCGGGGGTCGGGCCAGCTGTGAAGTTGCCGAAGGCATCGATGGTGCCAGCTGACTCGTCAATTACCTTCCACCGCGTAACGAGCCCAGGCAGTAGGATCCCGTTCTGATCTCGGCCGATTGTGCTGAAGTGAGCGGCATGGCCTGGGGCAATAGCCATCAACGCCGGAGCCACGCTCACGCTGACTAGGCTACCGGTGATGATGACGTCCACCGTCTCCGATCGAGTCACACTCTGCGCGTCGTCGTCGTTGGTTTGTCGCACGGTCACCTCTAGTGCTTCATGGTAGATGCCCGGCGGCCCTGTGGCCTTGAAGTAGCCTTGCTCGTCTATGACTCCGACGGCCTCGTCAAGAGCGCCCCAGGTGATAACCACGTTCTGCGCCCGCCCCCCGAGGTCGTCCATGGGGTCCGCTACCAGGATGGCCCGACCGCCGGGCTCGACGACGACGGTCTTGGCGAAGAGTCCCACACGGTCGAGCCGGCGTGTGAGGTCTGCGCGTACCACTACCGAAGCATAGTCGACAGCCGTGACGAAGCCCTGCCCGCCCGGTGCGATGGCCTCGATCTTGACCGCCTCCGTGTACACGCCGGGGGTGCCTCCCGCGACGAAGACTCCGTAGGCATCGATTGCGCCGGCCCGGGAGTCGACGATGCTCCATCGCAACTCCGTTCCGGCCACTGCCTCTCCGTATGCATTCAGGGCTACCGCGCTCAGTGCGAGACGGTCGCCTGGACCGACGTAGAACCTTTGAGGGAGGACCTGGACATTGAGAAAGTCGTCGGCTTCGGGCGCCTCGAGGATCGTGAGGTCGGCCGTGGAAGAGACCGCCCTGCCGCCCCAGATACCGGTGACCGTGACGGCGCCGCGGAAGTCTCCGGCGGCGCCATAAACGGCGAGATACCCTACCTCGTTGACTCTGCCAAGATTCGGGTCGCTGACGTCCCAGACGAACTCCACACCCGGTATGACGAGGCCGTCTTCGTCGAACCCTGCGGCCCGGAGGCGGAAGACCTGTCCGCCCAGGACGGTGAGGTCCCGGGGCACAATGGCCACGTCGGTGAGCTCGCGGGGCGTGTCGGCTCCAACGATGGTCACGGTTACGGACTCGCTTGCGAAACGGACTCCCTCGAGGCTCCTCTGGACGCCGGTGACCGATACCGCGTCGGTGTACACGCCAGGGCTGCGCCCGGCCTTGAACTGACCGTCAACAGTAATCGACCCTGCCTTCGGATCGGTAACGACCCACACGAGCTTAACATCGGACAGAGGCTGTCCGATGCCTCCCAGCGCCTGGGCGGACAACTCAATTCCCTCCCTTGGATCCAGGACCAACGTCCTGGGAAACACCTCGATGCGATCGAACACGGAGCTGGGGTCACTCGAGTCGGGCATGACCAGTACCGAGGCGGTTACCTGCTTCCTGATAGTTATGGTCTCCGGACTCGTGCTGGCGGCCACTGGGGAGGGGCCTACCCGATTGCCGGAAGAGCAAGCCAGCGCCATCGGCAGGCAGACAGACAGCAAGAGCGACAGCCATGCGAAGGACCGCGGGGCCTTCCTAACCGCCTCAAAGCGAATCGATGGAGCCTGTCGCGGTCTGCGCTCAGCCAGCGTCATAGGCAGCCTTGGTGAGCTCGACGCTGAGCAGCTCGTCCCGCTCGAGCTCGAGATCGAAAGCCAGCAGGGTGGCGGTCGTCCGAGTAGGAGCGACGGAGCTCGCGCTCAAGCGAAACCCGTCGGGCATTAGGATCTCGACGTGGATGCTTCGGCGGCGAACTCCCGGTTGCTTTTGGATGAGGAGCCGATAGGTGAGGGCGTCGTCGCTTCGTACAACTATCGACTTGGGCAGGTCGTAGACGAGACTAACCTCCCCTCTCTCTCCGGCGGCCACATAGGTCAGGCCTGAAAACACCATGCGGCCGTGACTGGACGATACGAAGCCGGTCTCCTGGCCCGGGGTCCCGCGGCCTATCTCCACGGACACTGTGTGCTCCGGGAGCGGGAGCGGCGTGCTGCTGAGGAGCCTGGACTCCTGCGGCATATAGACTCTCAGGTAGTTCCAGTAGCAAGCGTTCTTGAGCTGGGAGTAGTCGGTGCCCCGGCTGATCCACTGAGGCTCGCAGCCGGCCGAGCCCGGACCGCTGTGATTGCTGTATCCGAGGGTGAGGGTCGCCCTGGGCCGCGACTTCCTGGTGAGGTCGACCCGGTAGGTGGCGTCCCGCTGGATATTCCTGTCGACCTTGCTCCAGCCGACGTTGGAGTCGACGATATCGAGGTAATCTCCAGGCTCACGCCGCATTCGGCCGTCCCAGCCGGCCTCGGCCACAGCCGCCTGCAGCTCAGTGTCCTCGAAGAACAGCAGCATGTCCTTCTGTTGGAGCGTCGTGAACATGGCCGACGCCAGGCGGATGAGCTCGGGCATCGACATAGGCCTTCTCAGCTTGTCGAGCAGGCCCTGAAGGACCAGGTCCATATATGCTCGGCCGTGATCGTCAGTGCCCTCCTCCAGGGCCGAGAGCAGGTTTCGAGAGTTTAGCGGCTGTCCGCCGTTGGGAGACTCGATGTCGCCCAGAGGCTTCACCAGCTCCAGAAGGGTCCACTGGTTGATGGCGACGACGCCGTCTACGCTCATGCGCTGTCCGAGCCTGTAGAGGTCTGCGGCGCTCCTGGCGGTGGTCGGGAAATCGGGGTCCCACGAGACGTCACGCAGCAGCCACACCCACGCGTTCATATGCTCGTCGAGGCCTGGAGGCGCCTCTGGGTACAGACCCAGACGCCCCCAGTCGTCGACCCTGACGCTGTCCTGATAGACGACCCCGGTCAGCTCTCCCTTGTCGAAGGTCGCCCGCCACACGGATGAGACGTAGCCTCCGACTCCCCGCAGCTCGTCCGCCGACTGCCCGAGTACCAGATACGTGCGCGGACCGTCGGCGCCAAGCATCGCAGCGCCCATCGGAGCCAGGGTGTCGACCAACGTGAAACCGGCGTACAGGTTCTCGACGACCTCTGCGATGCTGGACAGACCTCCCGCCAGGGCGCGGCCGCTCTGGCGCTGTCCAAGCTCGTCGAGCAGACGTCGTGCCTCGCGAAGCTCGGCGATGGCGGCAACAAGGCCTTCGCGCCTCTCCAGGACGGCCTCGAGGACCTGAATGAGCAGCCCCTCGGAGCTCAGTAGCCCTCCGTCCGAGCTCTCGACCAGCTCGACGGCGGGTTGTAGGGCGTCGAGTCCTGTCGCGCCGGCCTCGCTGACCACACGCAGCACGTCGAGGACGCCGCTCAGCTCTTCAAGCTCTACAACGAACCGGGTCCCTCGACCCGAGTCGGAAATCAGCCGGGCAATGGAGTCCGCTCGAGTCTTCGCAGACGTCGCATGCGCCCTGAGGCCCGTGAGAGCAACCCGCATCTCACCGTTGATCCAAGGGGTCGAATCGGGGCCATGGGCCGCGAACTGATCGAGGAGCGGCCTGGCTGCTTCGGCGACTTCGAGCAGCTCCGACAGCAGGTCCGACACCTCGAGTCCAATCCCCGAGGCCGATGACATCTCGCCTTCGATGTCATCGAGCAGCGAAGACAGGCGACGCGGGCGCGGCGCCTGCAATCCGACCCCGAAGCTGCGCCCCAGTCGGTCGCTATCCTCGACTAAGGCAATGCTACGGTCGTAATCCAGCCTCAGGCGGTCCACATTGGGTATAAGAGCCGTAATGCTCTCCTCCCCTCCGGTAGACTGAAGCAACCTCTGGGCGGAATCGTAGACCCTCCGCAGCCGCGAGGATGACTCCAGAAGAGCGGAGGCGGCCACGAGGTCCTGCTCGACTCGCTCGACCTGATCTGCCCAGGCGGCTACCTCCCGTTGGATGCCGGGCAGGGCCGCGGATCCAGGTGAAAATCTCCAGACCCATCGCATCAGGTTCCGCGTGGGCTCGATGCCGTCGCGGACCTGTGATACTGCGTCACGGAGGTCGGCTGCGGCGGGCGACTGATCGGAAAGGATCTCGCCGGCTGCGATTCCCCGCAGGTCCGCCAGTCTGGTCTCGGCGCTGCTAGCCGCGGAGACGGCGCCGGCCGCAAGCCACCATCCCACGCCCACGATCGTCAGCATGACGGCGGCCGCCACGGCTTGCCAGACGAAAGTGCTATGCCTGGCCATCAGCCGGACCAGCGGCGGCGAGAAGACGCGGGCGCCGGTTGCGAGCAGTCTGATCATAAATGGGCCCCCACACATCCGGCCGCGAAAGAATCGGTACTCTCAGACTTGGTTCGGCCGGGCCGCCTGGATGCGACTAGGCGACAACAGAGACCTTCGGACCCCACTCCGCCACCGCCCAAAGGTGGACAGGCATATTAGTTATAAACCGTTGAGGGCGCAGTGAACCAAGTGGTGGGGCACCCGCGTCGATTCGCCGGACGCCTACCATGGCGCGAAGCCTTCAATTCATTAACTTATTGCTGTCGTGGCGTTGTCAACCACTCTGAGGCGACCCTTCGGGGCATTGCGGCCGGTCGCTTTGCTCTAGCAGGGCGCCGAAGCACTCTCGACCCTCCCCTTCGACGATGCCCAGGGCAGGCTCTGAGACTCCCGGCAATCCCGACCTTTCGGGGATCTGCACTCCCCATTTTCTATCGGCCCGCTAGAGTTCGGGCAAGCCAGAGGGCTCCCGGGAAATCCGGAAGCCCTCTGGTGTTGGCGTTCGGAGGTTTGCTGGAAAACGTGTAGGGGGCGGGTTTGACACCCGCCCCCTACCAACGCACGTGCGCTGTAAGACACACCTTGTGTGCCCGCCGGGGTAGAGCCCTAGTAGTCCATGGGCGGCGCGGCAGGCATCGCCGGCGTATCCTCCTTGATGTCCGTGATCAGCGACTCGGTGGTGAGAACCATTGCGGCGACGCTGGCAGCGTTCTCGATGGCCGCACGCGTAACCTTGGCGGGGTCCATGATACCCCGCTCAAGCAGGTTGGTGAAGTCGCCGACTTCGGCGTCGTAGCCCCAGTCGCCTTCGCCTTTCAGGCTATCGGCTAGGATGACCTCACCGGAGACGCCTGTGTTCTGCGCGATGAGTTTGAGGGGCGTCTCGAGCGCGCGCTCCAGGATGAGCGCACCGGTGGCTTCGTCGCCTTTCAGGTCGAGGGAGCTCAGCGCCGCGCGAGCGCGGATGAGGGCAAGGCCGCCACCCGGGACGATACCCTCTTCGACTGCGGCTCGCGTTGCCGAAAGCGCGTCCTCGACGCGATTCTTCTTCTCTTTCAGCTCCACTTCCGTCGCCGCGCCGACCTTGATGATGGCGACGCCGCCGGAAAGCTTCGCCAAGCGCTCCTGGAGCTTCTCACGGTCGAAGTCGGAGGTCGTCTCTTCCACCTGGGCCTTGATCTGATTGATGCGGCCCTGGATCGCATCCTCGGAGCCTGCGCCGTCGACAAAGGTGGTGTCTTCCTTGGTCGACACGACCCGGCGCGCGCGGCCCAAGTCCTCGACGGTGACCGAGTCGAGCTTGCGCCCTATGTCCTCGCTGATGACCTGCCCGCCGGTCAAGATCGCCATGTCCTCTAGCATCGCCTTGCGTCGGT
Source organism: Chloroflexota bacterium (assembly GCA_022566795.1). Lineage (GTDB taxonomy): Bacteria > Chloroflexota > Dehalococcoidia > Lucifugimonadales > JADFIF01. The sequence goes on from JADFIF010000077.1 coordinate 8,898, forward strand.
CGCCGAACCCGGGCGCCTTGACCGCCACGACGCTGAGCGTCCCGCGGAGCTTGTTGACCACGAGGGTGGCAAGGGCCTCTCCCTCGATATCCTCGCCGACGATCACGACGTTCTTCCCGACCTGGAGGATCTTCTCCAGCGCCGGAAGGATGTCGGCGACGGCGGACACCTTCTTGTCGGTGATCAGGATGTACGGGTCCTCTATCACGGCCTCCATCCGGTCCTGGTCGGTGATGAAGTATGGCGAGATGTAGCCGCGGTCGACCTGCATTCCCTCTACGAACTCCTGCTCGTAGCTGAGGCCCTTCGACTCCTCGACCGTGATGACGCCGTCCTTGCCAACCTTCTCCATGACCTCGGCGATGAGCTCACCCATCTCCTCGTCGTGGGCGGAGAGCGCCGCAACCTGGCCGATCTGCGTCCGCCCCTCGACGGGGGTCGACATCTCCTCGATGGACGTTCTCAAGGCCGCGACACCCTTCTCGATGCCACGCTTGAGGGCCATGGGATTGGCGCCGGCCGCGATGTTCTTGAACCCCTCATGGACGATGGCCTGGGCCAGGACCGTCGCGGTTGTGGTGCCGTCACCTGCCACGTCGTTGGTCTTGCTCGCGGCTTCCTTGAGAAGCTGGGCCCCCATGTTCTCGAACGGGTCTTCGAGCTCGATTTCCTTGGCGATGGTTACGCCGTCGCTGCAAACCTGGGGAGGGCCGAACTTCTTATCCAGAACCACGTTTCGCCCCAGCGGTCCGAGGGTCACTCCGACCGTGTTGGCCATCGTATCTATGCCCCGCTTCATCGCCGCGCGGGCCTCTTCACTGAAAGTCAGCTGTTTTGGCACGTTTACCTCCTAAACGGTATGTCAATCGCCGATCGACTGTTGGCGTTCCTACTTCTTGAAGAGGATGTCGTCCTCACGGAGAACGAGGTACTCGGTCTCGCCCTCTTTGTACTCGGTTCCGGCATACTTGGAGTAGACCACAACATCGCCGACGGCCAGCTCCATGGGGATGCGATTACCGTCGTCGGTCATCCTGCCTGGGCCGGCCGCGACGACCTTGCCCTCCTGGGGTTTTTCCTTGGCGGTGTCTGGGATGTAGATACCGCCCGACGACATCTGCTCATCGTCCTCGGAGGGCTCGATTACGATGCGGTTCCCCAGCGGCTTGAAGCTCACCTTTGACTTCGTCACTTTTGACTTCGTCGTCATAATGCAACAGACCTCCCTATGATGCACATTCACTTCTTGACATTAGCAGTCCTCACCTTCGACTGCTAGTTTCCAATGTTATAAGAGTAAAT
>JADFIF010000077.1:10298-13510 GCA_022566795.1 Chloroflexota bacterium
GTTGACCGGCCGGCGGCGCGGCCCGTATTATCGAGCTATGGACTATCCTACCCATGCGGCGGGCCTTCAGGGCTTCGCGGAAGCATCCAAAGCACTGATAAAGTCGACCCGGCCAAAGCAGTGGACGAAGAACCTTCTCGTCTTCCTGGCCCTCTTCTTCACCATCGACGAGGCGTGGGACCCGACCGAGTTCGAGACGGTCGTGTCTGTGTTCGGCAAGGCAGCTCTCGGCTTCGTCGTCTTCTCCATCCTGGCTGGGGCCATCTACCTGATCAACGATGCCATCGACGTCGACAAGGACCGGCTGCACCCAAAGAAGCGCAGCCGCCCCATAGCGGCGGGCCAGGTGCCCTTATCGACCGCGTGGGCCGCCGCCGGAGTGCTCATCACGGCGGCCCTGGCCATCGCGTTTCTTTTCGTGCCGCTGTTCGGCATCGTCAGCGTCGCGTACGTGGCGACGATGGTAGCCTACTCCCTTGTCTTGAAGCAGCTTATCCTGTTGGACGTATTCGCCATCAGCGCGGGATTCGTGCTCCGAGTGGTCGCCGGAGCAGTCGTTCTTCAGGTGCCCATCTCCCCCTGGCTCTACATCTGCACCGGCCTTGGCGCGCTCCTGATCGCGCTGGCCAAGCGTCGCGGAGAGCTGACGGCGGCCGGCGGCGACGCGGCGAGCCAGCGGCCCACGCTGGGGTGGTACACGACGGGGCTGCTCGACCAGCTCATCACTGCCATGGCCACCGCGGTCGTACTGGCCTACACGCTATACACGTTCACGGCGCCCAACCTGCCTGCGAACAACACGATGATGCTCACGATTCCACTGGTGGTGTACGGACTGTTCCGATACCTCTTCCTCATTCACACCAAGAACCTCGGCGAGCACCCCGAAGACATCATCCTCAGCGACGTCCCCCTGATCGCCTGCGTTCTCCTGTGGCTGGCGGCATCGGCGTCCATTCTGGTGGTCTACCGCGGATAGCCCGCCAGGGCATGTGTCGGGCTGCGAGCCCCCCTCAAGTAACTATCTCAAAAGGCAAATGCCTTGTTCCCACCCACCCCCCAAGGGTCTTTGGCTCCTAGGAGGCACATCCCCAGACCCTCTGCCAGAGGGGTCAGACCCTCTGGACTCCCCGGGCGGGATTTTGAGATACTCACTATAAGTCCAAGCCCCTGGCTGGCCTCTTGGGCCCATGCTACACTCACCGGGATTTCTCGAGTACATCCGCGGGTGCCCATCGGCACAGCACGATACTCAGGAGCGCAGACCCGATGCCCTTGAGCACGAACAAATACACGACGGCACGGTCCAAGGAGAGCTAGATGGTCCCGCCCGACGACCTGTTTGGCGCCATCCCAACCTGGGCCGGCGTCTACCTCATCTTGGCTCTGACCTCTGCCGCGTCGTCGGTGGTCCTCTACCGCCGCGTCTTCCGGCTGGTGCTGATAGGGAAACGCGCCGACAGATTCGACCAACCGCTGCGCCGGCTCGTGGGGGCCATCCCGCTGGTCTTTGGACAGCGCAAGGTGCTGCAGCGAACATCGTTGCGCAGAGACCGAGCCGGCGCGGCCCACTTCTTCATCTTCTGGGGCTTCCTGTCCTTTCTGACGAGCTACATCATCTTCATCTTCGGAGACTCCGCGTGGCGCCCCTTCTCGGCCTGGCTTCTGACCGACACCGGCGTTGAGGTTTTCACCTTCTACCTCGACGTGGTGGCGCTGGTGTTCTTCGTGGTACTAACGTGGGCGGCCCTGCGCCGGTGGGCCGTCAAGCCGCATCGCCTATCCTTCGATCTGACGCAGAAGCGCGAGTCCGCCGTCATTCTGGCGCTCATCGGCCTGCTGATGATGCTCACCCTGCTCACCGAGGCGTTCTTCGTGGCCTCGGGCGGGACTGGGCCCCACGCGTCGGCCCCAGTCGGCTCCGCCATCGGCCGTCTATTCGAGAGTGCTGGAATCAGCACAGGTGTGGCCAACGGGTTGCAGGGGCTCTCCTGGTGGATGCACCTGGGCATAATCCTGGGCTTCTCTCTCTACATTCCGTTGTCGAAGCACATGCATATCATCGCCACACCCATCAGCTTCCTGGGCCGGTCTCTGGAGGCGCGAGGGACCATCTCCACCCCAAAAGACCTGGAGACGGCCGAGAGCTTCGGCGCCGCCAAGGTCCAGGACTTCAACTGGAAGGAGCTGATCGACGGGTACGCCTGCGCGGTCTGCGGCCGCTGCACCGATAGCTGCCCGGCGCACATCAGCGAGAAGGTCCTATCGCCGATGCACATCGTCGAGAACCTGAAGGAGCACGTCCTGGAGCGCGGCCCTGGCATCATCGGCGGCAAGGACGAGCAGGACTCGTCGCCGCTGATCGGCAAATGGATCCAGGAGGAGGCGCTGTGGGACTGCCTAACCTGCGGCGCCTGCGTGCAGGAGTGCCCGGTCGGGGTCGAGCACATAGACACGATCATCGACATGCGTCGCCACCTGGTGATGGAGCAGGGCAGCATGCCGGAGACGGCGAGGAACGCCCTCCTCAGCATGGAGCAGCGAGGCCACCCCTGGCGAGGCACGACATTTACCCGAACGGACTGGACCGACGGGCTCGACGTCAAGACGTTGGCCGACCACCCCGACGCCGAGGTCCTCTTCTGGGTCGGCTGCACGCCAGCGCTGGAGCAGCGGAGCCAGGCCGTCGCCCGGTCGATGGCATCGGTGCTGAAGCGTGCCGGCGTCGACTTCGCGATTCTCGGCGCCGAGGAGACGTGCACCGGAGACCCTGCCCGGCGGATGGGCAACGAGTACCTCTATCAGATCATGGCCAAGCAGAACATCGAGACCTTCGAGCGATACGGCGTCAAGACCATCGTGACCATATGCCCTCACTGCTTCAACACGATCAAGAACGAGTACCCGCACCTCGGCGGCGAGTACGAGGTGCTGCACTACAGCGAGTTCGTCGCCCGACTCATCGACGAGGGCAAGATCAGGCCCCTGGTCACCCTGAACACGACCGTCGCCTACCACGACTCGTGCTACCTGGGCAGGCACAACGATATCTACGACGCGCCGAGGCGCATCGCCAACGCGATCCCTGGCGTTAGACTCGTGGAGATGGAGCTTCGCCGGGAGCGTGGCTTCTGCTGCGGCGCCGGCGGCGGCCACATGTGGATCGAGGAGAGCCGCGGACGCCGGGTCAATCACATCCGCACCGACCAGTT
>JADFIF010000078.1:0-6173 GCA_022566795.1 Chloroflexota bacterium
GGTCGAAGTACGTGATCGCCGGGTCGCACTCGACGTAGAGCTGCATAGAGCCCACCCCGTAGGGGCCCTCCCTGATGAGCGTCAGCGGGACCAGGGGCCAGCCCTGAATACGGCTCAGCAAGAACGCTGCGTACTCGCGCTTGTACAGGGTGCCCTCGGGGAAGTCGTACAGGGGACGTTCGCCGTCGCGCGGCTTGTAAATGGCCCGAAGATACTTGCCCGGCCCAGCGTCCAGGGCGACCAAGAACGTGTAGTTGCTTCCCCAGGGAATCCGGCGCCCGCCGATCACCTCGCCCGACTCAAGAAGTGGTAACGCCTTGTCCTCTGGCAGGACGATAGGCGCCCCGTCCATCACTTCGAAGTCGCGCCTTGGTTGTCGTCGGCGTCGCGAGCTCAAGCCACTCCCGCCGTCCGAAGCCGCCGCCCTTTAATACGGTGCTGAAAACCCTTTGGACAGTCCTTCTGGCCCCTTTCGCCGGGGGGAAAAGGAAGAAATTGTATCTGAGGGACACCCTCAGACTTCCGGCAATCCCGACGGGTCCGGTCGGGACCGCACTCCCCATTTTTCATCAGCCTGCTAAGATCCGGTGATCGGCGCGTGACCGTTTCTCCGAGCGCATTGGTGGCCAGTTCTGTCCATGGGCCTGCCGCACAGCGGGCAGAGCGGCCGGCCTGCCGCGCACACGCGCAGGGCTTCATCAGCAAACCCTTTGAGACTTTCCTTATCCACCCAAACTCTGACCGTCGCACTCTCATCGTCCTCCTGGTCGTGGGCATCGATGAGAAATAGGGAGCGCTCGCCGTCGTACCCCAAAACCAGCCTGTTCGCCTTGAAGTCGAGGCTTGTCAGCCCGGGCGCCTCTCGATCTTCGGGCGGTCTGGCGGGGGATGACGGCTCCTCAGTCGCCGCGACCAGCAGCTGCTGGATTGCCAGCGCCAACTGGAAGAGCTGCTCTTTTTCGATCCAGATTACCGCCGAGCTGCTGCCGCTTTCGACCAGTATACGAAAAGTCCGGCTACCCGGCTCGCCGACGGCCTCCGAGCGGAGCTTTGTGACGTTGGTGAACTCGTTCTTCGCATGAACCATCGCAGCAGACTCATGGTAGTGGGTCGCGGTCGGGGCCGCAACCCCGACGCCCCATAGTGGTGGGATGTGCGCGCCTGGACTGGTTTGCTACTATTGAACGTCGAGGAGGAACGATGCCGAATACGACCGTAATAATCTGCATAGATGGCTTCGACCCCGAGTACCTCGAGGCCTGCGACACGCCGAACCTGCGGCGCCTCAGCCAAAAAGGTTTTCTGAAGATCGGGCGCTCGATCATGCCTTCGGTAACCAACGTCAACAACGTCTCTCTGGTGACCTCCAGCTACCCCGCCGTGCACGGGATCAGCTCTAACTACCGCCTCGTGCGGGAGACCGGCCAAGAGATATACATGGAGTCGGGTGAGTACATCTTGGCCGAGACCATGTTCCAGCGCGCCCAGAGGCAGGGGCGGTCCTCGATCTTGGTCACGTCGAAGGACAAGCTGCGCACGCTTCTAGGCGATGGCGCCACGGTGACGGTATCTTCGGAGAGGCCCCCGCCATGGGTCGTCGAAGGCGTCGGACCGCCCCCCCAAATATACTCGCTGGAGGTCAACGGCTGGGTAATCAGGGCCGGCAGCTACATCTTGTCCCAGAGGCCTGCCGACATCGTCTACCTGACCACCACCGATTACGCGATGCACACCTATGCTCCCGAGGAGCCCGAGTCACAGCAGCACATGACCATCCTGGACGACGCCATCGGCGACCTCATCGACGCACACCCGGACGTGACCCTGCTTCTCACGGCCGACCACGGCATGTCGGCCAAGACGCGGATGGTCGACCTGAGAGGGGCCCTCGGCCGATACGGCATCGGCGTGAATCCCGTGCCCATCATCAAGGACCGCTACGTGGTCCACCACTCCAATCTGGGCGGGTGTATTTTTCTCTACTTGGATGACCTGAGCGCTACCACCGCGGCGAGGGCGGTGGAGATCGTGCGCGAAACGCCGGGCGTAGAGGAGGCGCTCTTGCGCGAGGAGGCCGCGGCGCGGTTCAAGCTCTACTACGACCGCATCGGCGACATCGTGGTGACGGGTGAGCCCGACGCGGTGTTCGGCGACCCCTCGGAAGTCGAGATGCCTCCCCGGCTCCGGTCCCATGCCTCGGTCCACGAGCAGGATATTCCCCTACTTGGATACAACGGCGACTTCGAGGGCTTCACCTTCGAGGAGAACCGTGACATCGGCCGCTACGTCTTCGAGCGGGCGCTAGTTTAGAACACGGCTCACACGGGTGGATGCCGCCGCCGTGGCCTCAGCGCCCTGCTATGGTATACTTGGCACTGACGTCTGCGGGGAGCGACGCAACCGGCCGACCCGGTAAACAGAGGAGTCTTTCTTTGTCGTATGTAACGCTTAGAGATGGTGAAGACGGCGAGAGTCTTCTGAAGAGGTTCCAGACCTCGATGCAGCGCTCTGGAATCCTCCGCGAGCTGCGGAACCGCCGCTTCTTCCGATCCAAAGGCGAGCAAGCCCGCCTCGATAAGCAGCGGAGCCTCAGGCGCATGCGCCGCCGCCGAAACCGGTCGTAACGACCTTCGTCCTGTCCGCGAGCGGCCCGCCTCCGGCGGGCCGCTGCCATTTGCGTCGCAGCGCCTTACATACCCCCTATCTTCTCCTCCCGCCATCGCTCTGCTAACATGGCGCCGGGCTTGGCGTATGCGGGCGCAGCCACCGAAAGAACGCCCAAAGAAAAGAAGGAGCACATGCCCACGGCCGCGAGCCCGACCGATCGCTACGTGCAGATCAACGGCCTCAGCCTTCACTTCGTGGACTGGGGTGGAGACTCCAAGCGCAACCTTCTGCTAGTGCACGGACAAGGCGGGACCGCCCGTGGCTGGGATTTCGTAGCCCGCGAGCTGTCCGGTGACTTTCGCGTGCTGGCCATCGATCAGCGTGGCCACGGCGACTCGGACCATACGCGCGAGGGCTACGCCGTCACCGCCTTCGCCTCCGACCTGGCCGGGTTCGCGAGAGAGATCGGCATAATTCCCTACGACTACTGCGGAGCCTCCCTCGGCGCGCGAAACGGCATCGCATATGCGGGAGACCACTCGGACCACCTCAAGCACTTCGTCTGCCTGGACTACGGTCCCGAGATGAGCGTCGTTTCGGCGCAGAACCAGATAGGCGGGATGAACCGGCGCGCCCTCGGCTGGCGCAGCATCGACGAGTTCGTGAAGCAGGCCTCCGAGCGGAACCCTCGCGCCTCCGAGGAGTACCTGCGCCTTCAGGCCGAGCACGGGCTCCGCCTCAACTACGCAGGGAAGTACGTGCCCAAACAGGACCCAGAGATGTTCTGGATAAACGGCGGCTTTGGCGTCGGAGAGGTCCCCTACCTGTGGGACCAGTGGGGCAAGATCAGCTGCCCCATCCTGGAGCTGAAGGGTGCTGAGAGCAGCTTCTTGTCGCCGGAGATAGCGAATCGCATGAAGGAGGCGCAGCCCAACATGCAGTTCGTCGAGGTGCCCCAGGCGGGCCACCCAATCGCCGCGGACAACCCGGCCTTCTTGCTCCGGGAGCTAAGGCGGTTCCTCGTCGACTAGCGTGCTAACGGCCGCCCCGACCCAGACGTTACATCGAGTGAAACCATCCGCCGGCCCCCTGTCATCTCAGTTATAAAGGGCCCCGTCTCCTGGACCCTCGACGTAGGAGGACCTAGATATGCTCAAGCGCTCCCACTTGGCCTCGGTCGCCGTGGTCGCGGTCCTGGCGCTGGCCGCCTGCGGGGGCGGCACGTCAGTCGATGAAGCGACGCCGGCTCAGGCAAGCCCTCCGGTCTCCCAGGCCGGCACCGCCGGGCCCACGGCGACCCAGCCTCCACTCCTGTCCGCTCCTCCGCCCACTCCGTCTCAAGCAACCGCGCCAGCCAGAGCCCCGTCTCCCCAGGCGACGCGAGAACCGCTTAGTCTGGTAGGGACTTCGGAGCCTGTCAATCCCGTCTCGCTAGGGCCCGCTTCAGAGGGTCTCCCGACGGTCGAAGTGGTCAAGATACTTACGCCCTCCGTCGTGCAGATCGTGACCGAGAGCATAGGCATGGGATTCTTCAACCAGCCTATTCCGAGCAGAGGCGTGGGCACCGGCATCGTTCTGGATGACCGAGGACACATCCTGACCAACAACCATGTCATCGAGGATGGAGAGCGCATCACCGTGACCCTGAGCAACGGAGACAGCTTTACGGCCGAGGTCATCGGAGGCGACCCCAGCACGGATACTGCGGTCATACGCATCGACGCCGATGGGCTCAAGCCGGCGAAACTTGGGGATTCAGCCGCGTTGGAGGTCGGGGAGGATGTCATCGCCATCGGGCACGCTCTGGGTCTGCCAGGCGGGCCTACCGTGAGCAAGGGAGTCGTTAGCGCGCTGGGCCGCTCCATCGACATCGACCAGCAGACCACTATCGTCGACCTTATCCAGACCGATGCGGCCATCAACCCTGGTAACAGCGGCGGGGCGCTGGTCAATACCAGCGCCGAGGTCATCGGCATGAACACGGCCATCATTCAAGGCAGCCGTGGCATTGGTTTCGCCATCAACATCGACGACGCCAAAATCGTAGCCGCCCAGCTGATAAACAAGGGCTACGTCGAACGTGGATTCCTCGGCATATCGCCGGTCAACCTCAATGCGGGACTGGCCAGCCGGCTCAACCTGAGCGTCCAAGAGGGGATACTCGTCGCTAGAGTAATCCCTGATCAGGCGGCTGATGCCGCGGGCCTTCAAGAGGCCGACGTCATCGTGGAGCTCGGGGACGAACGCATCACGAACAACGGCGAGCTCTCCAAGTTCCTCTTGAAGCATACCCCGGGCGAGACGGTCAGGCTGGTGTACTATCGCGGCCCGACGAAGGTCGTCGGAGAGGTGACCCTGGGGGAGCGCCCACAGCCCTAGGCATTCAGGCTGGCCGATGGATTACCCGTCGGGATGAGGGCTGCGGCTGTAGGATTCCGAATCGCATGTCGGCCGGATGCCGTGTCGGCCGACATGCGATTTCCAAATTCTCAGGCCCCTGGAAATCTCGAAATCACACCTTGCAATCCTCAGCAACGGGCGTGCTACAGTCTGCGTGTCCCCCGTCCCTGGACACCCGTACACTATCCTTTCAAGCCCAAGAGGCCGTCCGCTGACTGCTAATCTAGCCAAACAGGTATGGGAAACGACCCTCGGCCACCTTCAGCTCCAGGTGACCCGCCCGAGCTACCAGACGTGGCTGAAGGACACCGTAGGCCTTGCTTACCACGACGGCCAGTTCGTCGTGGGCGCGCCAAACACATTCGTGGCCGAGATGCTGGAACAGCGCATGTACACCCTGATCTCTCAGGCCATGGAGCGGGTGACCAGCGGTCCAGTCGATGTGCGATTCCAGGTGCTTGACGCAACAGTCGACCCCGCCTCACACGGGATGGCCACCCCAAGACCCCTCGCGTCGCCGGCAGCCGAGGCGCTTCCCACGGTCTCGACAAACGGCCAGCACGAATTCCCCCAGCGGCCGGCGACGTTCAACAGCCGGTTCACCTTCGAGACCTTCATCGTCGGCTCCTCTAACGAGTTGGCGCATGCCGCGGCGTCGGCCGTCGCCGACAGCCCCGGGCACGTCTACAATCCCCTGGTCATCTACTCGGATGTAGGCCTCGGAAAGACGCACCTGCTGCACGCGGTGGGCCAGCGAATTCAGGCCAAGGGTCTCCCGCTGATCTACGCCACCGCGGAGGAGTTCACAAACGAGTACATCAAAGCCATTCGAGAGGGGAAGACAGAGGAGTTCCGCAACCGCTACCGGGGCGCCGGCGCCCTGCTTCTGGACGACATTCAGTTCCTCATCGGCAAGGAACAGACCCAAGAGGGCTTCTTCCATACCTTCAACGCCCTCCACCTCTCGAACCGCCAGGTCGTCATTACCAGCGACAGACCCGTTTCCGCCCTCACCCTGCTTGAGGACCGCATTCAGTCGCGCCTGGCGGGCGGGCTAGTCGTCGACATACAGGCGCCGGACTTCGAGACGCGTGTGGCCATTCTGCGTGCCAAGGCCGACCTCATGGGGCAGCATCTCGATGACAAGGTCCTTGAGATGCTCAGCC
>JADFIF010000078.1:6272-13395 GCA_022566795.1 Chloroflexota bacterium
TCGCCTGGCGGGCGGGCTAGTCGTCGACATACAGGCGCCGGACTTCGAGACGCGTGTGGCCATTCTGCGTGCCAAGGCCGACCTCATGGGGCAGCATCTCGATGACAAGGTCCTTGAGATGCTCAGCCAGAGCGCCCACAGTAACATCCGCGAGCTGGAAGGGTGCCTAACGCGCGTGGTGGCATATGCACAGCTCGCGCGCAGCACCGTCACTGTCGCCCTCGTGGAGAAGGCCATGGCTGAGATTGTGAGCCGCCGCACCAGCCGCCGGTTGCAGCCCGATGCCCTTCTCGACGCCGTCGCCCACTACTTCAACGTCGAAAAGCCCGTCTTGAGCGGCCCTCGGGGCAAGAAAGACGTCGCCCGGGCACGGCACGTGGCCATGTATCTCCTGAAAGAGGAAACTCACCTCGGCTTCTCCGCCATCGGACGTCTCCTCGGGGGCCGCGACCACTCAACCATCCTTCATGGATGTACACGCGTCTCTGGCGAGCTCGATTCAGACCCTGGGCTCAGACGAGACGTCATGAACATCCGACAGACCCTCGCCTCCAGCTGACACGCGTGCCCCCAGTCCGCCTCTATCCACTACCTTTCGTGGATAAGTCCACGATATATGTGGACAATACCCCACCCCTGTGGATAAGACGCATCTCCATCCTCCCCAGGAGCCGTATGACCCCCCCCTATCCACACCTTGCTAGGAAATCCCCCAACTCCACACAGACTACCCATGCTACAATTACGTACAAATCCCCTAGCTGCCAGCTACGCCTATGCTGCTTATCCCCACGCTTATTATCTTCTATTGTTAAACGACTCCATTTCCTATGATTGATCACACAGTTATTCAAGTACAAGGTGGTAATGGGGGTAACGGCGCTATCAGCGGCCGCCATGAGAAGTATGTCCCCAGAGGCGGTCCCGATGGAGGGGACGGTGGCGACGGTGGAAGTGTCTACCTGGTTGGAGACGTGAATGTCAATACCCTTCGCGACCTACGCTACAGGCGTAGATTTGTGGCGCAAGACGCAGGTCATGGGCGCGGTAGTTTGAAGCACGGTCGTAATGGGGTAGATGTGGAGGTGGTGGTGCCGGTGGGCACTGAGGCATGGACGGATGTCGGGTCTCCGGCTTGTGTGGTAGACCTGCGCGAGAGTGGGGAGCGGGTGCTCGTCGCGCGAGGTGGACGGGGTGGACGCGGAAATGCCCGATTCACGTCTCCCACCAACAGGTTCCCCTTGCTGGCTGAGGAGGGTGAGGAGGGCGAGGCTGTAGTTCTCCGGCTGGAGCTCAAGCTGCTGGCGGATGTCGGGATCATCGGTGCTCCCAATGCGGGTAAGTCTAGCCTGCTGGCCGCCCTAAGCAGGGCGAGGCCTAAGGTGGCAGACTATCCGTTTACCACGCTTGAGCCTGTGCTTGGTGTGGTGGAGTGGGGTGATGAGAGCTTCGTCATGGTCGATATCCCGGGACTGGTAGAGGGCGCCCACGAGGGCACTGGCCTCGGCCATGAGTTCCTGCGCCACGTCGAGCGGACCCGGGTGCTGGTTCACATGGTGGATGCCTCTGCTGAGGACCCGGCCAGCGACTATCGGCAGATCAATGAGGAGCTCTCGTTGTTTAATGCTGATCTGGCGCGCAGGCCTCAGATCGTGGCGCTGAACAAGATAGATCTTCCTGGAGTATCGGACCGCCTGGCCGTTCTGGAGGCTGAAGGCTGGGACCATGAAACATATGCGATCTCAGCGGCCACACATGAGGGGCTGCATCCGTTGCTCGATGCAGTGCAGAGGGAGCTGAGCCTCCAGCGAGCCCTTGTGCCGGAGCGGGAGGGTACAGCGGTGCCCGTCGTGCGGCCGGCTCCTCGGCGTGAGCCGGTCGGGGTTGGGGTGAAAGATGGCGTCTTCGTGGTCGAGGCGCCGGGCGCCGCCAGAGTCGCCGCAATGGTCGACGCCAGCGATTGGAACGCCAGGATGCAGTTCTACGCCTACCTGAGGCGCGTGGGTGTCGTAAAGGCACTGGAGGGTGCGGGCGTAGCGGCCGGCGACGTCGTCCGCATTGGAAGATTCGAGTGGGAGTGGGACTAGGGTGAAGATCGGGGTCTTCGGAGGGACGTTCGACCCCATCCACCTTGGCCATCTCATCGTCGCCGACGAAGCCCGGGAGACGCTGGGGCTCGACGAGGTGCTGTTCATCCCCGCGGGCCGGCCGTGGGTCAAGGCGGGGACGCCGGTAAGCGCGGCCTGCCACCGTATGGCGATGGTTGAGATAGCGGTGAGGCCGACCCCCTGGTTCCGCGCCCTAGACCTGGATGTCAAGCGCCCGGGTCCGACCTACACCGTAGATACGCTGCTGGAGCTCAGGTCCAGGCTCGGGGAGAAAGCCGATCTCTACCTAATCCTGGGCCTGGACTCGGTGCAAGATATGGCACGATGGCATCAGCCGGCCCAGATATTCGAGCTGTGCACGGTCGTTGGGATGTCCCGCCCCGGCGTTCTCGACCTGGACCATGCGGCCCTGGAAGCCGTGGCCCCGAACGCGGCGGCGCGTGTGATCCTGCTGGAGGGGCCCCTCGTGTCCCTCAGCGGGACAGACCTCAGGAGGCGGGTTGGAGAGGGCCGCTCGATTACGTATCGCGTTCCCGAGGCCGTGGAGGCCTATATCTACGAGCATGGCCTCTATCGCTAACCCAGGCTGCCCGTGTGGCGGCGGTGCGGTAGAATATCGGCGGCTTCCCCATTGACGACAGCTCAGCCCCGGGTAAGTGACGCAAAATGGTGAGAGCGCAATTCTACACCTGGAAGCGGTGAAGCACCTGCCGCAAAGTGAGGGCGTCGCTCTTGCAGGAGGGTGTGGAGCTTGAGGAGCGCGATTTCTTCGCCGACCCGTTGTCGGAGCACGAGCTTCGCGACCTAATCGGCAACCGCCCGGCCAGCCAGTTCTTCTCCTGGAACAGTCCGTCATTCAAGAAGCTCGGCGTCAGGCGAGAGGATCTCGACGACGACAGGCTGATTCGGCTCATGCTCGATGAGCCCAGGCTCATCCGGCGTCCTCTGGTTCGGGTCGGCGGGGAAGTCTTCGTAGGCACTGACAAACAGGCGATGGCGCGGGCGCTAGGCTGACAGGGCCCCGGAGCGTCCGGATTTCCTCTGGGCCATCATCGAGGAGAAGACGACCATGATCGATCTAACGGGCAAGGTTGCCATCGTGACCGGCGGCGCCAGCGGGATAGGACGCGGAATCTGCCTCGTGCTGGCCGAGCAGGGCGCGAGTGTCGTCCCCACCGACCTGAACTTGGAGGGGGCCCAGTCAGTTGCATCGGAGGTTGCGGCGCTTGGGCGCCCGTCGGCTGCGCTGCGGATCGACGTAACGGACAGGTCCTCGGTGGAGGACGTGGTGTCGCAGACGATCTCGGAGCACGGGCGCGTCGATATCCTGATCAACGACGCCGGCGTCGTCGGAGCCCCGGGCTGGCAAGACCGTGAGAACCCTACCGACGCCGACTGGGACTACGTCCTGGCTGTCAATCTGCGTGGGGTCGTCATCTGCTCAGAGGCCGTGGCCAGCCACATGAAAGAGCGCCGGTACGGCAAGATCGTCAACATAGCGTCAATCGCTGCCAGGCAGGGCGGCACCGATATCCCACACTACAACGCATCGAAGGCGGCTGTGGTTAGCTGGACCCAGTCCAACGCGCTCCAGCTCGCGCCTTACAACGTCAACGTCAACGCTATCTGTCCCGGCCTGTTGTGGACGCCGATGTGGGAGGGAATCGCCAGGAAGAGGTCCGCGTCTGGGTTTGACCCCTCTTTGGCCGCAAGTAGCACCGGCAGCACCAGAGAGTACTTCGAGAAGACCGTCGAGGCGTGGATCCCCATGAAAAAGGAGCAGACTCCCGAGGACGTGGGAAAGCTCGCCGCCTTCCTCGTTTCGGACGACGCTCACAACATCACGGGCCAGGCCGTCAACGTCGATGGCGGCCGCCGCATGAACTAGGCCCCGGGGACGTAGGCGCACTCCCTTAACGAGCGCGGCGCAAGATATCCTCAACTATGGTTGAACGGTGACGGAGATACTTTTGGGATGTCGGGGTTCGCATACGACATCCGGATTAGGTAGACCTGCCTTTGTACAAAGTCCAGCTAAGAAACTATCTCAATAATCCCGCCCGGGGAGTCCAGATCCCGACGAGTCGGGACTGGCAAGGGTTCTGGGGAGCCTGCCCTGAGCCTGTCGAAGGGACGTGCCCCCAGGAAAAAAAGACCGTTGAGGGTGGGCGGGTGGGAATATGGCGTTTGCTCTTGAGATAGTTACTAAGGGCTGTAGACCTCCAGCCCCGGCAGCGCGCCCACTATCGAAAACCAGAAGCTCGTTCGGGATGGGACGAGGGTGAGCTGAGCCCCCTCCATCTCGCCGGACACCGACCGTCCGCTGTCGTCCCAGAGGCTCCCCGTCTCGAAGTCGCGCAGCGCCCCGCCCTCCAGGCCGAACGTCAGTGGTCGGCCCTCCACGGAGCTCAGATAGGCGAAACCGGATGGACCCTCCGAGCGCACCAGTACCGCGAGCCTCTCGCCGCCCACCTCGTCGTTGGCCACGTGGTCCTGCGCGCCGCTGAGCAAATATGCCTTGTGACTCTCGCCTACCTGTACCGCCAGCACCAGGTCCCCCGGTCCGAGTCTGTCGTCCAGCTTCTCCTTCGAGACGGGGAAGGCGAATCGCCCTTTGTTGATCTGGTCAGCGATTCCCAAGAAAGGATCGCGGCTGTAGGGGTTGCCGGAGCTCTGCAGTAGGCCTAGATTACGGCTCAGCACCTTGGTATCGGGATAGAGCTCCTTCCACTGCCCCCATGTGGTCGTCATGGATGGGAGAGGCTTCAGCCTGCTGCCGGTCAGCGGCCCTACGATGGCCTCACCGATCACCTGGTGCCAGTACGACCCCGTCTCGTGGTCGTACATCACCAGGTCGGACTGGTACAGGGCGCTCGTATTCCCAAAGAGCAGCACCTGGCCGTCGAGCTCCCGGTGGTACACCACACCGCTGGCGCACAGGGGGCAGTAGGACACGAGCAGCGGCACGCCGTCGATCACGTCGTTGACGATCTCGTGGAAGTTCAATATCTTCACCGGGTAGGCGAAGGCGTTGCCGCCGGACGACACGTAGCCGAGAACCCCGTCACCTTGAGACAGCCAGTCTCCATCGCCGGCGGAGTCGTACTTGGGCTCGTAAATTGGCTTGATGCGGTCCCTTAAGGCCTCGATCGTCTCTTCGCTGGCCTCCGAGAGGCGGACGAACCCGCCGCGGAATGTGTCGAAGAGCACGTCCTCGACCGGGACTCCCGCTATGCTTGTGTCAACCGTTGGCGGGGGCCCGGTAGGTGTGCGGAGGGCGCGGACCGGCTCTTGGCCTGTGGAAGTAGGCTTGAGAGTCTCCGTCGCGCGTGTGGACGATTGGCCCTCGGCGGCCGTCGAGGGCGACGACGCCGGCGAAGCAGCCGGCGCGCGGGTGTCCGTCTGCTGGGAGCATGCCAGCGCCAGTAACAGCGACAGCCCGACGACCAGGGCCAGGCCCCGTCGATGGAGCGCCCGTCCAAAACGTCCTATGCCGCCCTCTCGGCCGCCCCGAACAACGCGGTGGGGTCTAGTGCTTGGTTGCATGAGTCTTGATGCATCCCGCCCGCCCATCCTCGGGTCCGTGGACGTCCCCCAGACCGTAATCTCACGGGCGGGTGGGAAAAACTACGTATCGCTTTCTTGCTCACTAAGTATTAGTGTATGCCAAGTAAGATGTGCCACATTTCACAGAGGTTCGGGATCCGAGGCGTCTAGGCGGCCGTACTTAGGTGCAATTAGGCACGTTGAAGCGTCTGTGGAACCTTGAAATAGTCCCATGCATCTGGCAGGATACATGCATGCTGATAGGCGAATTTGAGGTCGTAGAGCCTGTCCCTGAGCTCAAGAACACCTGCGCAATCTCCATGCTGAGGCCATGGATCGACGTTGGGAGAGTAGGCACCCTTGGGCTGAACCGTCTGGAGCAGCACCTTGGCGCGAAGGAGCTCGGGAGGCTTGCCAAGCCGGGCACCTTCTTCGACTTCACGCGGTACCGGCCGCGGATGCGCATGGTGGCCGGACGGCGCGTCTTCACGACCCCTAACACGATCGTCCACCACGCCCACGACGACGACACCGACAGGGATTTCCTCTTCGTGCACGTGCGCGAGCCTCACGCCATGGGTGAAGACTACGCCGACGCCATCGTCACCCTCCTGAAGCACTTCGATGTGACGGAGCACTGCCGGATCGGCGGGATGTACGATTCTGTGCCCCACACACGTCCTCTACTGGTCACCGGCACGCTGGAGGACGATCAGGCCGAAAAGGCCAAAGGGCTCATGTCTCCGAGGCAAAGCACCTACCAGGGTCCCACTAGCATCGTCAACCTGGTAACGGAGGCTCTCACACAGTTGGAGACCCGCAGCAGCAGTCTGATGGTGCACCTGCCCCAGTATGTCCAGCTCGACGAGGACCATATGGGAGCCTCCCGCCTGATGGAGGTGCTGTGCGCGCTCTACGGCTTCCCCGCGTCCCTGGCCGACAACAAGAGGGGTCAGAAGCAGTACCTGGACATCAGCCGGGCCGTCGAGACAAACTCCGAGGTGAGGTCCCTCATCACCCAGCTAGAAACTTACTACGACCGCGTGCTTGCGGGGCAGGGTACCGAAGAGGAGACCTCCTTCGCACCTGACGTCGAAAAGTTCCTCCGCGAGATGACCGAACGCTTCGACAACGGAAGGCCGGGCCAGCCCGAGGATGCGGACGACGCCGAGTAGGCTAGACACCAGCTAGATACAGCGCTCGGTCTCTTCACGAACGTAGTCTCGCAGCTCCGCGGGCAGCCTCCCCGCCAACCCGGCAACGGCGTTCTCCGCGACTCGCTCGGGTCGAGACGTAGCAGGGATCGCCACACTGACACGAGGGTCCCCCAACACCCACGCAAGCAATGCCTGCCCCCAGGTGCTGATGCCGTAATCCGCCAACGGTGACAAGTCCGGCTCGCCCTTGAGCTCCTTCACATACCGGCCCTTCTTGAGCGGCTCCATGATTATGACACCGATGCCTAGCTC
>JADFIF010000178.1 GCA_022566795.1 Chloroflexota bacterium
CCGCCGCGACGACGATTGGGAGAGGCGTCGAGCACTGATCCGCTCGCTGGCTGCGGCGGGCGCGACGTGGTGGCTCGAATACATTCCGCCGGATACAGGGGGGCTTGATATAGTCCGCGACCACATCGCAGGCGGGCCGCTGAGGATTGATTGAATGTGCGCCGAACTTGAGATTAGCTGACATCAGCAGGCCGGCAGTCTCGTGTTATTCGGCTTCGCGCGCTACTGCTTACCGCATAGCTGCTTGCTCTCGGAAGGCTGAGAAGGACAGGTCCGGCGGCTGCGGTCTATCTGGTATTATGGAAGGCAGATAGTTCATCCTGTGGCACGGAGGATTCCTTGGTCCTAGAGGAGCTTGGGTTGGAGGACATAAGCCTGCTGGATGGCGAGCGACTGGACTCCACTTTGAACCTCGACGGAGACGGAAGCGGGAGGTCGCCGGGCGGCGAGATGGTGCTGCTGACGGACCGAAGGGTGATCCACGCACGCAACGGCCGCCGGCGGAAGGCTGTCATTGCTTCGATTCAGGACATCGACGCCATCGAGATATCGCAGGAGCAACGAGGAGCCGGCACCTTCCTCTGGGCTGGGCTCGCCTTCATCGTCGCGATCATCCTCTACCTGATGATCGACGCCGCGCTAACGCGCACCGTGGCGGCGGCGGTCGTAGCCGTCATGGGCATATATCTGCTGGTGGATCAGCTGCTGCTTCCGGGAAAGCCGCTGCTAATCTTCCGCGCGGGCGGCGTCCAGCTCGAGATCACTCTCAGGTCAGAGAAAGTCCCTGCCGACGTCTACACATTTGTGAACAGGGTTTTCGAGCTCAAAGACGACAACGGGCCGAATGGCGTATTTGCCCGCGTTCAGCGATTCGCACCGCGCTGACGGCCGTAAGACCCGGCACATCACCGGGCATCACCGGCGCTAGCCGAGCCGCAGGCTAGGCATCACGTCCAGATCCCACTGCTGGCGTTGTCCAGTCTCGCTCCCAAAAAAGGCCGCCGCTCCAACCATCGCCGCATTGTCCGTGCAGAGCTCCGGGCGAGGCACCAGGACCTCCACCGGCGAGCGCTCCCGCATCTGCTCCCGCAGGAGGGTATTCGCCGAGACTCCGCCGCCCAGCAAGACGCCGTTGACCCTGTACTGCTCAGCCACCTCCACCGTACGTCGCACCATCGTGTCGACCATGGCCTCCTGAAACGCCGCGGCGACGTTCGCGACCTCCTGCTGGTCAATCTCGACCCCCTCTCTGGGGGGATAGATGCCCTTCTCCTCAGCCCTCCTCACCAGCGCGGTTTTCAGGCCGCTGAAGCTGAAATCCAGGGAATCTTTTACGCGAGGTCTCGGGAAGCGGGGCTCCGCTCCGGCCTTCTGTGCCGACACCCGCTGAATCGCTGGGCCGCCCGGGAACCCCAGACCCAGGACCCGGGCTGCCTTGTCGAAAGCCTCGCCGGCAGCGTCGTCCCGAGTTCTTCCCACGAGCGTGAAGCGGCCGTGCCCCTCCATGATTATCAGATCGGTATGCCCTCCGGAGGTAATCAAGCAGACCAGAGGAAACCCCGGGCTCTGCCCCGGATCGACATCTTCGAGCCAGGTCGCGTAGACGTGCCCTTCGAGATGGTTGACTCCTCGCAACGGGAGGTCGTGGGCCAGCGCCAAGCCCTTGGCCGCATTGACGCCGATGAGGAGCGAGCCGGCGAGACCAGGGCCGAAGGTCACCGCGACGGCGTCGAGCTCGCGAAGCTCCAGGCCCGCATCTTCCAGTGCCTGCCTAACGACCGGGACGATAGTTATCAGATGTTGCCGCGAGGCCACCTCGGGAACGATGCCCCCGAACGTCGCGTGGAGCTTGGCCTGCGAGGCCACGACGTTGGACAGAATGTTGCGCCCATCTTCGATAACGGCCGCGGCGGTCTCGTCACACGATGTCTCAATACCAAGGATTCTCATAGGTTTACGTGGCCTATCTTCTGCTGGTCCAGCTACCTCGAAAGGGCCTAGCCAAGGGTGGAGTCGACGGCAGCGCCATCGCTGACCGCGGCCGAGCCGCGCCGATCATGGGGCGCTCGGGGTTTGGGTGCACACATATCTTTAGCACCGTGATCGGCGCACGACATCTATGGTAACAGAGAGATACCAATGCGCTGAGGTTGGGCTGCGATTGTTTGCAGTTTGAGGCGGGAAGGGCCTCTGACGACGCGACACCCCCGTGGTGCTATCATTGTCGTCGCAATCCACTCTGAGACGCCTGCGAGGTGACCACTTGGGTCGACAACGCTCAGCTCAGCTCATGGCCACGGCCAAACAGTACATCCCTGGGGGGGTCAATAGTCCCGCCCGTTCGTGGGCGGCCGTGGGTGGCGACCCGATTTTCATCGCGAAGGGAGCAGGCTCCCGCGTCTGGGACGCCGACGGCAACGAGTATATCGATTACGTCTGCTCCTGGGGACCTATGATCCTGGGCCATGCGCATCCGGATGTTATCGCGGCGGTGCAGGCGGCCGCCGCGCGCGGCACCAGCTTCGGCGCGCCCACCGAGGCCGAGAACGAGCTGGCCAAGATGGTGTCAGACTCCTTCGACTCCGTGGACCTGGTGCGGTTCGTGAGCTCCGGCACCGAGGCGGCGATGAGCGCTTTGAGGCTGGCGAGGGCTTTCACGGACCGAGACAAGATCGTCAAGTTCCAGGGCGGCTACCACGGGCACGCCGACGCGCTGTTGGTGGCTGCGGGCTCCGGCGCCATGGCCCACGGCGTGCCCGACAGCGCCGGCGTCACCGCCTCCTTCGCGAAGGACACGCTGATCGCGCAATTCAACGACCTCGACTCTGTCGAGGCCCACTTCGCGGCGTATCCAGACCAGATAGCCTGTGTCATCGCCGAGCCGATCGCCGGCAACATGGGCGTCGTCCCACCTCAGCCCGGGTTCCTGGAAGGTCTCCGCGAGATAACGTCGCGCTACCGCTCGCTGCTCATCTTCGACGAGGTAATCACTGGTTACCGCGTCCGATACGGGGGGGCTCAGCACCTGTATCAGGTAACTCCCGACCTCACCTGCCTCGGGAAGATCATCGGCGGCGGCATGCCGGTGGGCGCGTACGGCGGCAGGCGGGAGATCATGGAGAAGGTCTCGCCTCTCGGCCCCATGTACCAGGCGGGCACCCTCTCGGGAAATCCGGTGGCGATGGCCGCTGGAACCAAGACGCTCGCCCTTCTGCAGACGCCCGGCCTCTACGACGAGCTGGAGTCGAAGGCGGCGAGGCTGGCGGAGGGCCTGCAGGATGCCTTCGCCGAGGCCGAGGTGCCGTTGCGGGTCAATCGAGTGGGCTCGATGATGACGCTCTTCTTCAACCCCGGCGAGGTGACGGGCTGGCCATCGGTATCGGCGTCCGACCGAGAGGGCTTTGGAAGATTTTTCCACCGCATGCTCGACGAGGGCGTGTACCTGCCGCCGTCGCCGTTCGAGGCGATGTTCGTGTCTGCCGCCCACACCGACGCCGACATCGACGCCACCGTCGACGCCGCGGCGAAGGCGCTGAGGTAGGGGACGACATGATCAACGGCTGCAAGACAACCCAGATCTACTGCCGGCCGAACTGCCC
>JADFIF010000179.1 GCA_022566795.1 Chloroflexota bacterium
GCGCCGTCGAAGCGGCGAGCAGAGTGCTGTCCGACGCGACGAGTCCGGTCATGCTCGTCGGGGACGGCGTCGCAAGGTCACAGGCGGTGGCCGAGGCGGTGCGGCTGGCGGAGCTGCTCGGAGCGAGGGTCTACGCCACGGCGTTCTCAGAGGTCAACTTTCCGACGAGCCATCCCCAGTTCCTCGGCCAGATCAATCCGGCGCTGCCCGAGTCGAAGGAGCTCCTGGCCACGGCCGACTCGGTGTTGGCGGTCGGGACCAGCGTATTCTCCGGCTTTTTCTACTTCTCCGGCAGCGTGCTTGGCCGGGACACCAAGCTTATACACATAGATTCCAACGCGGGAGAGATCGGCAAGAGCGAGCCGACCGACATCGGCATCCTCGCGGACCCGAAGATCGCGATGGCCGAGCTGGCTGAGGCCATAGACGCGGACATGTCCGGGTCGGCCAAAGAGGCTGCGAAGGGGCGGGCCGTCACAGCCTCCGAGGCAACGGCCGCAAAGAACGCGGCCTGGCAGCAGCGTGTGAAAGACCGTTGGGACCTTAGCCCCATGTCCCCAGAGCGGATGATGACCGAGATCGCCGGCGCCCTTCCCTCCGACGCCATCATCGCCAACGACGCCGTGACTACCGGGGCGTCCATATTCGGAGCGATGGACTTCGACGAGCCGGGGAGCATCTTCGGTATCACGGGCGGCGCACTGGGCTGGGGCATGGGTGGTGGCATGGGCGTTAAGCTCGCAAACCCCGATCGCCCTGTGGTTGCGGTCGTGGGCGACGGCAGCTCAATGATGACCGTGCAGGCGCTGTGGACGGCGGCCAACGCCAACATTCCAGTGGTCTACGTCATCTGCAACAACCGCACATACCGCGTTCTGAAGCTGAACATGAACGTGTACAAGAGGCATATCCTAGGCGAGAAAGAGCCTCGCAGCCAGTACCTGGGCGCGGACTTCCCTATCCCGATGAACATCGCCGGCATCGCCGAGGCCATCGGGGTGCCCGGCCGCAAGATCGAAGACCCCGCCGACCTGGCGCCCGCCGTGCGTCAAGCGCTGGACCTTGGCGGGCCGACGGTCCTGGATGTGTCGATCGACGGCTCGATCTGACCTCAGCCCGCCCTCCAAGAGATCGCGCCGAGCATGGCCGCAGCTACCGGGCAGAACTAGTTCCTAGTGGCCGAAATCAGTGTAACGTTCAGTCGAGTGTCGTCGGGAGTCCAGATCCCGACAAGTCGGGATTGGCGGGGGTGCTGGGGATGCCCCCAGAATCCTCTTCCCCCTTCCAGAAAAGGAAGGGGGATACAGGGGGATGGTTCGGTGTATGGCAGATCACGAGTGCGTCCCCAATGCGGGGCAGACATTATGCGCGGTTTTCCGCAGTCAGGTATTAGTTAACCTGAGCCGGCCTCCACGAGACCCACGGTGTTGCCATCGAGGTCCGAGAACAGCGCCATGGTAATCATGTCTGGGATTACCGTGCGCGGCATGACGGTCTTGGCGCCCATGCCCTCGGCCTTCTTGAGGTAGGCGTTGATGTCGTCCACCTCGACGTAGACTATCACTTGCGCGGGGCCCTGCGCCGCGGCGATGCCTCCGTTTATACCCTTGCCCTCCGTGTGCGTGTCGACCATCCCATAGTCCATGGGATTATTGGCGTCGACGTGCCAGTCAAAGAGGTCCCCATAGAACTTCTGAGACTTTTTCGAGTCCTTGGACTGCACCTCGAAGTGGATTACCGGATTGGGCATCTCTCTCCTCCTTTTCTTCTCATACTTCGCTCTTGGTACGTACGCCGGGTCACTTTAGGTTGCTCATGCTTGTGGCGTCTTGAACCCGGAGAGCCGACACACTACGCAGGCGAAACCGGACCCGGGTCCCGACCAGTGGCCGCCAGGGGCAGCCGTGGAAGGTAGCGCGCCCACCCGTCGGAGTGTGCCCGGCGCAGCTCGGGGGCGAGTCCGAAATGCCGCAGGCGAACAATCGTCCCAACGCCGTCCGGAGTAAACGACACCTCGACTGTGCTGGAGCCCGGCGGGAGCGGGTTTCCCTCGCCCTCCCAGCCCCACGTGAACACGATACGGGTGTACGGCACCACCTCGATGTACTCCCCACGGGCGACGTCGTTTTCGCTCATTACCACGCGATAGATTCCACCAGGGCGCGGGTCGAGGGTGGCGCTCTGCCCCTTCCACTTCGTCATCTGCGAGGGGTCGGTGAAGAACGAGAAGACCGTCTCTGGTGGCGCGTCGACTCTGACCTCCCGCTCAACTACCTCACTCGATGAGGCCGCTTCGTCCATGGGACCTCTCTTCGTCCTGCTCCGCCGCCTGTTTCAACCTCTGCAGGCCCTGCGCCCAGAAGCTGTCGAGGTACTGCCTGAGCGCTTCGAGACCTTCCGGCCGGGCCCTGTAGAGGAGCCTCGTTCCATCGCGCCGAACAGTTACGAGACCCGCGTCGGCAAGCACCCTCAGGTGCTGAGAGATCGCGGGGCGTGTCACGTCGAATCTGGAAGCGATCTGACCCGCTGGGAGCTCCGAGTCCTGGACCAGCCTCAGGATTTCCCTGCGTGTCGGCTCTGCGATCGCGCGCAGTGCGAGGTCCAGCATGCCCCTACGTTAGCATACGCTTACAGAAAGTTCAAGCCGAGGTTCCCCGGGTTCAGGGCCTTTTCAAAGTGCGTCCCGATTTGCTTCGCTCATCGGGACAGCATGTCATGCTCGAGCGCAGCGAAGCATCTCTTCCTGGCTGGGCACTGAGACTCTTGGCTGCGCTCAAGAGTGACAATGAAAAGGCCCTGTCCCCGGGTGTAATATGAGGATGCCGCGGGTCACAAGATGCGCCACATTCTTCACGCCGATTTCGACGCCTTCTACACCTCCGTTGAGCAGCGGGACAGGCCAGAGCTGAGCGGCAAGCCCGTTGTCGTCGGCGGAAGTCCCGACGTGCGCGGAGTTGTGGCCGCGGCCTCCTATGAGGCGCGGGGTTATGGCATTCGCTCCGCCATGCCCATGCGAACAGCCCTCCAGCGCTGCCCCAGCCTCATCAGGATCAACGCCCGGTTCGAGCGGTACGGCGAGGTCTCCCGTCAGGTCATGGACATCTTCCGCGACATCACTCCCCTCGTCGAGCCTCTCTCGCTCGACGAAGCGTTCCTCGACGTGACCGATCGGGTCACCGGCGACCGGACGCCGAGGCAGATCGCCCTGGAGCTGAAGCGGCGGGTCCGCGCGGAGCTGGAGCTGACCATATCGGTGGGCGTGGCGACGAGCAAGTCCCTTGCGAAGATAGCGTCGGAGATGGACAAGCCCGATGGCCTCACGGTGGTCCCGCCCGGGACGGAGCGCGAGTTCCTCGCGCCGCTGGACGTGGGCCGGCTCTCGGGCATCGGCCCGAAGACCGCGCCGCGGCTTGCCAGGGAGGGCATCCGCACGATAGGCGACTTGGCGTCCCGGCCCGAGGAGTGGTTCCGCACGAGGTTCGGACGGTCGGGGCCGTTCATGAGGTCGCTGTCGCGGGGCGAAGACGATCGCCCAGTCGAGGTGCACCGCGACCGCAAGTCGGTCAGCGCGGAGACGACTCTGG
>JADFIF010000079.1 GCA_022566795.1 Chloroflexota bacterium
CTGGACAAGAGTCTGCCCGCGGAGAAGTTCGAGTCGAACACCGATCGCCGTAAGGCGGTCCGGCAGGCGGCCAGGGCGGTTTTACCGAACGCTATCGAGACCAAAATCTTCGCCACCGCAAACGTACGCGCTTGGCGGCACTTCATCGAGATGCGGGCGGCCTCTTACGCCGACTGGGAGATACGAGGCCTCGCGTTAGCCGTGCTGGAGGTCCTGCGGCGCGAGGCGCCGCTGCTCTTTGGCGACTTTTGCGTCGAGGACATGCCGGACGGCACGAAGATCGCGACGCCAACCTACTCGAAGGTCTAGCCGGGCGAGGCGAAAGCTCCGAAAAGCTCCGGCTTGATGCCATGGTCGAGGACCGTGCGCGAAATCCTCTCTCGTGCCGGGCGAGAGTTCAATGCCTTCCGCCGCGTGGGACGGGAATGTCCCGTTAGGGTAGGTCCTTCGCCTCCTACTCGACGATGACCTCTACGCGCTGGGCCATGTTGTTGCCCATGCCTTGGATGTTCCAGGGCTGCTCCACGGGCTGGACGTTCCCCTCGGTGTCGGTCGCACGGACGCATAGGGTGTGCCGTCCTGCCGAGGCTTCCCATTCGAAAGACCAGCGTCGCCAGGCGAACTCGGGCGCCCGCGCGTCCAGTTTAGCGTCGGACCAACTGGAGCCCTCGTCGGCGCTTACCTCGACGCGCGAGATGCCGAGCCGGCCTGCCCACGCTCGCCCGATCAACTCTACCCGGCCCGCACTCACCAGACGCGCGCGGGTCATGAAGTCTGGGATTCCAGGCGGGACCATCAGGGACCGCACTCGGATGAGCTCCACCGGCTCTCCGGGCTCGTCGGCGCTCTGGCGGTAGCGGTAGCTGCGCTCCATCTGGTAGCCGTCGAAGTGATGCGAGATGGCATCGACCCTGTCGAGCCACTTGACGCTCGTCATGCCGTACCAGCCTGGTACCAGCAAGCGCACGGGGTAGCCGTGCTGGGGCTGAAGGGGTTCGCCATTCATCTCGTAGGCCAGCAGCACCTCGCCGCGCGTGGCCTCGTCCAGTGTGAGACTGCGCTGGTAGTCCTGGACCTCGTCCCCCTGAACGCCGCGATCGCGACCGGTGAACAGCACCTCGACGGCCTGGCTGTCTACCCCTGCCTCATCGAGAATCCCTCGGAGCGGCGTGCCGGTCCAGTCGGCGGTGCCGATGGCCTCGAGCAGCCAGGGCTGGCTCAGGGGACGCGGATTCAGCAGGGCCCGCCCGTTGCCGGCGCACTCCATCGTCACCGTGTGGGTTACCGCGGGCCGGTCTCTGAGCTCATCGAGCGAGAGCGACAGCGGCTTCGACACCAGCCCGCCGACATCGAGCCGCCAGGAGGTCGCGTCCACCTCGGGGATGTCGAAGTGGACCAACAGGTAGTGCATTCCGGTGGGCGTGACGGCGTATCGGAGGCCTTCCAGCGGCATTCCCCGGTTGCGGGATGCCAGCTGCAGCTCCTCGCGAGTGAATGTGTCGTCGGCGGAAAGGCCCGTGCCGTCGCCGACCGTGCGAAATCGCGGGGCTGAGGTTTGTTGGGTCATGAGACTCCTCTACGCCAGATGCATGCGAACCCTTCAACGGCTTCACGTCGCCGGCGAACCGAAAAGCGGCCGTTTCTGCAAAGTCCCTACGAGGTCGACGCCTGACAGCCTCTCGAGAGGCAAGCATAGCTGCCGGGGAATAGAGCGGTGAACGATCGGAGCGGCGAGGACGCGTTCCTCGCCGCGATTATAGCAGGAGGCGTGTCTCTACGTGGCGTCCAGCATCGCCTCGACGATGTCGTTCATCTGGCCTTCTTGAATCGCGCCGTCCCACCGTTGGAAAATGTCTCCATCGGCGCCGAAGAAGATCGTCGTGGGCATGCTCACGACCGAGTAGTTGACCACGGGAGCTCGGCCGGGCGGCGCGCCCGCAGGGTACGTGATGTCGAGCTCTTCCAACAGCGCGAGCCCGCTGGCTCGGGTTCCAAGCCCGGTGAAGATGCCGACGTCGAGGCCCACAAAGATGATGTCCTCACCATGCTTATCATACACCCGCTGAAGGGCCGGCATCTCGGCGCGGCAGGGCGGACAGTTTCCCGCCCAGAAGTTGAGGACCACCGGCTTGCGCGCGTCGAGAAGGTCCCCGAAGTTGACGTTCGTCCCGCCCAGGACATCCGCGCCCTGGTAGACGGAGAACTCGAAGTCCGATGCCGTGCCCGCACCCCTCGACACCTGCACCAAGACGAACGAGACCAGGACCACCACCGCAACGGCGACGCCAGCCACGATGTAAACGCCGCGGGGGCCCTCGGAGCGTCGCCGCGACCTCGCCCTGGGCCGGGACGTGCGCTCTCGCTTCGGCGCGGCCTCTCCGCGCTCGCTGCTCCCTTCGCTCTGTCGCTGCCGCCGGTTCCGCCTCGATTTGGATGGCAATGGTCGCTCTCCTAGAAGCTCTTTGCGCCTTCAACGCACATGTGCCCTCGGTTTCAACGTGTAGTTAGATGCGAAGTCCCGTCGGAGGGTGCGGGCAACCCTAGCAAGTTGATGAAGGATGGGAGTGCAGACCCCGACAAATCGGGACTTGAGACCCCCGGGGAGCCCGGGGGCTTGTCCCCCCGGAGCCTTTTCGAGGGTGGCGGGCAGGATGTATCAAGACTTATGCAACCAAGCACTAGATCTTGACGCGGTCGCGCCGCGACGCCAGGGCGGCCGCCGGAACCATGGCGACCAGGCACAGCACCATCGCCACCAGGAAAAAGTTGGTGAACAGCGTTAGGCCGGCCTCGTTGACCTGCGCGCCGAATTCGAGTGCCCGCTGCTGGCTCTGCGCCGCGGTCTCGCCGGGCAGGGCGAAAGGCAACTGGATGCCCGCGACGAGGCCGTCGAACCGGGCGGAGCCCCAGGCGGTCAACGCCGCCAGTCCCAGGGTCATGCCGACCAGACGCGTGGCCGTGACCACGGCGGCGGCCGTGCCCCTGTGGGCCTCCTCGACCGTGTTGGTTGCCGCCAGGGCAATCGGAGCGATCAGCAGGCCAAATCCCACCCCGGTGATAACGAGGTGTATGGTCATTGCGGGATCGGCCACGTCTAATTCCCAACTGCTCATGAACAAAAAACCAACGGCGGCCAAGGCGAGTCCCGTCATAGTCGGCACTCGGAAGTCGATCCGCTGGCAGGCGAGCCCGCCGATGATCGCACCCACCGGGATGCCCGCGGTCATGCGCACCAGAAGCAGCCCGCCCTCCAGAGGGGTCCGCCCCAGAACGGTGTTGGCCATTAGCGGGACCGTTACCATGCCGATTATCAAGGCGCCCCCCACCAGCACGTGCGTGGAGTTCGCGGCACGGAACGGCCAGCCCCTGAACATCGAGAGCGGTAGCAGCGGCTCCATGGCGGTCCTCTGGCGTATGATCAGCAGGGTCGACGACAGCGCGAAAACGGCAAAGTATAGGGCCATGATCCGGTCGTGGGAGTCTACGCGAGCCAGGGCGAGGGTCAGCGCTGCCAGGCTGACGATAATGAGCGCCCCTCCGAGGTAATCGACCCGCGCATGGCGCCTGGGGCTGGGCCTTAGGAGGAGTAGTACGCCAATCAGGACCAGGGCGCCGAGGGGAATGTTGATCCAAAAGACCCATGGCCAGTCAAGATACCTGATCATGAGGCCACCCCACAGAGGACCGATGACGCCGCCGGCCTCGGCCGACGCCCCCATGAGGCCCATGGGAACACCCCGCCGCTCAGGTGGAAACAGGTCGCCCATTATCGCGATGGAGATTGGCAGCATTGCGCCGGCGCCGATGGCTTGGACGATACGCGAGGCAACCAGAGTCGGGAACGGCTCGACGGGGAACCACCCGGGGAGGCTAGGGCTAAGGGCCACGGCCGCTGAGGCGACCATGAACAGCAAGAGACTCAGGATGTACAGCCGCCGGTGGCCCCAGGTGTCTGACAGCCGTCCCAGGAGCGGCATGGCCGCAACGTAACCCAGCAGGTAGCCTGTGATCGTCCACGATGCGCGGTCCAACGCGCTCACCGGGATCTTCATGTCCACCATGACCCGGGGGAGTATCGTGACGATGACCGTCTGGTCGTCTGCTGCGATGAAGACGCCGGCGAAAACCGGAATCAGCGCAACGTAGGGTGGTATTCGCGACCTGGTTGGCACGGCGGAGTCATACGCGGCGGAGGGTGGTGGCCACCGGCCCGTCTTAAGGCAGCGCCGGTGGCTCTATGCTTAAGGGCTCGTCGAAGCCCGACAAGGTAATTATCCTGATGGTGCCGTCCGGCTCGCCCGAGGTCACCCGGCCTTCGAATCTCGCCTTGCGCAGGTGGTGACTCTGGCGGTCGATGGTCAGCTCCACCGATATCGACACGCCGGAGAGCGTCTTGCCCAAGAGCGGGGCCAGAGCCTCCGCCGGGATGAGACCGGCGACTATATACTCGTCGGCATCGTCGGAAGTCAGCGTGACCTCGCGGACCTGGCTCATCATCGACGCAATCCCGTCCCTAGGGTTGAAAAACGCCAATGGGCTTATCTCCTGGGGAATCGCCTCCCACTTGCCGGTCAGCGGGTTGGTCAGGTAGCTGTTTTCAGCGACCGAGATCAGACGTGACTCCACGTACAGCGCTCCGAGGGTTCCGGCGAAACGAGCTTCGAGGCCGTCGGGATTGATTACTGCCCCCTCTATCTCCTGGATGGCGAGACCGGGGAGCAGGTCGAGCGGTGTGCCTCCACTTGGGTGGCTGAGGAAGAAGCGGAACGTCTTCAGGCCCGCCATCGCCTCACCAGACCGCTGGATGAGGGCCTCGACGTTCACCGGCGTCGGCGTCGGCGTAGGGGCCGGTGCCGCCGCTGTTGTGGTCTGCTCGACCGCCGGAGAGCTACCGCAGGCAGTCGCGGCCGCAATCAGCACCGTGACCGCTGGCAAGATGAGGGGTATCCGCAGCTGGCGCAATATCGCTACTCCACGCCCAATGCCTGGAAGATCTCCATGAGCTGGCCGACGTTGCCGGGCTGGTACCAGGGTATCTTGTGGATCACTGTCAGGTCCGCGTCGACGATAGATATAAGTAGACCGGATGCCGCTACGACCGTCCTTTGAGATCGCCCCGTAGGCCCGTGCGACAGAGAGGTCCGCGTCACTGGCAAGAGCGGAAACGGGCATCTCCCCAGTGCGCCGCAGAAGGCCGCATGCGACTCTAAACTGTCTGCGCTCACCCCGATGAGGTCTGCTCCCAACTCGACGATTGTCTCATACTCCTCTTCCAAGGAGGAGATCATTTGCCCTCAGCCGGGCGTCATGTCCTCAACGTAGAAGGCGATGACGAGCTTTCGGCCGGCCGAGAATCTTCGGAGATTCAGATCTCCCGAAGTGCTGGGCAGGGAAAAGTCTGGAGCAAGCTCTCCCACGCCTGGCATGCGACTCTCCAGGTGGAGCTACAACGATAAGGTTGGCCGTCCGGCGAACGGGGGCCAGGAAATTCCTCCGCATCGACCAGAACGCCAGGCGCCCATATCAAACGAGGGCCCCACCACTTGGAAGCGGTGAGGCCCTCGAGGTTAACGGTCGCTGAGTCTCTACACCATGCTGCGCGAGCGGCGGCTCCTGACGAGAAGGAATCCACCCGCGAACAACAGCATCAGGGCGACGGCCAGCGTGATCTGGGCGAGTACCGGCACAGTCGAGTCGCCGGTGACTGGCAGCCCAGGACCTGCTGAGGCAACAGCGGGGCTGGGCAGAGTGTAAGTGGCCATGAGTTGGGCCTCGACGTATGCCTGGTCGGCTCCGCCTTGGCCGGTGGCGTCAATGCCGTCCCGTGCGTCCTGCAGGATGGCGCCGACCGCGCCTGCCAGGGTCTGGGCACCCACCAGGCTGTCCAGGTCTAGGATGCTAAGCGCCTGGTCTCTGGCGAGGATCGACCAGTTCTCCGCGTTCTCGCCGTGCGTTTCCACCACCTTCGAGTGCTCAGCTATCACCGCGTCCCCAGGGGTTGCATTGGAGGCGAAGGACGCATGCTTGCGGTCCTGGGCGTGCGCTACCACTCCTATGCCATCGCCGGGGTTCCCGAAAGAGGCATCGAAGTTGTCGCCGTCCTCGCCCTCGATGATGTTTATGACGTGGTGCATGTGCAGCTTCACAGCATCCAGGGTGGAGGAGTTTTTCGCCAGAGCGGCGTGAGCGATTGCAACTTGAATCTGGTCTTTCAGGTTGGTGAGGATACCCGCGTCGGCGCCGGCAGGCCACGATATCAGAAGGTGTCGAATGTGGGCCATGCCCGACGCCGGTATCTGGTGGGTGAACGCTACGTCGTCAGAGGGGCCTGGGTCGCTGTCCGGGACCGGCTCGACGGTGATCACCACCTTGTCATACTTGGCGATAAAGTTCTCGCCGGTCGGAGATGTAAAGGTGTGACTCAAACTACCGTCGGCCGTAACGGTCAGGGTCCCCGTGCTCAACTTGGTGTTGCCGTCGTCAGAGATCAGCCAGCCCTCGTAGACGGTGTTATCCGCCGGGAAGGTGACACCGGTCAAAGAGAAAATTACCGTGTCGCTGGGCTCGAGACCGTCCACTATGACCACCGTGCCAGAGCCCGACACACCCGCACTGATCAACGTGGGAACGCCCTGTGCCCGCGCCAATCCTGCCAATCCTGAAGGTACGGTCATGAATAAGACAAGTGCAATTACTATCAGTATCTTGTACCTGGACATGCTAATTGCCTAGCCTCCTTGATCGAAAAATCGAAAAGGGCATCGTAATGCGCGCCCCCACTACACTATCACATGCTTCTCTGTCCGCAAAGGCTTTGGGGGCATTATTTACACGAAATTTTCACAAATCGCCCTTGAGTACGCCGTCGCCGGTCGGCGCGATGCTGTTACCCGACGGCTCCACGGTAATTTCGACCGTGTCGACGAGGGCAAAGGGGATGACAGGCACTACGATGGCATACCCCCAGCCCGAGGAGTCGACAATGAACGTCTCCGAGCTGTATTTGCGACCCTTTGAAACGAGCCACACCTGGTACACTCTGTCGCTCGGCAGAGGGGGCAGGTTGACGACCAGCAAGAAGCCCTCTGCTCCGCTGCTGGAAACCATCATCATGCCGCGAGCGTTGGACGACCGATCCGTCCCGCTGAGCAGGTTCACGGTGGAGCCGGGCGATGCCGACATCCGCAGCGCCTCGTACAGGGCGTAGCGCTGATTTCTAAACTCCCGGAGCATTTCTTCGTCTCGGGCGTCCGCGGCCTCGACCCGCTGGGAAACGTCCTCCGCATCTTGCGAGACATCGTTCAGCCGGCCGTTGAACCATACCCCCGTAAAGATGACGATCAAGACTAGGGCAGAGGCCAGAGCCGAGCCCCCATACGGCACCCTCAACGACACAAAGGAGCGGCCGAGCGCACCAAGGGCGGCCGCGAGGCGGGGGGACCGCCGAACCGCGGAGCGCTGACGCGCGAGGTCGGCGTCGACCCGCATGAAGAGGCGCTGTTTGACAGCTTCGGGCACCGCCATTTGCGGAGCGGCCAGGGCCAGCGCGGCAACCGTCTCGCCATCGCTCCGAAGGCGCGCGCTGCAGGAGTCGCAGGTCTCCAGGTGCGATTCCATCGCAGGTTTCTGGGTGGAGTCGAGCGTGCCGAGGATGTACGGCTCGAACAGCTCTTCCGCGTTATTACAGTCCATGGCCCGCCGACTCCTGAACCTGAGGGCCCAGAGCCTCTCTCATCTTCCTAAGGCCCAGGCGCATCCTGGTCTTGACGGTGCCGAGGGGCTGGTTCAGATGCTTGGCGATTTCCGAATGAGTGAGCCCCCCGAAGTAGGCCAACACTACCACCTCCCGCTGCTCCACTCTCAGCGTATGTAGAGCATCCTTAAGTTGGCTGCGCTCATACTGGGCCGTCGCGTATGCGACGGGATCGTCCGCTCCGTCCGACGGCTTGTTTGTTAGGTCGACGCCGTACTGCACCTGAGACTGGGCTCTCCGCCGGCGCCTGAGCTCGTCGATCGTTCGGTGATGGGCTATGCTGAACAGCCAGGAGGTAACCTTTCCTCGCTGCGAGTGGTAGCTCGAAGCCCGACGCCAGACGTTGAAGAACGTATCCTGTGTCACCTCTTGGGCGGCTCCTGAGTCGCTTAACATTCGCATGGCAAGCGAATATACGGCTCCGCCGTACCTATCGTAGAGTGCTTCCAGCGCTCCCCGGTCCCGCTGCTGGACCATCGACAGCAACTGGCTGTCGTCCAGATCTTCGTAGCTCATGGCACGCGACGGGGATACGCTGAGCCAATCTCTACGCGCCAATCTACTATACGCACGAAGTCAGCCATACAGATGTTTGCTCAGTTAAGCGGTGTAGATAAGGACATTATAGCAGGAGGTGAGCTCATCGAAACGTGGGTTTGTCGCGGTGCAAGTCTGCCCGGACTTCGCCTGGGTTAGAGTCGGAATGCCCCGAATCTGAGAGCGAAAAGCCAGCCTCTCTACGGTTGCCGAGTTTTACGCCAGTCGAGGGGGATGGCGACGGCCGGCCGGAGAGGAATCCATAGGAACGTGCTTTCAATCGCGCCTGGGGGTTGGGAGAGAGTGTACGCGGCCCAACGGGGGGGGGTCGACGGCTGAGGCCGACGCAGCGGCTCTACCGTCCGGCCCGCGATTCCGACCGCAGCGGTCGCTTGGGCGGCTTCGCGAAAAGCACCAGCACCATCGAGACGACTGAGGCTCCCGAAAATCCCAAAAAAGCGATGGTATAGCTGCCAGTAGCGTCGAATACCAACCCCGAGATGATGGGGCCCACGATGATGCCGGCCATCTGAATGCTGCTGCGAAAGCCCTGAATGGTGGCGTAGGAGCGCCGGCCGAAGTACTCGGCGATCAGCGATTGTGGAATCACGGAGATTCCACCCTGAGCTGCAGAGAAGACGACGAGCACTGGAATGACGCCCGAAATGCTCGTGGCCCGGGCCATCAGCACGATGGCGACGGTCATGACCGCCAGCGACGCCGCCATGACGTACCGGCGGTCGACGAAATCACCCATGGCGCTCAGGCCGAATCGGCCCGGTATGCTCATCACGCCCACGGAGCCTGCCAATGCCGCGGCACCGACTGGCGATGCTCCCAGGCCGACGAAGTAGGGCACGAGGTGTAGTCCTATCCCTCCGCTGACCAGCGACCGAGCTGTGATGGACAACGAAAGAAACCAGAAGCTCGAGGTGCGCAACGCCTCTCTGGCGGTGAAGTCCTGCGACAGGTCCGCCTGCGTCGGCCTCTGGGCCGCCGTGCCGTCCGGCGCCTTGCCGTCAGGGTAGTAGCCGTACTGCTCCGGTCGATGCCTCATTACGGACGCAATGGGAATGCCGACGGCGATGAGGCCGATGCCGACGAACATCGCCGCGTCCCGCCACCCGTACCGCTCCACAGCCCAGCCCAGGGCTGGAACCAGCAGACCGCCGAGGCCCACGCCCGACCACATCACGCCGAAGGCCAGGCCCCGCTTGCGATTGAACCAGTTGGCGACAGCCGCGGTCATCGGCGTGCTCATGCCGAGACTGTTGCCGAGGGCTATCCCAAGGACGTAGACGAGAAAGAAAGCCGTCAGCGAGTTGATGCGGCTCATGAGAATGTAGCCAAGGCCCATGAGCGGGATGCCGACGAGCATCAGGCGCCTGGGGCCTATGCGGTCGACGAAGTAGCCTTCGATTGGGCCCAGCAGACCGGATTCCAGTCTCGCAAGGGAGAAGACGGCGGAGATAACGGTCCGGCTCCAGCCGAACTCCTTACTGAGGGGGATTATGAAGTTGCCGAAGCCGTGAAAATTGATGCCCGAGGCGATGGACATGCCGATGCCCCCGGCGATGACTATCCACCAACCGTAGAAGAACCCCTGCCCTTTGGCCGGGGCGGCCCCTGCGTCTTCCGGGGCTCCGGGCGTCCGCTCCCTGTGTTCGGGCGACGTCACAGACTGCGGACTTTTGTGAGACTAACTCGGTAGCTCAGTCTAGGCGCGTTCTCCCTAGCGAATCGACTGGATTCTAGCATTCCGTGAGGTCGAGGGCCATTATGCCCTGGCCGGGCCGAACTCCAGCGCCTATACTGGCGCCATGTCGCTTCTACCAGGAAGAGTCGCGGACGCCCGCCGTCGGGCTGCATCGTGGTCGATTCGCGCGGCGGCGGTGGCTCTCATGATCTTGCTGGGGTTGAGCTTCGTACCGAGCGACGTGGCGTACTCTGAGGTGGAGCGAGCCCTGTCGATGATCGCCCCCGTGGGCTCCGCATCGCAACACCTGCGGACTATCCCGTCCACCGCGAGCTCCATCATCTTGGAGGCCTTCCAGAGCCATGCGCTGGACGTCGAAGGTGTCGAGGTCAATCTCGACTACGCGGTACATCCAACCGAGCGCGTGGAGGAGAGGCGTTTCTACAGCGAGGTGCTGGGCGAGGACAGGACCTACCGCGTCTACCTGCCTCCGGGATACGAAGACGAAGAGAGCGCGATGGTCCGCTACCCCGTCGTCTACTTGCTGCACGGCATGAGCCAGGGGCACCAGTGGTGGACAGAGGTGGCCCGAGTCGACAGAATCGCGACGGCGATGATCGAGGCCGGCAAGATAAGGCCCACGATCATCGTCATGCCCAACGGCAACAGGGTGGAGCGCGACGTGTCCACCACGAGCCTCTACGATGATCACTGCACCACGGGAATGGACGTGGTGGCTCGCGCCCTCAAGGCGGTGGGCGATCGCCTGCAGCGGTTACGAATCTACAAGATCTCATGTGACGGTGACTTCGAGGAGTTCATCGCCCGTGAGGTCGTCGCTGAGATCGACTCGCGCTACCGAACGAGCGGCGAGAGGTATGTGGGGGGCTTCTCCGTGGGAGCTCGAGGAGCCTTGCAGCTTGCCTTCGGAAATCCGGACGTCTACGCCGGAGCCTTCGGGTTAAGCGGCAACTACGATTACCTGCGCGGGCAGCTGCGCCGCCGGAATGTGGTCGGTGCAGACGGCAAGAAGCTGTTCGTCGGCTCGGGGGCGAGCGACCAACGGGGCGTGTACGGCGACCTGAACACCCTGCTGTT
Organism: Chloroflexota bacterium; assembly: GCA_022566795.1. Classification (GTDB taxonomy): domain Bacteria; phylum Chloroflexota; class Dehalococcoidia; order Lucifugimonadales; genus JADFIF01. The sequence goes on from JADFIF010000079.1 coordinate 11,085, forward strand.
CCACCGCGAGATGGATCGGCGCGGTATCGATCATCTTTACTGCACCTACCCGGGCACTCACAGCGACGTCGGATGGGTGCGGGCGATGCCGCTGGCTTTCGAGTTCCTCCTGTCGGAGAGCCCTCGGGCGACGGCCGCAGACGCCACAACCTGCGACCGCTGATTGGCGCCGCGGCGACGCGCCCCGGCCCGGCTCCCATAGACTAGCGGCGGCGACACTGGTAGGCTGCTGGGGCTAAGAACCTGACCTTGGGAGTGCCCCGATGCAACAATCGCGCCCTGGATACGCAGCCGCCCTTGCGCAAAACGACCCGAAGCTAGCCGAGTACCTTGACACTGGCCGTGAGTTCATCCTGACGGACGGCGCGCTCTCCGCGAAGGTCAAGACGTTGATGACGATGCTCTGCGACGCGCTGCTGGCCCATGAAAGCGGCGTTCGCAACATCGCCGCCCGCGCCCGTGACATGGGCGCCACGGAGGAAGAGATCGCCGAGACGGTCAGAGTCGCCTTCTGGATGGGCGGACTTCCGGCGCTGGTAACGGGCGTCAACGCCTTCCGGTCCTAAGCTCGCCGAGGCCTTTCCTCAAGTCAGAGATGCTCCTGGTACCTGTCTGCGGGAAACTGCGTCATAATGTCTGCCCCGCATGGGGACGCACTCGCGATCTGCGACACACCGAACCATCCCCGAGAATCCCCCTTCCTTTTCGAGCCCGTCTCAGAACTCGGTACTCCGACCGACGGTCGGAAAGAGGTTGGCACACGGATGTATCTGCCGACTTTCGTCGGCACCCCTCATCCCTTCGGCGCACTCAGGGCAGGCTCCCAGTACCCCCGCCAATCCCGACTTGTCGGGATCTGGACTCCCGACGACACTCGAACGAACGTTACGCTGATTTCGGCTACTAGGCACTAGTTCTCACGATGGCTTTTTCGTGGACGTCTTCACGATGAAGCGCTGACCCCGGGATGCTCGCGGCAGAGGCGTTTTGGCCCTGCGACGGGATACGGCCGGCCAACATCGGCGCTCTTGCCGGAGGCCTCCGGTCCTCGGCGAGCTCGGACCTCGTCGCCCACACCGTCGCCGCGAGCAGCTCGCTGCTCGTCAAACGACCACCCCCTCACGCCGCAGCTCTTCAACCGCTTCGTCCGTCAGCCCGCCGAGGGTCGTGAACACCTCGTCGGAGTGCTCGCCATACAGCGGCGCGCGACTGACCTCGACCGGGGAGTCGGAAAGGCGCACCGGGCAGCCGATCATCGGGTAGCTGCCTCTGGTCGGATGCTCTACCTCGGTTACCATCCCGCGCTCCCGCAGATGCGCGTTGCTCAGGACCTCGGCCGTGTCGAAGACGGCGCTGCAAGGAACTCCGGCGCCCGCGAAGGTCGCCATGACGTCTTCCTTGTGTCGCGCTCTGGTCCAGGCCTCAACGATCTCGGTTAGGTCGGCTGCGTTCTCGTACCGGTCGCCGGCCGTCTGGAACCGCGGGTCATCCACCAGGTCTTGGCGACCAATGGCTCCAACGGCCGCCTTGAACATGCCGGGATTGTCGGGCGGCAGCATCAGGTAGACGTAGTCGTTCGAGCCTCCAGGGGCGCACGGGAAGAGCCCTCCGACGCTGCCCGGCCGTGCGCTGCGCAGGCTGTCTGTGCGGGGCTCGGGAGCTCCGTCGGTCAGCGTACCGGTGAAGCGCACGCGGGTCAGGTTCAGCACTGCCTCCTGCATCGCCACCTCTACCATCTGACCGATGCCCGTGACGTTGCGATGCACCAACGCGGCCAGAATGCCGATGGCCATGTGCATGCCGGTGCCCGAGTCGCCGACGCCGGCACCCATCGGCGATGGAGGCCGGTCGGCGAAACCCGTGCAGCTCATGCCGCCGCTGGACGCCTGCGCCACGGGCTCGAAGCACTTGTAATCCGAGTAAGGGCCGAAGGAGCCGAAGCCCTTCACGGAGGCATATATGAGGCGAGGGTTGAGCGCCTTAAGGTCATCGTAGCCGAGCCCCAGGCGGTCCATCGCACCTGGGCCACGATTCTCGACCATGACGTCGGCGCCCTTTATCAGCTTCTTGAACAGTGCGTTCCCCTTGGGGTTCTTCAGGTCCAAGGTGGTGCTCTTCTTGTTGTTGTTGAGCAGCAGGAAGAAGTAGCTGTCGAGGTCGGGGTCGTCGCGGCGAAGCCAGCGAGCCCGGTCGCCCTTCCCATCGCACATCTCGATCTTGATGACCTCGGCGCCCAGCCAGGCCAGCATCTGCGTGCAGGATGGGCC
>JADFIF010000080.1:0-5076 GCA_022566795.1 Chloroflexota bacterium
TGAGTGACGATGCTATTCTCCCGGTCGAGGGTCTTATCGAGCTCGGCGATGATTCGGTAGGTGTTGATGGGCACCTCGTCCGAGGCCAATACGGACGTCCACTCGGACATCCACTCCTTTTTTATCTCGGCGATCTCCGCAGCCACCTTGGTTTGGCCCGTGCGTCCATTCTCCCCGAGCTGCGACTTGACCTCGTCGATCATCGCCTGAAGCGTCAGCTTCGTGTCGCCTGGAAGGCCGACGTCGACGGTGTAGTCTTTGTTGATGTCCTCGATGCTCTCGACGTTGTGGATCATCACCTTGCCGTCGGGAATCGGCTGGCCGTAGCTGGTCCGGCTGAGGCTTGACCCCGTCGCGAAGAGCACGTCCGACTCTTGCAGCCAGCGCCGCGCCTGCAGCGTCGTGGCGCTGCTGCCCGCCCCCAGCGCCAAGGGGTGGCGTTCGTCGAAGGACGACTTGCCGGGCAGGGTGCAGTAGACTGGGATCTCAGTAAGCTCGGCCAGCTCCTTCAGCTCCTCGGTGGCCCCGGCGAACAGGACCCCCGCGCCCGACCAGATGACGGGCTTTTTCGCGCTGAGAAGCAGCTTGACGGCCTCCTTGATGTCGCCGGCCGAGGGAGACTGGGGCGACCTCTTGGGCGGCTGATAGCTCAGGGCCGCCTCCGGAACATCATGTCCACCAACGTCGGCTGGAATCTCGACGATCACTGGGCCGGGGCGTCCGTTGCGCAGCGCGTGGAAGGCCCTCCGCATCACGGCGCCAACCTCACCCGCGCTCATAATCACCTCGGAGCACTTGGCGACGGTCGCGTAGGTCCGCGCGGGCGAGAAGTTCGGACGCACGGAGTGCTGCCCGAGGGTGACGCCGCCGGGCAGGTAGAGGATGGGGATGTTGTCGGCGAAGGCCTGTGCAATGCCGCCCATCGAGTTCTCCCCGCCGGGTCCGCCCTGCGTTATTACGACGCCGAACCTCTTGCGGTCGTTCATGCGGCTGTATCCGTCGGCGGCCATGAGGGCGCCGCGCTCCTGACGAAACATGATCGGCCTGATGCCCTCTTTCGCGACAGCCTCGATGAGCGCGTTGGACGGGAAGCAGGCAACCCATTCGACGCCCTCGATCTTCAGGATGCGCGCGACGGCTTCAAGTGTGTTCATCAGATCTCCTCCTAGTAGCATTGTTGGGAGCGGCCCGCCCCAGCAGTGTGCGAAAACCAGCCTGCTAGTTCATCCGAGCCAGGGCCGGTAGAATTTGCCCGCCCGAACGGTGCGGACGTGAGTCAGTCTCTTTCGGGACTCGGAGTCGACGCCCATCGAGTCGGTAAAGGTGAAGCGGCCCTCTTCGAGCCTCATGATCGTGACGTCTCCCTCGGCCCCTACCTTCAGCGTTCCGAGCCCTTTGCGTCCCATCACCTTGGCGGCGCTGACGGTGCTGAGGCGGACCACATCCTCCAGCGACATCCCAAGGTGTATGAATTTCGACAGCGTGGTGATCTGGTCGAAGACCGGGCCCTCGATGTTGTAGATGTGGAGGTCGCTGCTGATGTTGCCCGGGTAGAAGCCCTGCGCCAGGGCCTTCTCCGCGACGTCGAAGGAAAAGCTGCCCTGGCCATGGCCGATGTCGAACACGATGCCGCGCGATTCGGCCTCCCTGATCCCGTCCAGCACGCGGCCCGCGTCGTCGAGGATTCCGTGGGAGCGCCCGTGGAACGCATGCGTCACGACGTCTCCGGGGCGCAGCATCGCCGTGAGCTTCTCCAGAGGCGTCTTCGTGCCGCCGACGTGGATCATGACGAATCCGCCCAAGGCCTCGGCCGCCTCCAGCGCCCGCTTGAGCGCGTCGACGTCGTTGTCGGCCGCCTGGGCCCTGCTCAGGCGCGCCTTGATGCCCAGGATGTAGTCGCCATTGGCCCGCCCGGTCGCCACGGCCTCGTCGACATCGGCCCACCTCAGGTCCTCGAGCTCCCCGATCTTCGGCGAGATCATCCCCATCGCCGAGATGTTCAGCAGCGCATAGAGGCGCGTGGCGGATGTCTCCAATACGTACCTGCGGAAGGCGCTAAAGGTGCGTGCCCCCGCGGAGCCTACGTCCAGCGCGGTGGTGACTCCCTTGGCCACGTTCCCGGGATCCGGCTCGATGCCGTAGTGGGACACCCCCCAGAAAGCGTGAATGTGCAGGTCGAGAAGTCCGGGTGTCACGATCATCCCCGAGGCGTCGAAGACCTCGGAGGCGAGGCCCTCTGAGATGCCCGCCTCGACGGCGGCGACCTTTCCGTCTGAGAGGGCCACGTCGCGGACGGCGCTGAGCCCCTGAGACGGGTCAACAACCGTGCCGTTTTTTATGAGAAGGTCGTGGGCCATTCTAACGCTTTCACGCAGACTCGAAGAGGGGATTTTTGCGGCCCACCGATTGTATCCCATGCCAAGCCCGCGTCAAGGCCTGCGCGATGCGGCGTCGGCGGTCGCGAGCAAGCTCCCGTGTGATAACATCCCGAGGGCGTGAAGCAGATGCTGACCCTCATTAAAAATGCGACCGTCATTACCGGCGACGCCGGACGCAATGTGCTGTACGACGGCTGCGTAGCGGTGGACGGCACCAGGATCGTCGCCGTTGGCCCATCGAGTGAGGTCACCGACCAGTATCCGGACGCTCAGATCGTGGACGGACGCGGGAAGGCGGTTTTTCCCGGCCTGGTAAACGCCCACACGCACCTTCTGGCGACGACTGACCGGGGTATCCTCGAGGATTTTGGCTTTCCGACAACGCTGCGATTTCCTGAGTCGGCTCGCTCACTCCTCACCCCGGACGAGCGAAACATCATGGCGCTGCTGGGAGCGGTCGAGGCGATCCGCAGCGGCACGACCTGCTTGCTGGAGATATCCAACGATATCCCCCAGTACGCCGAGAGCCTGGAGGGCACCGGACTCCGCCTCGCCCTGGCAGAGAACGTCAACGACATCGATGATGCCGTCGCCCAGCGAGGCGCATTCGCGTACTCCGCGCGGAAGCTGGACGCCGGGTTGTTACGTTCGGTGGACCTTATCGAGGGGTGGCATGGCCGTGCCGACGGCCGGGTCCAGTGCCTGGTGGCGCCTCATGCGCCCGAAAACTGTTCTCCAGAGCTGCTGCGCGGCTGTCGAGAGCTGGCCGAGCGATACGGCACGCGGTACACGATCCACCTAGCCCAGAGCCACTACGAGGTCGAGGCGGTGATGCGCACGCGGGGCGTGCGGCCGACCCAGTATCTGTTTGCCAACGGATTGTTGGGCCCGGACCTGATCGCGGCCCACTGCCGGTACGTCGACGCTTCGGAGATCGCCCTCCTGGGCCAGACCGGCACCGGAGTCTCGAACAACGCCGCCATTGCGGCCCGCCGCGGCGCCGCGGCGCCGATCAAGGAGCTCGAGGCCGCCGGGTGCCCCATAGGCGTCGGGACCGACAACATGGCAGAGGATATGGTCGAGGCCATGCGCGCCGGCTTGTTCCTGGAGAGGGTGAGGCGGAATGACCAGATGGACCCGCAGCCCGAAGACGTCCTCGAGTGGGGGACCCGGGGCGGCGCTCGTCTGTTGGGTATGGAAGGGGAGATAGGCTCGCTCGAGGTGGGCAAGAAGGCCGACCTGTTCATCATCGAGGCAATGCGCCCGCACCTGGTGCCCAGCCTGCGCCTCGTGTCGGCGTTCATCCACAACGGCCAGCCTGCCGACATCAGCGACGTGATGGTCGACGGACAGTGGCTAATGCGTGAAGGCAAGCTTCAGACCGTAGACGAAGACGACATTGTCAGGCGCGCCGAGCGCGCCGGCCACGCGGCGTGGAAGCGCCTCGTCGAGCGCTACCCTGAGGTTCCTCTGCCGGTCAACCTGCCTCCGACTCCGGCGTCCTAGCAGACTCATGAAAATGGGGAGTGCAGTCCCGAGCCGTCGGGATTGCCAGGAGTCCGAGGGTGTCCCTCAGATACAATTTCTCCCCTTTCCTCAATCGAAAGGGGCGCCAGAGGGATGGTCGAACGGTTTTTAGCGCCCTGCTAGAGCGAGAGGGAGATCGACATGAACGAAGGCATCAGCGATGCGCTGCGCAAGGACATGGTCGTAGACATCACCACGATAGGCCGAAAGAGCGGTGAGCGGCGGCGCATCGAGATCTGGGCCCACTCTTTGGAGGGCAGGGTGTTGATCACGGGCTCGCCTGGGAAGCGCAGCTGGTACGCCAACATGTTGGCGGATCCCAGCGTCACCCTGCATCTGAAAGGAGACGTGCGCATAGATCTGCCGGCCACGGCGAGAGCGGTGACAGACCCCGCCGAGCGCCGGGAGCTGCTGACTGCCATCAAGGGCGCTTCGGGATTCGAGCAGCGCAGGACGATGGACGTCGAGGCGTGGGTAACGGGAAGCTGCCTTGTCGAGCTAGCTCTGAGGCAATGACCGGCCGACCAATCCTATACCATCCGGATAAAGTGGCTACATGGCACCAAAGTGCCACATTTGGTAAGATGGAATGGGAAGGAGTGAGAGGCATGATTAAGCCGGCTGCGAAGAGGACACGTCTCATCGTCGATGTGTCGCCGGGTATGCGGCAACGGGTCAAGATGGCCGCTGCCCGCCGTGACGTCTCAGTCAGACGCTATGTGGAGGATATTCTCGAGGCAGTCGTGCCGTTGGACGAACCTCTCGCCTCTGAGCGCGGGCGACTGGTAACCGGTGAGACCCTCAGGCTCTTTAAAGACATCCGCGATACGGTCATGCGTGGACGTCGATTCGCCGACGACTCGACCGACCTCATCGAACAGGCGAGAGCCGAACGGACCGCTGATCTGTGAGTGGCCTCGTTGTAGTGGACGCTAGCCTTGCCTTCAAATGGATCGTGTCCGAACCCTACAGCGACGCAGCTACGAGCAAATTGGAGGAGTGGGTGGGTTCGCGCACTCGGCTCCTCGCTCCCGGCCTCATGGCTTTTGAAGTGGCCGACGCGCTTCACAAGCGTGTCCTCCGCGCCGAACTAAATGCCGAGCAAGCTGAGCTATTATTGGTCGCAATGTTGACTTCGGGTCCGGAACTCGACCATGGCAACGAAGTCCAT
>JADFIF010000080.1:5175-11880 GCA_022566795.1 Chloroflexota bacterium
GTGAGAGCGTTACAGATCGCCCGCATATTCCGCAGGCCTTCGTCCTACGACGCACACTACCTGGCCCTGGCCGAACGGGAGGGCTGTGAGTGTTGGACGGCCGACGAGAGGCTCTGGAACGCGGTGAGCAGAGATCTTCCCTGGGTCCGCTGGATCGGAGAGACCTCAGCCGCAGCGCCCGTATCGCTTTGACTCATCGCCATCGCGCAAGTATCATCCGTGCGGCGGTAAGCCCCTGCGAACCGTAATGCCTCGATCCGAAACAACATCGCCCCCCTTTGACGTCGGTACGCTTGCGACGGCGCTGTCCGGCCGGCTCGTTGGCCGGCGGATTGCCCACTTCGACACGCTGGGCTCCACTATGGACGAGGCCCGGCGGCTGGCTGAAGAGGGCGAGCCCGAGGGTCTCGTCGTCGTCGTCGAGGAGCAGACAGCGGGACGGGGCCGGTTCAACCGGCCGTGGACCTCGCCCAGAAGCGAGAATGTCTCGCTCTCCCTGCTGCTCAGGCCGGCGACGGCTCAGCTACCCTCGGTGAACATGGCGGCCACGCTGGCGGTGTGCCAGGTCGTCGAGGACTTTGGCGTACGCGGACCCACGATCAAGTGGCCCAACGACGTCAGGGTCGGAGGCCTCAAGATCTCGGGCATTCTGATCGAGTCGGCGATGGACGCGGGTCGGGTCGCCTACGCGGTCGTCGGCATCGGCGTAAACGTTAATCTCGACCCGTCCAAGCATCCAGAGATAGCGACCATCGCCACCAGCTTGCTCAAAGAGACGGGCCGACGGCAGAATCGGACGCGGGTCCTCTGCCGGCTGTTGGAGCATCTCGACGACCTGTACGCGAGGGTGAAGGGCGGCGACCCGCTGAAGGATGAGTGGGCCGCGCGGCTCGAGACCCTCGGCAAGACCGTCCACCTTCGCTGGGGCGACACGGTCGTAGAGGGCTACGCCGAAGGGGTGGACGACCTCGGCAACCTGCTCTTGAGGCTTCCCGACGGGTCGATCTTTGCGGCCTCGGCGGGAGAGGTGACGCTTCAGGTGTAGCTTCGCCTTGAGCGAACCATTGGAAACGCGACGATCCGCCGGAGAGAGGAGACCTAGATGCTGGAGACTCTGAGTTTGGACGGGAAGACCATCGTCATCACCGGCGGAGGCACCGGCCTCGGCCGCGAGATGACCCTGGCGATGGCCAGAGCGGGCGCCGATCTCGTCGTCGCCGGACGCCGTACCGGACCCATCGAGGAGGTGGCGGGCCTGGTGAGGGAGTCCGGTAGACGGGCGCTGGCCATCGCCACCGACGTTACGGACTCCAGCCAGGTCAATCGCCTGTTCGAGCGAGCGCTGGGCGAGTTCGGCAAGGTCGACGTGCTCTTCAACAATGCCGGCATCGTCCGCGGGCAGGGCAACACGCCCATCTGGGAGATTACCGACGAGGATTGGCGGCTGGGCATCGACACCAATCTTTCGGGCGCGTTCCTGTGCTCCCGGGCCATCTCCAAGCACATGGTCGACCGCGGGACGGGCAAGATCGTCAACGTGTCGTCCGGATTCGGCCTGCGCGGCGGCCGCCACAACTACATGTACGCGTGCGCCAAGGGAGGCATCGTGCAGCTTACCCGTGCCCTGGCCACGAGCCTCGGCCGGTACGGGGTGACCAGCACCTGCATCGTGCCCGGCTTCATTCCGACGCAGGGCACCGACGAGTCGAGGATGGAGCTTCCTCGCGGAGACTTCATTCCCATCGGCCGGGTCGGGTATCCCCGAGAGCTAGGACCCATCGCGGTCTTCCTGGCCTCCGCAGCCTCGGACTACATGAGCGGCGAGATGTTCGCTATCGACGGAGGCGGCCTCGCGGGCGGCTACGCCCCGACCGGCCACGCGCCCGAGATACCGCTGGAGGTTTAACAGGCTGATGAAGACTGGGGAGTGCAGTCCCGAGCCGTCGGGATTGCCGGGACTCTGAGAGCCTACCCTGAGCAAAGCCTGTGGTGAGCCCTGTCCTCGAGCGCAGCGAAGGATCGTCGAACCACAGAAGGGGTGTCCCTCAGATAAAGCGCCCTGAACCGCGAACAACGACTCTGCGGAACCACACGGTCATGCCCCGAACGCCAGGTCCGGAGGCGAGGCCAAAAGGAGTAGCACCATGCCGATACCCCCCGAGTGGGACCTTGCCGGCAAGACGGCGATAGTCACCGCCGACCGCAGAGGCTGGACCCCGTTCCTCGCCGCTGCGATGGCCGAGGCCGGCGCCGACGTTGCGGTCGCCGGATCGGAGAGATCGGACATGCGCGAGGCGGCGTCTGCCGTAGAGGCCCAGGGCAGGAGGGCGCTGGCCATAACTACCGACGTGACCAACGCCGCCGAGGTCGAGGCGATGGTCGCCCGGGTGGCGTCGGAGCTCGGCCGTGTCGACATCCTCGTCAACAACGCCCGGGCCGAGTTCGGCAAGCCCTTCGCCGAGGTAACCGAGGCCGAGTGGCAGACGCTCATGGACTTCAACGTCAAGTCGATGTTCCTGTGCTGTCGGGCCGCGGGCAAGCGGATGCTGGCGCAGGGAGGCGGGCGCATCGTCAACATCGGGTCCGGCCTGGCCGTGCGGGGTCTGTGGAACTCAGTGGCGGCGTGTGCGACCCAGGGCGCCATCCACCAGCTCACGATGGCCCTGGCGCTCGAGTGGGGCAAGAGCAATGTCAGGGTCAACGGCATCGGCGCCGGCTGGGTAACGACCGAGGAGCAGACCGAAGAGGCGCAGAAGGAGCTGCTGGTGCGATACCTCCCGCTGCGCCGCAAGGGCCACCCGACCGACCTCTGCGGTCTGCTGGTCTACCTCGCTTCGGACGCCTGCGACTTCGTCACGGGTCAGACGGTGTTCATCGACGGCGGCGCGCTGGCCCACGCTTAGCAGGCTGACGAAAAATGGGGAGTGCAGTCCCGAGCCGTCGGGATTGCCGGGAGTCTGAGAGCCTGCCCTGAGCAAAGCCTGTGGTGACCTTGCCGAACCATCGAAGGGGCGCGCCTCAGATATGATTTCTCCCCTTTCCTCACTCGAAGAGTGCCAAAGGGATGGTCGAAAGAGTTTTTCAGGGCCCTACCAGTACTTGGTTGCATGAGTCTTGATACATCCTGCCCGCCCACGCTCGAAAAGGCTCCGGGGACAAGCCCCTCTGGCTTCCCCGGGGGTTCCAAGGGGGCACGGCCCTCTGGCGGGGGTCTGGGGGTGTCCCCCAGACTATAAACCTCACGGGGTGGGTGGGGAAAGTAATAGGCATCGCCTGAACCGAGTGGAGAGCAGATGCAGTCCAGCGCGCAGGGAGAGTCGGCGCAGCTAGAGGTCAGAGTCCAGCCTAGGGCGAAGCGCAACGCGCTGGAGGCCGTCGAGGGGCAGGCCCTGAAGGCCTACGTCACCGCTCCTCCGGAGGGTGGCAAGGCGAACGACGCGCTGGTAGCCCTGCTGGCCAAGGCCCTGGGTGTGGCAAAGGGTAGGGTCCGCATCGTGCGAGGTCACCGCGGCAGGAAAAAGCTGGTCAGGATCGAGGGGTTGGCGGAGCCGGAGGCGCGCCGGCGGCTGGCGGAATCGGAACGCTCGGCCTGGCGCCGCTAGATCAGGCCAATCAACAGTCTTTGGATGAAGGTTACGAAGAGTATGGCCACCATCGGCGACAAGTCCAGCATGCCGAAGCGTGGGAGTATCCTGCGAATGGGGGCCAAGATGGGTTCGGTTATCTGGTACAGGACGTTGACGATGGGGAAGAACGGACTTGACGGCCCGATGTTCAGCCAGGAGATCAACACGCGTCCTATCAGGGCCACATAGAGGATGTTGGCCAGGGCGCCCACGAAGAATACGAGGAAGCTGCTCAACTCTCGTCCCCCAGCGCCTTCGACCTGTCGTAGGCGGCGATCACCGCCTGGAGCACCGCGGACCTGAAGCCCTCCTTCTCGAAGGTCAGCAGCGCCTCTGCGGTGGTGCCCCCGGGCGACGTGACCATATCCTTAAGCTCTGCCGGATGCCGCCCGGTGTCCTTGACCAGCTTGGTGCTTCCCAGGACCGTCTGGAGCACGAGGCTACGTGCCATGTCGCGGGGCATACCAAGGTAGACGCCGGCGTCGATGAGCGACTCGATGAACAGAAAAACGTACGCCGGGCCGCTGGCGCTCAACGCAGTGGCCACCTCGATAAGCTTCTCGTCGGGGACGTAGATCTCTTCGCCCAGGGTACGCAGGATGCCCTTCGTGGCCTCGATCTGTGTCTCGGAGACCTCCGGAGCCGCCGTCCACACGCTCATGCCGGCGCCGATCTGAGCGGGCGTGTTGGGCATGACGCGTACGACTCCGGGATGGTCGAGACCCTTGACGAGCGCCGCCATCTTGGCCCCGGCAACGATGGAGACGACCGCGCTCTGCTTGGCGACTTTCCCCTTGAGCTCCTTCATGACCCCGGCCAGGCTCTGGGGTTTCACGGCCAGCACCACCATGTCGGCGCCGTCCATCGCCTCCAGATTGCGACTGTATGTTACGAGGCCATACTTCTGCTCCAGGTAATCGCGGCGCGCCTCCACGGGCTCGCCCACCGTCACGTCGCCCGGAGCTGCGATGCGCGACTCGAAGATCCCTCCCATTAGGGCCTCGGCCATTACTCCGCCACCTACGAACGATACCCGCAAAACGCGCTCCTTCCTCTGGTGCTTGGGCCCCCGGTGCTCGGGCCTACCGCAGCCGGCTTTCGCTGGCCAGGTCCACGGCCACGCGTATGGCCTCCAGCATGCTCACGTGGTCGGCGATGCCCTTGCCGGCGATGTCGAAGGCGGTGCCGTGGTCGACCGAGGTGCGGATGAACGGCAGGCCAAGGTTCACGCTGACGCTCTTGGCCCAGTCGTGGACCTTGATCGGTATGTGGCCCTGGTCGTGGTACATGCATACCACCGCGTCGAACTTGCCGTCGATGGCCTGGTTGAAGATCGTGTCCGCCGGCACCGGTCCGGTGGCGTCGATTCCATCGGCCTGCGCGGCCTCGACGGCCGGCCTGATCTGCTTCTCCTCCTCGTCGCCGAGCAGTCCGCCGTCGCTGCCGTGGGGATTCAGCGCCGCGACCCCGATGCGAGGCGACGGAAATCCCCACGACTTGAAGCTATCGTCGGTGAGCCTGATCTTGGCCAGGACGTTGTCCCTGGTCACGTAGTCGCAGGCCACTCGAAGCGAGCGGTGAGTCGTCAGGTGCACCACCCGGAGGGTCCCCGCCATGAGCATCGTCGCCACCTGCTTGGCGCCGGTCTGGCGCTGGAAAATCTCCATGTGGCCGATGTCCTTGTGACCGGCCAGGGCGCACGCCTCTTTGTTGATCGGCGCAGTCGAGATGGCCTGAATCTGGCCGGATGCCGCAAGCTCGCCGGCTTTGAGGATCCACTCCACCGACGCCTTGCCCGCGATGGCGGATACCTCGCCCTTGGCGATGGCGGAGTAGTCGAGGTTCTCGAGGTCGAGGACGTCCACCGCGCCGGCGGAACCCTCGACCTCGTCGAGGGAGTGGGCCAGCCGGGCCGAAACGGGCGCGCCTATCAGGCTCAGCGCCTCGTTCATGGCGCTGGTGCTGCCCACCACGAAGGGCCGGCACTTCTGGTACACGGCCTGGTCGAGAAGGGCTTTGGCCGTGACCTCCGGGCCGATTCCCGCCGGGTCACCCATGGTGATGGCGACGAAGGGTTTATCGGTCCTGGCTGTGCTCCGCAATGGGTTGGCCAAGGTCATCTCCAGTCCCGGCGTCCGCGGTCCCTCAAATGCGTCCCGGCGCAGCCGTCCGTTCGGCGCCGCTAGGAAGCGCGTCGCGGCGATGCGACGCGCTCGCCGCTATCCACGAAGGCACGCTTAGGCTAATTATACGGCGTGGTGTCCTAAAAAACGAGGCGTGGCGGAGTTACGGGCAGGGCCTTTTCAAAGTGCGCCGCGCCGGACAGCATGTCATGCTCGAGCGAAGCGAAGCATCTCTTCCTGGCTGGCCACTGAGACTCTTCGCTTCGCTCAAGAGCGACAATTGAAAGGCCCTGGGGTTACCAGAATCTGTTAGAAGTACGTAGATAGCGGCAACAGCCTCCCTATCTCATGTCGAGCGGAGTCGAGACATCCCAGGCGGTACGCCGCGGACCCTGCGATGCGTCCCGTGGCTGCGTATTGAGACTCCCACTTGGCTCGACGGCCTACCTGAGCCCGCTCAACTGGCGACGGCGTGCGAGGAAGAACCCCAGGCGTCGGTAGATTCTTCGGCTTCGCTTAGAGTGACGGGAGGGAGCCACAACCCGCTCGCCTCGGGCTTTCGGTCTCCGTGGCCCTGCTGTCTGCCTACTCGCACTTCGTATACCCGCAGTCGAGACAGCGCAGGCAGCCCTCCTGGTGGATGAGGTAGCCCGAGCATTTGGGGCAGCGGGCGCCGCTGGGAATCTGGCGTCCACTGGCGCCAGCGGCGCTGGACGGAAAGAGGCCCGGCTGCACTACGTGGCCGCCCTCGGCGGCGTGGGCCGATACAGCGTCGGCCGTCCCCTCACCCAGCACGTGGCGGCTCAGCACGAGCGCCACGGCGTCCGGCGTGGACCGCACGAGAGTGCCTTCATCCCACGTCGGGCAGCACGTGATGCCCCGGAGGTGATCGATTATCTGGCCCGGCTCGATACCGGACCGGAGCGCCAGCGACACCAGACGAGATATGGCCTCCA
>JADFIF010000080.1:11978-13252 GCA_022566795.1 Chloroflexota bacterium
AGCTGGGCCGAGTCGCATCCTCCCGCCTTGCCCAGGTTGGCGAAGACCTCGAAGGGGTGTCCCTGCTCGTCGAAGGTCACGTTGACGTACATGTTGCCGTGGCCGGTGCGGACGCGGTCGGTGACGCCGGCCACTGACTTCGGGCGCTGTCGCGGGACCATCAGGTGCTGGCCGGCGACGCTGGCGGAGTCCGTGCCCGTCTCGAGGACCTGCATCGACTTGGAGCCGTCACGGTACACCGTGACCGCCTTGCAGCCGGTCTCCCACGCCAGCCAGAAGGCGTCCTTCACGTCCTGGACGGTCGCCTCGTTGGGCAGGTTGATGGTCTTGGACACCGAGTTGGTGACGTGCTTCTGCCACATCGCCTGCATGCGGACGTGGGCCTCGGCGCTGATGGTCATCGACGTTCGGAAGATCTCCGGATTCAAGCCATGGTCCGCGAGGGTCTGCTCGGCGACTTCAGGACCGTCGGCCAGCCGCTCCAGGACTCCCTGGACCACGTCCTCGTCGCCCAGCTCGGCCTGCAGCGTCTCGCGGATGGACGCCGGGGCGTCGAGGAGACGCGAGCTGGAGGCCTTCTGGTCGTCCCAAAGCACGTTGGACCACCACGCGGTGGCGAAGTGGGGCTCGATGCCGCTGGAGCAGTTCGCCAGGCGGCTGATGGTGCCGGTGGGCGCGATGGTTATCACGCTGGAGTTTCGGACCGGCGGCATCCCGCGCTCCTTGAGGGCCGAGACTTCGTACTCGGGGAAGGGTCCCCGGTCCTCGGCCAGCTTCGCCGACTCGTCCCACGCCTTTCCCACAATGAAAGCGCCAAGCTCGTCGGCCAGCTCCAGGGCCGCCTCCGAGTCGTACGGAATGTTCATGCGCACCAGTGCGTCGGCCCACCCCATGACGCCCAGGCCGATGCGCCGCGTCTTGAGGTTGACCTCGCGCAGCCTGTCCAGCGGGAACTGGTTCACCTCGATGACGTCGTCCAGGAAGCGGACGGCGGTGCGCACCGTCTCCTCCAGAGCATCCCAGTCAAAGGTCCCACCCGTTGCCGAGCCTGCAGAGGGGAGTCTTGACACATGCCGGTCGAGGTTGATGGAGCCCAGGCAGCAGTTGCCGTAGTTCTCCAGAAACTCCTCGCCGCAGGGGTTCGACGTCTCGATGCGGCCCATCTGAGGGTTGGGCGCCGTCTCCCACACGCGGTCCATGAAGACGACTCCAGGGTCGCCGGTCTTCCACGCCGACTCGGCGATCTCGTTCCACAGCTCCCTGGCGGACACGGT
>JADFIF010000180.1 GCA_022566795.1 Chloroflexota bacterium
CGCAAGCCCGGAGACGACGTAACGCTCTCGGTGTTCCGAAACAGCGAGACCATCGAGCTCCGGGTCACGCTGGCCGAGTGGCCGGACACGTAAGGCCCGGCGCTCGCCGCCGCTGAGCTGCCCGCTGCCGCAAGCCACCGGCTCAACCTGAGCTGTCGCCCAAGTTGTCGCCCAAGTTGTCGCCTAGGTAGTCGAAGGTAGTTCTTGGCCCCGTGGGACCTCTGGTCATCCTAGAATGCCAACGGGCCCTCTGCCTTCCCAGCCTCTGGGCGGATGGGGCAGAGGGCCCGTTTTCGGAGCGGGCGAACAAGCCTTAAAGCTACAGGACCTCTTCAACCTCGCCAATGATCTCGTCCACCTGGCGGACGAGATGGTCGACCTCGTCCTTGGTTATGCAGAGCGGCGGCGCAATGGAGATGACATCTCCACCCCGGCCGAGCAGGCCGTGTTTGTTCATGAGCGGCCCCATCTTCTTGCTTAGCTCGGCCTCTTTGGGGAACTTCTCTCGCGTGTCGCGGTCCTTGACAAGCTCCACGGCGGCAAGCAGGCCCATTCCACCCCTCACATCGCCGACGATGCGGTGCTCGTAGAGGGTCTGAAGCTGCTCGTAGAGGTAGTCGCCCATCCGGGCGGAGTTCTCCACCATCCCCTCGCCTTCCATGATCTCCAGGTTGGCCAGCCCGGCGGCGCAAGAGGTCGGGTTGCCCCCAAAGGTGATCAGGTGCCGGAAGGCGGAGTCATCGTCACCCATGAAGGCCTCGGAGATCTTCTGGCTGGCGATGGCCGCTCCGATGGGGAGGTAGCCGCTGGTGAGCGCCTTGGCGACCGTAAAGATGTCGGGCTTGACGCCCCAGTGCTCGGTGGCGAACATCTTGCCGGTACGGCCAAAGCCGGTGATGACCTCGTCGCAGATCATCACTACGCCGTGCCGGTCGCATATCTCCCGTATCGTCGGCCAGTACTCGGGATGGGGCACGTAGATCCCCGCGGCGGCCGAGATGGGCTCCCCGATGAATGCCGCGACCGTAGCGGCGCCTTCGTGCTCGATGGCCCTATCGACGTCGCGCGCGCACTCGAGGTTACAGCCACCCCGGTCGGCGCAGTAGACGCAGCGGTAGGGGGCGGGCTGCGCAACGTGGACGTTGCCAGGCATGAGCGGCCCGAAGTTGACGGGGGCGCTGATACCGCCGCCGCCGAGGCTCATGCAGGCAAGGGTCGCGCCGTGGTAGGAGCCCTCCCGGCTGATGACCTTCCAACGGGTGCCCTCTCCGTTGTTCTTGTGGAAGTTCTTGGCCATCTTCAAGGCGGTCTCGACCGCCTCGGACCCACCGCTTACGAAGTAGACCCGCGACTCCTTGTCCGGCGATAGGCTCGCGACCTTTGCCGCCAGCTTAACCGTGGCCGGGCTGACGGTGCCTCCGGGTGAGTAGCTGATCTCCTGCATCTGCTCGAAGACAGCCTCGGCAATCTCCTTCCGACCGTGGCCGATGTTTTTAAGCCACATGCCCGAGATGGTGTCGAACCACTGCTTGCCCTCTGCATCCTCGACCCATACGCCCTTGGCGCTCGTGACCAGCTTGATCCCCGAGTCGTCGGACATGTCTCCCGCGGGACGTGCGTGGGGCCAGAAGTGGGCTGCCGCCTGCTGCTTGAGCTCCTCGATCTGCTCGCCGTTCAACCGGTTAGACACCATGTAGAACCTCCTGAGTTAACGCCTCGCATCGTATCACTTCTCCCAACCCCGCGCCACAGCCACGGCCCCCTGCTTGGGCCCCACTGTTTGGACCCCACTATTTTGAACCAAGGACGTAAGTCGGCGACGTACCTGCCGCACGTTGCTTCCGGGCTTTCGATGGCATACCATCCCTGTCGATCCGAACATCCCCTGGAGGGTGGAGAGAGATGGCGTCCACAAGCGCCGACGTGGTGATCGTCGGCGGGGGCATTGTCGGAATCGCAACGGCCTACTACCTGGCCAAGGCCGGCGTCAGGAGCGTGGTCGTGGAGCGCGACTCGGTGGGCAGCCACGCATCGGGCTTTGCCTACGGGGGCCTCAGTCCATTGGCCGGCGCCGGGATCCCCGGGCCGGTGTCGGCGCTAGCCGAGGATGGCATGCGCCTCCACCGCGAGCTGGCGACGAGCCTCCCCGAGGAGACGGGCGTCAACACCGAGTACCGGCTTCGGCCGTCGCTATCGCTGGCCTTTACCGAAGCCGAGGCCTCGGGCGCGCAGGCCGAGCTTTCGTGGCAACGCGAGCGAGACGGCTTTTCAGTGCGTTGGCTGGATGCCGCCGAGGCCAGGTCGCTAGAGCCACGGATATCTGAAAAAGCCATCGGCGCGCTCTACGTCGAGGGTGGCGCCGACGTCGAGCCGTACAGACTATCGCTCGCCATGGCGCAGGCGGCGGAAAAGCTTGGGGCAACGATCAGGCATGGGGACGTCACGGGGCTGCAACGTCGGGGATCCAGGGTTACCGCCGTGGTCATAGGGGGCGAGGAGCTGGCCTGCGACCGCGTCGTGCTCGCCATGGGACCATGGAGCGGGGCGGCCAGCGCCTGGCTGAGAGTCGAGATCGACGTGAGGCCTTTGAAGGGCCAGATTCTGAGGCTGCGAGCGCCCGGCGCCCCATTCCAATGCTCCATCGGCTGGGCAAAAAACTACGCTACCACCAAGCCCGACGGTCTTCTGTGGGCCGGCACGACGGAGGAGGACGCAGGCTTTGACGAGACGCCTACCAGCGAGGCTCGCGACTCGATAATGGCCTCGCTCCTCAAGATGGTCCCGTCGCTGATCGATGCGCGGCTCGTGCAGCAGACCGCGTGTATCCGCCCGCTGTCATCGGACGGACTGCCGGTCCTCGGGCCGGTGGACGGCTGGGAGGGCGTCTACGTCGCGACCGGCGCGGGGCGCAAGGGCATCTTGCTTGGACCGTCGATGGGACGGGTCACGGCGGACCTCATTGCGAAGGGCACCACCGACATCCCCATCGACGCCTTCGACGCAGCGAGGTTCAAGGCGTAGACCCCCGGCCCGTGGAGAGTTGGAGTCGGATTACATTGTCCTCTCCAGCCGGGGGAGAGAGGCAGAGAAGGCGCTTCCCTACCGCCTCTCCCCAAAAGCCTCCGCGGCGCTTCGCAAAATTACTGCATCGGCGAGAACGCCGCTGGGATCAGAATCTTGTTCTCCTGCGAGATGGGCACGACGCCGCTTGGCGGCGGCCAGATTCCCTTAGCGCGGGCCTCGGCCCGGACGTTCATCCGCTCCTCGAAGCTTTTGTAGGCCCACAGGTGGATGAACCGGTTGAGGGAGCCAAGCTCCGAGTACCAGCATCCGGCCAGAGGCGATAGCTTCTCCCGGGCGGCGATGCCCTTGCCCCACGCCTCGATGACCTTGGGAATGTCGCCGGGCGCGTACTTGTAGATGCGCATCTCGTAGATAGGCCCGATGTTGCGCTCGCCCAGCGGGGTCATGAAAGGCGCCGGCGTGAGAATGTCGGTCTGCATGTTGGCGATGAACTCGCCGGTGTTGGG
>JADFIF010000081.1:0-8423 GCA_022566795.1 Chloroflexota bacterium
CTCGGCGACGTACACGTCGCCGTTGTAGTCGCTGGCGATACCCCAGGGGATGTTGAACTCGCCGGGTCCATTGCCGGGCTGGCCCCATTGCTCAAGGAAACGCCCCTCTTTGGTCAACCTTTGAATACGGTTGTTCAGACCGTCAGCGACCAGCAGATTATCGTCTTTGTCGAAGGCTATTCCCGCCGGCCTATCGAACTCACCCTCGCCGCTCCCTCGCACGCCCCAACTATCGAGAAACCGACCCTCGCCGTCGAAGACCGAAACTCGATGAAGGGCCTCGTCGCATATATAGACGTTGCCGTCTTCGTCGATAGCGATGGACGCAGGCCACATCAACTGTCCGCCCCCTGCGCCACCGGTGCCGAACTCGCCCAGGTACTCCTCATCCACCGTGCACATCGTCACGCGCTTGTAGCCTAGCCGCACCTCCACCTCAGGGCCGACCCGGTTGATTACGTATAGAACGCCGTCTCGGCCGATGGCGACGTCAACAGGGTTGTTGAATCCCCTGCCTAACAACGCATGGAATCCGATCGTATGGCTGTATCTATATCTGGCTTTTGGCTTCATCTGCTTCCCCGGCCCTTTACCACCCGCACGTACCGGCTCCGCTCACGCGAACTGGTACTCACGCGTGGCCACGATCAACTGGAGTATCGACCTGGTCTTCTCGGCCGAGGCCGCGTCATCCCGATCAAAACGTGCCTCGCCGGCCGCGGCTGCCTGGTCGATCAGCTCATCTTTGGTCGTCTCTGAGACGGCGATGGGGCCCATCAGATCGAGGCACGCGTCCACCAGGCGCTCCGGCGATATAGCAGGCCCCTGCGCCCTGATCCTGTCGACGATCAACCTGACACCCGACGTGTTCACGTCGGCGAACTGCTCGGTGGCGAAGTTGACTCGGCTAACCAGGCCGGCCGTGTTGATCCACTCGACGCCAGTGTGCCAGCCCTCGACGCTTGGAGGGTCCAGAAGCTGCTGGCCCATGTACCCGGTCTGGAGGGCCAGCTGTATGTCATCGACCTCCGGGAATCGATGCGTGCCCGCGAGGCGAGCTGTGCCAGCCACCAGCTCCGCGGGGCTCTTCACCCTGGCATAGATGGCGCTCTTGAAGAAGTCGGAGTTGAACAGGACCCGCAGCACTGACCGGACGTCGTACTCGAAGTCGACAAAGGCGGTCATCAGCGTGCCGATGGCGTCTGAGTCCCGCGGCGGCACCGTCTGCCACGCCGGCACCTGAGGCTCGTCGGCCACGAAGTAGTTGTACAGGTGGCGTGCGATGAACTTCGCCGTGGCGGGCTGCCCACATATGATATCGATGACTTCCTCGCCGTTGAAATCGCCTTTCTGGCCCAGGAATGTCTTCTCGCCCGAGTCGTGGTCGCCGTCCAGGTACTCGAACTGCCAGTCCAGACGACCGTACGGCCATACGGAGTCCCGCGCAACGCGGGCAGTGTGCAGAGACGCGTTTCGCATCGACCATCCGGTGAAGGCCTTGGAACACTCCCTCACATCGTCCTCGGAGTAGTTCCCTATCCCCATGGAGAAAAGCTCCAGTATCTCCCGTCCGTAGTTTTCGTTTACGGCGTCTCTGTGATTGTCCTTATTGTCCAGCCAGAACATCATCGCCGGGTCTCTTGAGACATGGACCAGCAGGTCTCGAAAGCTGCCCAGCCCGTGGCGCCGGAACATCTCTATCTGTCCGAGGATGGCCTTGGGCTGATTGAGCTTTGTATAGCCGGTGGCGAACAGGCCGTGCCAGAAGAGAGACAGCTTCTCCTCCAACGGACGCTTCGTATTGATCATGCGGTACAGCCAGTAAGCCTGGCAGCTCTCCAGCAGCATCAAGCTGTTCTCGTCCACGTGGTAACGCCTGACGAGGTCCTCGTCCTCCAGGGCCTCGGGCGCACGCTCCGGGTGAAGCAGCTGCTCCACGGTGGCCTCGTACCCCTGAGCAAGATAACCGTCGAGCTCGTCCCTCGTCGCGCCGAAGCCGGCGCGACGCAGCAGATGAGCCATCAGCGCAACCTCTTGTCTTGTCATACTTGCCCTCCTGCGCCCTGGTTCGAAGGAGTTCACCCACCGCCCGGATGCGTCACCGACTACAGTGCGCATTATATCTACGGGGGCACGTCCTCTCAAGCCGCGCGTTGGCCCAGGCTTGGCCTCCAAGAGACCGCTGCGAATCGAGCTCCGAAACGCGCTAGGGCTGAGGCTGGGGCGCGTGGGGATCAACCAGCCCCGATCGGCCCGGAAAGGCAGCGGTCTCGATTCCGAGGTCGCCCGTGGCGAATGCCGCCCCCTCTATTATGATGTGCGCCACCATCGATCGCGGCGCGGAAGGCGTGCGATTTACCACGAGGGCCGATTAGGCTATGCGGATCAGCTGGTGAGCGTCCTCAGCATAAGTGCCTGTAACATTGGCGTGCTCGACCTTAGCGAATTGCCTAAACTCGGGCACATCGAGGTGAACCAGCTTCGTACAGCCCTTTGTGGCGCTGGTGTCCAGTCCGGCATGCGAAAACGGTCGCAGGCGCTGAGTGCTGAGTGTGACAGGCGGGTGAATCTCTGGGAGAATGTGAACGCCTTCCGAAGGCCTCAGCGTCGTCGTCTGAGGTTACAAGGCTAAACTCTCCAGGGGCTGAGAAGGAGGAAAGGAATGCTGGACCTAATTATCAAGGGAGGGCGTGTAGTTACCTCCGAAGGAGTCGCGGAGATGGACGTGGCGATCCAGGGCGAGCGTATCGCCGCCCTGGCCTTACCGGGGACCCTGGAAGGAGAGGTCCGGAGAACCGTCGACGCCCGCGGGAAGGTGGTCCTACCAGGCGGCATCGAGCCCCACACCCACATAGGCATTCCAGTGCCGGAGACGTGGGCTGGGCGCCCCGAGGTGATCACCCAGCCGCCGGAAGCGGCCAGCCGCGCGGCGGCATTTGGGGGTGTAACCACTTTCGTGGATTTTTCCGGTGGGCTCTCAATTGCACCGGGCGAGCGGCCAACCAGCGACCCGATCATGCTAGAGGTGGAAAAGCGCAGGCAGGCGTTCGCCGGCCACTCGTACACCGACTTCGCCTATCACCACATCCTCGCCGGAGAGGTGTCTGATGCCACCATCGGTGAGATCCGAGAGGCTATCCAGTCGGGTCTGGCCAGCTTCAAGATCTTCACCACGTTTCACAGCAGCCGTGTCCCCTACGGCCACCTGATGGCTGTCTTCGAGGAGGTAGCCAGGGGCGGGGGCATTATGGCGGTCCACGCCGAGGATGACGACCTGGTCACGTACATGACTGAGAAGCTCAAGAGGGTGGGGAATGACCAGGGCTACAACCTCCACCTGGTCCACAGCAACGTCTCTGAGGACTTGGCCTTCCGCAAGATAATCCGCATGGCGGAGCACGCGGAGGTAGCCATCTACTTTGTCCATACCACCGCCAAAGAGGGCGTCGCAGCCATTGCCGAAGCCCGCGCGGGTGGGCAGCCAGTGTACGGCGAGGCGCTCCACAACTACATGGAGTTCACGTCGGATGACTATAGAAAGCCCAACGGTACCAAGATCCATACCTACCCCGCCATCAAGTACGCAGACGATCGGGACGCCCTGCAGCAGGGGCTGGTGGACGGGCCGATCTGCACCACCGCCACCGACGAGTACACGACGAATAAAGACGTGAAGTTCTGGGGGGACACCATCGAGACCGTCTGCGGCGGCCATGCGGGCATCGAGACGCGGATGCCCGTCACGTGGGCCAAGATGGTCCATACAGGGCGGATCGGACTCGAGAGGTTCGCCGCAATAACGTCCACCAACGCCGCCAAGATCCTCGGCATGTATCCCCAGAAGGGGGCCATAGCCGTGGGGAGCGACGCCGATATCTGCATCTGGGACCCCGATCTTCGAAAGGTGCTAACCCTGGACGACCTTCACCACGACGGCGACTACTCCATATGGGAGGGGTTCGAGTGCAACGGCTACCCGGTGATGACTATCCTCCGCGGCAAAGTTATAGTCGAGCACGGCAGGCTCGTGGGCAGCGCCTCGGACGGTAGGTGGGTCAGCAGGAAGGTGGCGTCCGCGGTCCTCGCGAGCCCGATAGTCTGAAGGAGCATCCTGTTCGCAAGTATGACCCTACTGTGGGAGCTCAGTTTCCCCTGCGCCACTGAACCGGTCTGCGGTCCCGCACTTGTCCTGAAAGTCAACACCGCGGTCTGATAGTCTAATACTCCACTCATTGGCGGTCGGGACGACCCACGCAACATTGAGCTGACGCGGTGTTGAAATAACAGCATTGAGGAGGGACGTATGAAGGCCAGACCTACGATCACCAGCATCGAGCTCGTGCAGTTCGAGCACGAGCTAAAGGACATGGGGCGAGAGCCCACCATCGGGATTCCCATTTACGAGCCTGGGAGCAACTTGAAGACGCTAGTCCACGCCATTCGGATTCATACAGACGCCGGTCTGACCGGGGACTACGTGGGCGGGCCGGCTCCCGAGTATGCCGGAGTTGCGACGTTCGCCTCGTCGTTGATCGGCCGGAATGCGCTGCATCGGGAGGAGATGTACAACGACATCAAGCAGGCCTCGCGGCAGCAAGCAAGGATGGGGCTCGGTGTCGTGGATATGGCGCTGTGGGATATTGCCGGCAAGTTCCACGAGGCTCCGGTCTACGAGCTGCTGGGCGGGTCGCCGCGGAAGCTGCCCTGCTACGCGAGCACCTACATCGGGGACCACGACCCGGGCGGGCTCAGCAGCCCCGAGGCTTACGCCGACTTCGCGGAGGAGTGCCTGGAGATGGGCTATCCGGCGTTCAAGATCCACGGCTGGCAGGACGCGCCCATTTCGCGCCAGATCGAGGTCGTGCACGCGGTCGGCAAGCGCGTCGGCGGAAAGATGGACCTCATGCTGGACCCCTTCTGCGCGATAAGGACCTTCGGGGAGGCGCTCAAACTGGGGTGGGCCTGCGACGAGCAAAAGTTCTTCTGGTACGAGGACCCGTACAAGGACGGCGGCGTGTCGGCCCATGCCCATCGCAAGCTCCGGCAGCTTATCAAGACCCCGCTGCTTCAGCTGGAGCACGTCCGAGGCCTGGAGGCGCACGTCGACTTCATCGAGGCGGAGGCCACGGATTTCGTTCGCGGCGACCCGATCTACGACGGCGGGATCACCGGCATCATGAAGATAGCGCACGCGGCGGAAGGTTTCGGCCTCGACATCGAGCTTCACGTGGCTGGCCCCGCGCAGCGCCATCTGATGGCCTCGATGCGAAACACCAACTACTACGAGATGGGGCTGCTCCATCCCAAGGCCGGCCCGTTCAGCCCTCCGATCTACAAGGACGGCTACAGGGACGCCATCGACGCTATCGACGAGAACGGCTGCGTCGACGTTCCTGAAGGGCTCGGGCTGGGAGCGGAGATCGACTGGGACTTCATATATGGCAAGCGCGTCAGCGGTACCGAGATCAAGTAGGCGGAGTCCGATGCTCGCCATCAGCCTCATCCCACAACAGGAGCGACGGGTGGCGGGTCAAGAGATATTAGAGCTAGGCGATGTCGACCTGGGTAAGTCTCCCGCGTATTGACGGGGTCGCCGAATCAGATTAGGGTCAAGCCCGGCTCAACCTCACCTGAACGCCAGAATCGACAGCCGCAGAGGAGATGTCGAGGTGATCATAGACTCTCACGCGTATTGCTTCGAGCCGGCGGACAGCCTGCCCGGTTACGCCAGCGTTGCGGAGCATCTCAGATGGGTGCAAGCCGGCCAAGCAGGCCATTACCAGCCTGCGCTTCGGCTTCACGACCGGGCCGTCGGTCCGTCCGATGTCCTCGCCCCGAAGGGCAAAAGGGACTTGTCCGATCTGCCAGACCTCAGCTTTCGCATCGATGCGGCGGCGGGCAGGGTGGTGTGGACCTACGAAGGTGAGGAGTACACCAAGCACTACTACCCTCCGAACCTGCGCAACTGCGAGTTCACTCCCGAAAGCCTGATCAGCGAGATGGACTACGCCGGAGTGGACGTGGCGCTGCTCCACACCAACCCGATGCTGGGACGCAGTATTGCGTACTTGGCGCAGTGCGTGCGGAAGTTTCCGGGCCGGCTATACTCGATGGCGCCGGTCGACGAGTGGCGGATACGCGACGATACCGCCGCGGTCATCAGGGAGCTGACCGCGGCGATTTCCGAAGGTGGCCTGCAGGCCATCAAGTTCAACGCCAACGGCTACATGGTCAGCGCCGACCCGTGGGACGATGGCTTCTACAGGCCTTTCTGGGAGGTGGCCACCTCGCTCGACGTTCCGATCTTCTTCTCGCTGAGCACCGGGCCGGGGCGTGGAGATTGGGAGGCTTCGCACGACCTCCAGCGCGGCTATCTGAACGAGCTCAAGATCCTGATGCGATGGATGGAGCGCTACCCGGACAACGTTTGCAGCATTACCCACGGCTTCCCGTATCGCACGTTTCTGGCTGGTGAGCGAATTGTGCTGCCCGACGAGGTCTGGGAGCCGTTCCAGAATCCCAACCTGAGCATCGAGGTATCGTTCCCGGTCCGGATAGGCGACATGTTCGACTTCCCTTACCGGGAGGTCATACCCACCATCGAGGCAATGGTGGAGCACATAGGGGCCGGCCATCTGCTGTACGGCACCGACATGCCGTTCCAGAACCGCCACTGTACCTACCGGCAGTCCCGAGATCATATCGAGAGGTACTGCACGTTCCTTAGTCAGGAGCAGCGCGACCTTATCATGGGCGGGACCGCGGCACGCATCCTCAAGCTGGAGGAGCGAAGTGGGCAGGGCCTTCTCAAAGGGCATCGCTAGGGACAGTCCGTCTGTCATTTGCGGGTGGCTGTGACCGCCCTGGCAAAGGATGAAAGTAGTAAGCATGTGGCCAAAACTATTTTGAGCCGCACTGATCTGCTGTCTCCACTTCGGCGAGGTCGGTGCAGGCTCTGAGGCCGCAGCCAGAGGGTCTGGGGCGGGGGCGTCTTCCCGCACCCATAAGAAGCGCGGTGGTGGTGGATTCCCGATGTCCCGGTCAGGGTGGAGAGAAGTGGGTGTGGCCAACCCCGGCAACCCCGGCGGGCCGTTGACCCGTCGATACGGGAGAGTTCATCCCGGTCCAGCACTGACACGGTAAAGTCGCGAGGCTTGCATCGATCTGGGCAACGCTGGTGCGGCCACAGTACGCCATGGCCCGGTCAAACTCTACCCGTAGTATCTCCAGCATCTGACGGACGCCGGTCTCGCCATTGATGGCCAGTCCCCAGAAGAGAGGACGGCCTACGAGGTCGGCGCGCGCACCCAGAGCCAGGGCGTTATCTCATCCGCCGAACCCCCCGCCACGAAATCCCACAGGTCGTGGGGCATCTGTTGTTTGGCCCAGGCTTCAAGGTCCACCAGACTTGTCGGTTCCATCGGCAATTCTAACGTCCAGATGCGAAATCCCGTGCAATTCTAGTCCAATCGAAGGCTAAGAGAAAGGACCTGCGACTAAGGGGCCTCTTGTGGTCGTTATGACCACCGCAAACAATGGTTGAAAATACAGGCCGCTGTCACCCCGAACGAAGCCGAGGGGTCTAAGACACTATGCTCCCAACGCCGCGCACCTAACCGGACTCTCCGCACCGCCGTCGCGGTGTCGTGTCGGTCAGGATAGGCTCCTGGCGATGGCACGAGCGGTCTGTCGACTCCGCTCCGAATGACATATTCATGTCTGGCGGCACAGCGACCTGCGCCTCGGTTGGGCCGAGGTGGCCTAGTAGTTCGTGTAGGAGCCGTCGCGCCGGTGCAGGTGCTGGGCTTCCCAGAACTCGAAGGGCGCTCCCGCCGACGCCTCGTTGAACTCAACGCCCAGGCCTGGTCCGGTCGGGATGGGGAAGCCAATGCCCTCTATCCGCGGCTGCTCGGGGAACATATCGGGGCCGAAGACGTAGTCCGTCGTCCGCTCCTCCAACCAGGCGTAGTTTGGCACCGCCGCCGCGAAGTGCAGATTCGCCGCGGTGCTTATGGGGCCCAGAGGGTTATGGGGCATCATGTCGATGTAGTGGGCCTCGCACCATCCGGCTATCTTCATGGCTTCGGTAAAGCCGCCCACGTTGCAGATGTCCAGCCGGGCGAAGTTGGTTATCCCCTGCTCTATGTACGGCATGAACTGCCACTTGCTGGCAAACTCCTCTCCGATGGCGAATGGGACATCGGTCATCCGCCTTAGCGCCTGGTAGGCGGCCGGCGTCTCGTCACGGATTGGCTCTTCCAGGAAGTCGAGGGTCCCGGAGGGCATTCGCTGGCAGAAGGAGGCCGCCTCCGCCACGCTTAGCCTGTGGTGGTATTCGATGCCCAGGACCGGCGCCCCGCCTACGGACTCACGCAGCTTTGTCATCCACTCCGCGGTGAGGGCGATGGACTCGCGAGGCTCGA
>JADFIF010000081.1:8522-13192 GCA_022566795.1 Chloroflexota bacterium
AAAGGAGGCCGCCTCCGCCACGCTTAGCCTGTGGTGGTATTCGATGCCCAGGACCGGCGCCCCGCCTACGGACTCACGCAGCTTTGTCATCCACTCCGCGGTGAGGGCGATGGACTCGCGAGGCTCGAACAGCGCGCTGTCTCCGTCGGTATCCGGCTCTCCGTAGGTGAACCTGATGGCGGGCCAGCCTTCGGCCACGAGTCGGGCGCCATCTTCGATGGCCTCTGGGCCCATGGGAGCGTGCGAGGTGGTGAAACAGGGAACGACGTCGCGATGCGCGCCGCCCAGCAGCTGGTAGACGGGCACGCCCAGGCTCTTGCCGACCAGGTCGTGCAGGGCGACGTCGATGGCCGATATGGCGCCTGTCAGTATGCGCCCGCCCTCGAAGTACTGGCTGCGGTACATCTCCTGCCAGAGGGCTCCCAGGCGCCGTGGGTCCTTGCCGATCAGGAACTCCCGGTAGTGCTCGACGGCGCCCTTCACTGCCAGCTCTCTGCCTATCACGCCGGACTCGCCCCAACCGTGATACCCGTCGTCCGTCTCGACCTTGACGATGCACAGGTTCCTGACCTCGCCACGAACGATGAGGGGCTTTACATCGGTAATCTTCAAAGCTATTCCTCCTTCAGATGGGTCATGAGCTGGATTGTGCGGGAGTTCTTTAAAGTTAGCTGCATTTCAGGATGAACAAAGCTGTCTGGGTGCATAGTAACACTCGCGGTTTCGATGGAGCCTGCGCCACCAATCACCGCAAGTGTAGACTGAGCTCAGAGCTTTTGACTCCAACAAGAGGGGCAAGTCCCACTACACGCCAGTCTGTTGGGACTGAAGATCCTCGCTTGCCGTGCACGTTGTGGCCTCAGCCCGGTTCGACCATCCGGCCCACGCGCTGAATCTGCCTGTCGTGCTTCTGGCGTAACATCAAGGAGGAGCCAAACGTGACGCTTGCCCGTAGATGGTCACCTGCTATGGTCGCCGCGGTATTAGTCGCCGCGGTGGCGATCGGCTGTAGCTCCGATCTAGCCCCCACCGCCACCCCGCCACCCCAAGCTATTTCCGGGTCTGAAACCCAGTCGGAGACCCTTGCTGCCGCGATCGAGGAAACGACCACGCTGGAGCCTCCGGTGGCCGCCGTCGAGCAGGCCGACACGCGGCTATACGATCCGAATCGGATAATGTACAGACTGTTCCCTGGGGTGTTTGAATCGCCGGCTAACGCCCTCGAGGCCCTGGAGGAGATTCAGGCGATGCACGACGTGTCTCAGGTACCGGTGCTCCTGCAGACCTTCCGGTTCCTGCCTCCCGGGGAATCTCTGGACGAGTTCGTCGGCACTCTGCGAGCTCTTACCGGACAGGAGTTTGGCGACGACTGGAACGGGTGGATGGAGTGGCTGGGCAAGCGCCGCGGAGACTTCCGCCCTCCCGATGACTATGCAGCGTGGAAATCCTCTATCTTCTCGCAGATACACCCCAGGCTCGGCCAGTTCCTGCAGACTGCGAAGGAGACTGCGCGGATAGACCTGACCGAGGTGGTCTGGGGCGGCGTCCCGCCCGACGGCATCCCTGACCTGCGGAATCCCCCGACGATTCCGGCCGCCGAGGCCGACTACATGCAGCCAGACGACAGAGTGCTCGGCGCGTCGATCAACGGCGAGCACCGGGCGTACCCCATGCGGATCGTCAACGCCCACGAGATGGTCAACGATACCCTCGGAGGTGAGCCCATCTCTCTGTTATGGTGAACGCTCTGCGGCACCGGAATCGTGTATTCCGCAAGGATAGAGGGGGAGGCAACCACCTTCGGAACGTCCGGGCTGCTGTATCGAAACAACAAGCTGATGTACGACCGTGCCACCAACACCCTGTGGGCTTCGCTTCTCGGCGAGCCCGTGATCGGCCCTCTAGCCGATAGCGGCATCAAGCTGGATCTGTTTCCCGTGGAGCTGACCGCCTGGCGAGAGTGGGTCGCCCGGCATCCCGACACCACCGTGCTGTCTATAGAGACCGGAGTCTACCCAGCAAGCCAGTACCAGCCGGAGGGCGACCCTAACTCCATCTACTTCGCTTACCGAAGCAATCCCGATACCATGTTCCCGGCGTGGAGCCGCGACGGAAGGCTTGAAACCAAGAGCGAGGTCCTGGCGATCGCCATAGGTGACGCCCACAAGGCATATCCGATCGAGGTGCTCCGTCAGGAAAGGGTAGTCAACGACGAGGTGGCCGGGACCGGTGTGGTCGTAATCGCATCCTCACAGTCGACCGGGGCCAGGGTCTACGCTCGTGAAGGACAGGTGTTCAGCCTTCCGAGCGAGGGCGAGACGTTTGAGGGTCTGCCACTGGCGCTAGTGGACTCCGATGGACTGGAGTGGACGGTGACCGAGGATGCTCTGGTAAGCACGTCCGATCCGTCCGAGAGTCTGGCACGGTTGCCGTCGCACCCCGCCTTCTGGTTCGGATGGTTCGCTTTCCACCCCGATACGCTGCTCTACGAGGCAAAAGGGGGCGGCTAACGCCGGCGAATCCGAAGCTCCTCGACCGGCCCGTCTACTCGGCTGCGTGGATGGGCGGATGGCGCCGCGCGAAGTCGTCGGCGATCTCTTTGAACGTGCAGAAGCGGACGCCTCGATGGCCGGCCATATATTCGTGCAGCCGCTCCAACATCAGCAGCACCTGCGGACGCCCAGAAACATCCGGATGGATGGTGATGGGAAAGATCGCATCGTCGTACTCGCGGTAGACCCAGTCGAACTGATCGCGCCACGACTCCTCCAGGTGGCGAGGATTGACGAATCCGTGGCTGTTGGGCGAGCTCTTGATGAACATCATGGGCGGCAGATCGTCGAGATACCAGCTACCCGGTATCTCGACGAGGTCGGTCAACTGGCCCCGGACGAGCGGCTTCATCCATTCGCGAGGGTGTTTCGAGTAGTCGATCTTTGTCCAAGTGTCGCCCGCACGCACGTAGTATGGCTGAAAATCGTGGTGCATCAAGCTGTGGTCGTACTTGATTCCCTTTTGGAGCAGCAGCTCGTTTGTGATTTGGCTGAACTCCCACCACGGCGCGACGTAGCCAGCGGGCGGGGTGCCTGCCAGCTCGGTCACCAGGCCGATGCACCTGTCCAGTACCGCCTCCTCCTGCTCTGGGGTCATTGAGATGGGGTTCTCATGGGAGTAGCCATGAACGCCGATCTCATGACCCTCCGCGACAACCTGCTTCACCTCTCGGGGGAAGGTTTCAATCGAGTGTCCGGGGATAAACCAGGTCGTCTTGATGCCCAGGCGGTCGAACAGCTTCAGCAGCCTCGGCACGCCCACCTCACCGGCGAACAGACCTCGAGAGATGTCGGCGGGCGAGTCCTCGCCCCCGTAGGAGCCCAGCCAGCCGGCCACAGCATCTACGTCGACCCCAAATGCGCACAGTATCTGCTTGTCAGGCATTGAACGCCGCTATGCCCTTGGCCGCCAGTATCATTGGACTCCCTCCGTTCGCTCTTTGTTCTCCCGGGTCCCAACAGGGCGCTGAAAAACCCCTTCGACTATCCCTCTGGCGCCCTTTCGAGTGAGGAAAGGGGGAAATGGTATCTGAGGGACACCCTCAGACTCCCGGCAAAGGGGCTTAGCCCCTCTGCACTCCCCATTTTCCTCAGCCTGCAAGCCGGAGGCTCCAATGGATGAGCACAAGCAACGGAATAGACCATCTTCGCTTCAGCGGGCACGATGAGACCCTAGCCGACGAAGATGTCCTCGGGGAGCAGGGCGGAGACGACGAAGTTGGGCACGTCCACCACGTTGCTGATGCGCAGGTCCACCGCAACGCTGCAGATGACGTAGGCCTGCTCGGAGCTCCATCCTCTATCCTGCAGCAGGTCGATCATGGCCAGCACGGCGTTCCGGCACGCCAGCGTCAGGTTCTCGCCTTCGTTTCTTGTCCCATCCTCGGCTATCGGCATCCCCACGGTGGCGGTGAAGCGCCGTGGAGCCGCCCACTCGGGCTCGACGAAGTAGTCGCTCCGCTCGAACCGTGGCGCGCGGACACTCCGGCGCGTCGCTTCCCCCTTGAGGACCTGGAACCGGACGTGGGCCGTGGCCCCCATCTCGATTGCCGTGACGCACACCTCCCCATCACCCTGGGCAAAATGGCCATCTCCGGTGGAGAAGAGGGCTCCGTCCACCGACACCGGCAATAGCAGCTTCGACCCGCCGGTCAGCTGCTTGATGTCGAGGTTGCCCCCATTCTCCCGTGGCGGTATCGTGCGAAGGCCCGCAGTGGCTCCGGGTCCGGTGGCCGGCACCGCATCTTCGGGGTCTGGTGGGAAGACCAACCCTCCCCGGTCCAACAGCTCTTGTTCTCGCCGGGTCCACGCCTCAACCTCATCTCGAGAAGGCGCCACCCCTGACGTGCCCATGAACGATGCCCCACGAATCCGCACGCCCGGTAGCTGAGGTGACGTGGCCCAGCCGTCTGCGATGGTCCAATGGACCAAGAAAGGGACGGTGTACAGGTCGCGCAGGAATCCGAGCCCGGGCAGGATACCCGTGAAGCCCCACGGCTGGGGCACAATGTCCAGGAACTCCACCTCCAGGAGGTCGCCGGGCTGGGCTCCTTTGACGTAGACGGGGCCGGTCAGAGGATGTATGCGGCCCGGACTCAGTCCTTCGAAGTCGGCGAT
>JADFIF010000181.1 GCA_022566795.1 Chloroflexota bacterium
CGTCTCCACCCAGGACGTGGGGGCCATTCAGCCGAAGCCGCGTCCCTCGGACCCCGGCACGCGTGTAGAGGTCCAGCCGGTTGAGAGCGCAGGCTCGGACCCTGATCTTGACCTCGCCGGCGCCGATTTCAGGCTCAGGCAGATCTCCGTAGGTCAGCACGTCGACCCCGCCATGCTCGGTTATGTAGACCGCTTTCATCGCGCTGCTCCTCAGGCCTTTTAAATCCGAATCGGCTCGGTTGGCAAGCGCCGGTGGCCCGGCCGCTAAGCCGCCAGCGGCTTTACGTTGGCCGCGAAGCGCTCCATGCGGGCCAGCGAGCCATCCAGGGTGTCGCTCTGCATGTTCAACATCAGGTGCCTCACTCCTTGCGCCTCGAAGCTCTTGATGTCATCGGCAATCTGCTGGGGCTTGCCAGTGAAGACCCGACGCTCGCCCGTTGGAAGGCGCTGCGCTTCGGAATCGTCGTACCAGCCGGCGCTGTAGGCTACGTCCAGCTCGGATGGGTCCCTTCCACTATCCTTTGCGTGCCGGCGCACCCGCGAGATGTACTCGGAGAGCTGCTCCACCGTGCCCACTGGAAACCTGGGGTTGTTGCCGATCGGGTACCAGGCGTCGCCGAGACGTCCGGCCCGTCGCAGCGCCGGTGGACTCTCGCCGCCAATCCAGATAGGCGGATGGGGCTTTTGAACGGGCTTAGGGGTGAAGGAGATGTTCGAGAAGCTGCAGTATTTGCCCTCGAACTGCGGGCTGTCGCTGGTCCACAGCTCCTTGAAGGCGCGGATATACTCGTCGCCGACGGCGCCGCGCTCGTCGTATGGCGGCGCGCCGATAGCCTCGAACTCCTCTCGCATCCAGCCGACCCCGCAGCCTACGATGAGCCGCCCGTTGGAGAGGACGTCTATCGAGGCCAGAATCTTGGCGGTCAGCACAGGGCTGCGGTGAGGCAGCACCATTACGGAGGTGAGCAGCTTCAGCGACGAGGTCTGGCCGGCCAGGAAGCTCAGCGTGGCAAGCTGCTCGAGACACTCGCCCGACGGACCGCCGGCGAACTCGCCGCTCTCGTTGTAGGGATAGATTGACGCGATGCTTCTGGGGATGACGATGTGGTCGCTGACACTGACGATGCCGAAGCCCATCTCTTCGCCGGCCTTGACCAGGGCCGCGATGCTCTCGGGCGCCGCGAGCGGTCCTCTGGTGGGCACTCCAAATCCGAACTCCATCTTTCCTCCTCGCGAAATAGAAGCTGGAGTCACCCTAATTGGGGGTGCCGGAGTTGTCAACAAGGGCGCGTGCCGCCGAGTGCGCGACACATGGAGTGGAACGCCGGGTCTTGAGAAGCGGGCCAGGCCATCAACGTGGGGCACGGCGAAAAGCCGGCCGCGCAGAGCCCTCATGTCGCCCCGAGCGGAGCGAGGGGCCTAAAGCACGGGCTCCGCGTATCAGCATGCCCCTCGGAGCCACGGGTGCCCCTCGAAAGGCAGCCGCGCGGGCAAGAGCGACCTAGTCGCGCGACGTCACCGCAGCTCTTCGCCTTCGGGGTCCTCGATGAAGCGGCGGATAGCCTCGAAGTAGGGCTCGCCACCGACGGAGTAGACGTCGTTGTGCCCAGCTCCAACGACCGTGTGGAAACGCTTCGGCTGCCTGGCCGCTTCGTACAGCTTCCTGCCCTCGGCCATCGGGACCGTTTCGTCGCTGTCGCCGTGCACCACCATTACGGGACCGCGAGCGCCGGCTATTTTCGACAGCGAGTCGTAACGGGTCCGTAGAAAGCTCGTCATAACGCGGGAAGGCAGGTAGGGGTATAGGATTTTGGCCATACCCCCGATCGAGGTGAACGTCGACTCGACGATGAGCCCCCGGTTCGGATATCGTCCGGCCATCTCGACCGCTACACTGCCGCCGAGGGAGTGGCCGTACAGCACCAGATGCCGTCCGGTGTCGATGCTCTTTTCATCGACGAGGTAGTCGACGGCGGCGGCGGCGTCGAGATATGTTCCGGCCTCCGAGACCGAACCCTCGCTAAGGCCGTAGCCCCGATAGTCGAAGATGAAGACGTTGACACCGAGGAGCCTATGGGTCAGCGCGAGGTGTTCCAGCCGATTGGCAACGTTTCCAGCGTTGCCGTGGAACCACAGGAGCGTCAGGTCGCTGTCGGAAGGGACGTACCAGCCGTGAAGGGTTACGCCGTCCGAAGCCGAGAAGAACACATTCTCGAACTCCAAGCCGACGTCGGCCGGTGTGGCCGTGATACCGCGCTCGGGGAAGAATATGAAGTACCTGTCCAGCACCATCGTCTGTCTCAGCGTCAGGCCGACAACCAGGAGGCCCGCAACGGTCGCCACGAATCCCTTGCTGGCACTGGCGACCTTCACGTGAGTTTCACCTTCAAGCCCGTAACCTAAGCCAACGCTGGACCCCAACAGCGAATGACCGCCGTCTGAGGTCTGCCTCAACTGCCCGCTCGTGAATGTAGCATGAAAGGCCAGCTCCAACAAATGCAAAAGGCCCTCTGGCCGCTCACCTCGCAGGGCTCGCGCATCACGCCTGGTATAATCAGCCGGGCGAAGCGCGCACCTGGAGGAGACCATGCGGTTTCAGGGTAAGGTCGCCTTGATCACGGGAGCCGCCACGGGGATCGAGGGCCAGACGATGGGGTTCGGCGGCGCGTCGGCCCGGCTGTCTGCCAGAGAGGGCGCGAGAGTGGTTGTGGCCGACGTCAACGAGTCCGACGGCGAGAGGACGGCCGCCCAGATTGCAGAGTCCGGCGGAGATGCGATCTTCAAACGACTGGACGTCGCATCCGAGCGGGAATGGTCAGAGGCGATCGCCGCGGCGGTCCAATATGCGCCGGAGGACATTCGCGTCAACTCGGTGCATCCGGGCTTCGCTCTCACGCCGCTAACAGAGGAAGCCTTTTCGGACCCGAAGCTGATGGCGCCTGGAATGGCCAGCGTTCCCTTGGGAAGGCTGGGCAACGCCAACGGCATCGTGTACCTGGCCCCCGACGAGTCTTCCTTCGTGACGGGCTCGGAGCTCGTCACCGACGGCGGAGTCACGGCACAGTAGAGCGATCCATGGCAGAAGCGCCGAAGCCGCGCGATGTGAAACGGGCGGTCGCCGAGGGTTACGACCGCATCGGCGGCCAGTACGCCGAGGTAGCGGCGAAGTCTCTTACGAGGCAGCGCCGAAAGTACACCGACGTCCTGCTAGACCGCCTTCCCCAGGGCGCCGAGGTTCTGGACCTTGGGTGCGGCGCCGGAGTGCCGACGACCCGCGAGCTGGCGCGCTCGTTCCGCGTCACAGGCGTCGATATCTCGCGGCGTCAGGTGGCCCGGGCGCGCGACAACGTACCTGGCGCCAGGTTCGTCCAATCGGATATGGCAGAGGCGCGATTCCCACCGGAGAGCTTCGATGCGGTCGCGGCCTTCTACGCCATCATCCACCTGCCCCGCGACGAGCAGCCCGCGTTGCTGAGTGCCATCGTGTCTTGGCTCCGCCCCGGAGGGCTGTTCGTGG
>JADFIF010000082.1 GCA_022566795.1 Chloroflexota bacterium
GCCATTCCCGCCACGGTCGACATTGAGCCGGACACCCTGAACCTCGATAGCAAGGGGAACCCGGTGAAGGCTTTCATTCAGATGACGGAGAGGGATGTGAACGACATCGTCCCCTCCACCGTCAAGCTGTGCCTCCCCACCAACGAATGTTTAGATGCAATAAGCGGCAGCGTCGAGGACGACACCTTCAAGGCGGATTTCGACCGGGCGGCCGTCATCGCGCTTCTCGACGGCCAGACGGGGCCTGTGACCTTCACCGTCACGGGTATAGTGGCCGGCAGGACCTTTGAGGGCACCGACACGGAGCGGATCATCGACCCTCCGCCTCTGGCCCCGGCCCTGGGCGGCGGCAGCGAGGAGGAGCCGAACGCCAGTGGCCAGTAAGCGACTTCTGTGGAAACTCCTGGAATGGCTGGGGGGCCTCCTTGCGGGGCTCTTCGTCGTGGCCCTGGGGCTGGCCTTCCTTGCCTCCTTCCTCTGGGGTGTCCAGTTCATCATCGTCCTCAGCGGCAGCATGACCCCCGCCATGCCGGTAGGGTCCTTAGCCGTAGTGCGGGAGGTAGACCCGGCGCGGGTGGCCGTGGGCGATGTCATTACCTACGGATATCCCGCCGACCCGCAAGTCCTGGTCACCCATAGGGTGGTGGAATTGACCGCGCTGGAGGGTGGCGCGCCCGCGTTCAGGACCAGAGGCGATGCCAACGAAGAGGCCGACAGCTACCTGGTGCCCGCCGAGAGCGTCAGAGGGAAGGCCCTCTTTGCCATACCATACGTCGGGTACACCAGGGACTTCATCAAGACCTTTGCTGGTTTTGCCCTGCTCATCCTCCTGCCAGGGACCCTCCTGATCACCAATGAGGTCGTCAGCCTCATGCGGGAGGCCAGCCCGCGGCGAAAGGCGCTCACGCGGAGACGCCGTCGCCGCGCATACTAGACAAGAACGAGCCACACCTGCTGGACGAGGTGGACGTGACGCGGTGTGCTTCCACGTGGATGGACAGCCTCCGGGCGAGTGCCGGTGACCACGGGGGCGGTGGGCACAATTTCCCCTGCCTCCTCCCACCGTTGGGGAGGGTTGAGGAGGGCACAGAGGGGCCGCGAGCCCGTAACCGGCCTTGACAAGCGTGTTAGGCTCGGCCACAGTAGGGCCCCACAGTAGAGCCAAGACCGTGGCCGGTCTGACATCTTAATCAGGCTGATGGAGAATGGGGAGTGCAGTCCCGATCCGTCGGGATTGCCGGGAGGCTGAGGGTGTCCCTCAGATACAAATACTCCCCCTTCCTGGCCAGGAAGGGGGCCAGGGGGATGGTCGAAAGGGTTTTCGGCGCCCCGTGATGCGACTACGAGTAGCCTCCCGTGCCCTTGACGGCCTGAGGCGCCTCCCGCCGGGGAGAGGCCGTTGGAGAAGGGCTCGCCTCGACGGCCCTCTGCGGCTGGGGATCCTGCTGGCGCTGGCGCTGCTGGTCCTCATCCCCGGCTACATCGCATACGACGCCTTCACGACCCCCACGACCGTCAGCCGCGAGCTTGTGCCGTGGAGCTGGGAGCACGAGGCGGCCTGGGACTACACGGTCCTCCTGAAGCCCAACAGCCTCTACGAGACGGACACCCTGGGCCCCGGCCTCACCTACTTCGATGCCCTCACCGAGGGAATACAGGCTCGCTTCTCATACACCTTCACCTCCGACTTGCCCGCCCGTATCGAGGGCTGGTACGAGGTCGAGGCCGACCTGGCCGCCGGGGAGCTGTGGAACGAGTCGAGCCTCATCGTCCCCAGGACGCCCTTCTACCAGGAGGGCACCTCCTACAGGCTGGACCTGGAGGTCCCAATCGACCGGCAGGCCTATATGGAGAGGGTGGCGGAGATCGAGGAGGAGACGGCGGTAAGGGCTCCCAACGCTACCCTGGTCCTCACGGGGCGCGTGCACGCGGAGGCCTCCAGCGAGGCCGGCCGGACCGGGTCCCCAGAGCCCAGCGAGGAAGACGTGCTGGAGCCGGCCCTGGTCCTGCCCCTCAGCGGCGCCAGCTTTACCCTCTCGGGCGAGCTGTCCGCGCGCGACCAGGACACAATAACGCGACACCGGCGCATTTTCAGGCCCTGGGTGGAGGACCGCAGGCGCTTCTCGCTGCTTGCCACCGGGCTGACCGCCCTCCTTCCCCTGCTCTTCGCCCTGGTAACCGCGGCGAGACCTCCGTCCGAGGACGCCGTGACCCGCGAGGTCCGGGCCCTGCGGCGCCGGTACCGCAAGCGCATCGCCGTCGCGGACCCGCACGAGTCGTCGCCCCGCGGCCAGAAGACGGTGCCGCTGGCCTCCATGGAGGACCTGGCACGCGTCTCAGACGAGCTGCTGAAGCCGATGATCTACTACGCCGACGCTAATCCCGGCCGGTCCCACATCTTTTACGTCCTGGACGGCCCTGTCCGGTACGAGGTTCGGTTGCCCTTCCCCCCGGACCCCTCACCCGAGGACGAGACGGCCTAGAGCCTGCCCTGAGCATCGTCTAAGGGCGAGGACTGGCTGTGAA
Organism: Chloroflexota bacterium; assembly: GCA_022566795.1. Lineage (GTDB taxonomy): Bacteria > Chloroflexota > Dehalococcoidia > Lucifugimonadales > JADFIF01. Next base: position 2,527 of record JADFIF010000082.1, read on the forward strand.
CGCTGGAGGTGTTCTCACCGCGCGAAAAAGGAAAGCCAGCGCCCGGACCAGGGCGCTGGCTTTTCGAATAATCCCGGCGTTGAAGCCTTGGCTAGAGGATGTCGAACACCACCTGGACCCTCATCCTCAGCTCCAGCTCGCCACCACTGATGGATGTGCTCTGGAACGCTGGGGCCGCCTCCGCAAGCGCGAAGCCCCCCTCGAAGCCTCTGGCCTGGGGAATCGAGCCGCCGCTCTCGCTGATGAACACCAGCCTCCCCAGCGACACCTTGGTCAGACTCGCGAAGTGCTCCGCCTTGGTCAGGGCGTCCTTTACCGCATCCTCGCGAAGCTGGGCCATGAAGGGCTTGGGGTCCTCGACAGTGAAGCTGATGCCGTTGATCCTCACGGCGTCGCCGCCCGCGGCCACCACCTCGTCAATGATGTCCCCGGTCGCGTCGAGGTCTCGAATCTTGATGGCCACCGTGTTGCTGACCTGATACCCCACCAGCACCCGCCTGTTGGTCCTGAAGCCCTCGTCGATGACCTCTCGGAACTCGTAGCGCGGCGAGATGTTGAAGAACCGCGTCTGGATGTCTCTGTCCTCTACGCCCTGGGCACTCAGGACCTTCACGATGGCATCCATCGCCCTGGCGGCCTCATCTCTGGCCTCGGCGACGGTGCGCTTCATCGACTCGACCCCGATGTTCAGCAGGGCAAGGTCCGGCTCCAAAGAGACAGTGCCCTCGCCGCTGACCCATATGCCGGCCTGTGAGCTACCGCTCGCCTGCACCGACACGGCCCTTGGCGCGCTCGATGGGGCCCCGAATCCCCCCAGTCCCAAAGGCGCGATCGCGGGAGCTGCGCCCGGCTCGGGCACTGGCGCCACCGCTATCCCGACAGGCCCTCCGCCCACAGGAGCCCCTGAGGGAGGAGCAACCACCGCTCCAGCCGTCGGCTCGGCCGGGGTCTCGCCCACCGTCGCCGCCTCGCCGTTCGAACAGGCCGCCGCCAATCCAAGCACCGCCACCAACCCGGCCACCGCAGCCACCACTCTCACCTTGTTCATTCCGTTGCCTCCTTCTTATCTTTATCTTCTTGGTCTCAGATCGGGCTTCCTTGTTTCGGTGCCCGTCAAATATAGAGACGACAGTGGTCATCGAAAAGTTCCATCGCCTCTTGAGACCGGTGAATCCCGCCGGATGAGAGCCGTGGCCGTCCCTATCGCACGCTCTCAAGTCGAAACACCGCGGCTTGGCGGCCTGACGAAAAATGGGGAGTGCAGTCCCCCGCTCCGTCGGGATTGCCGGGAGTCTGAGAGCGTGCCTCAGATTAAGCGCCCTGGACCGCAACACCGACTGTGCGGGACCACTCGCTGATGCCTCGAACGCCGGGTCATGAGGCGGGGCCAAGAAAAACTACAGCGGCCACCGCGACCGTCGCGCTATCCAGAACGTGGCCAGGGCGAAGATCACGAACAGACCTCCGAGGGCGGTCTCGACCTGCCAGAGCGGAAGAGTGAAGCCATCGTCCTCCGCGACTCCTTCGCGACCCTCGTCAGCCTGTCTCGCCGCAGCACCCGTAGGAGTGGCAATCTCCTCCGGAGCCTCCCTTGTGAAGGGCGCATCCGCCGGTGCCGGCAACGTCTTCACGGCATCAGGCTCGGCCGTCAGCGTTCGGAGCTCCTGAACCGCGGTCTCCGGCCCTTCCGCAGGAGCCTGCGGCGGGATAATGCCTCCATCGGATGGAGCTGCCGCAGCGGCGATGGCAGGGGCTGGCGCCGGAGCGGGAGCAGGGGCTGGCGCGGCAGGTGCTGGCGCTGGCGCGGGGACAGGCGCTGCAGCGGCCGGTGCGGGCGCCGCCGGGGCCGCAGCCGCGGCCAGTGCCGGTGCCGATTCCAGCTCCGCTGCCGACTCCAGCTCCAGCGCCGCTGCCTCTGGTCTCTGTGCGGTGGCCGCCTCTGGTGCGGGAGCAGCAGGGGCTCGTACCTCCGCTCTCGACGCGACATCCTCCAGCGTTCGCTGCTGGCCAACCAGCCCAACGATATCGCCGAGAAGCAGCGCCACGAGAAGGACGGCGGCTACCGATGTGGCGAGCCTGGCCGTCCGAACGATCGTCGGAGTGGGCCGGCGGTGCGGCGCCTCGCTCAAGGCGAACGACCGGGGCACTGCCAGCTCCGGCAGCCGCCGCAGCAGGTCCACGGTCGACCTGAGCGATGCCAGCTCGTCCTGGCACTCCTGGCAGCGTGCCAGATGCTCTTCGACGCGCGAAGTCTCCGAAGCGCTGACTTCGCCGTCGATGTAGGCGGACAGCAGCTCCCGCAGCCTTGCGTGTCGTCTGATTCCCGGCAAGCCGATCAACGTACCGCTCCCCTCAACCTACTTGACGGAATTCATCGGGCAAAAGTTCCCGTTTCTGCACCAACTGGTCTCTCATGCGGGCCCGCGCCCTGCTCAGGCGCGACTTGACTGTGCCGTTGGAGACCCCGGTGGCCGTGGCCGTCTCTTCGTAGCTGAAGCCCTGGACATCGACCAGAACCAGCACCGCCCGCTGGTCTTCCGGCAGGGAGAGAATGGCCTCCTGGATCGCCGCGCCGAGCTCGCCTGCCAGCACCTGTTGCTCGGGAGTTGGATCGCCCGACGACGGCTGAAACCCCGGCTCGAGGAGGAACTCGTCGAGGGACTCGGCGGGGCGCCGGCGTCTGGCGCGGAGGAAGTCGCGGCTGGCGTTCGTCGCGATGCGCATCAACCACGCGGGCAGGCTCCCTCCACGGAATCTGCCGATGGCCCTGTAGGCTGAGACGAAGGTCTCCTGGGCAACGTCTTCGGCTGACGCGCGATTGCCCAGGATTCGCGCGGCCACGTTGAAGACGCGGCTCTGGTAGCGCTCGACGATCAGGTTGAACGCAGTCAGATCACCGCGCTGGCAGCGGATAACGAGCTCCGCGTCTCCGGGCTGCATCCCGCCCTCACTCTTGCCGGGTCCCACCGCGCCGCTCGAAGCTCATCTCGGAAAGGGACCAATCAGACCGTACGGCCACTCGCTCGCTCGATTCAAGCTAATCGACAACTCTGAGTATGACATTTCGTCCCCAGCGTCGTTATAATCACAGGAGACCTCGGCGCCGCGCGCGGCCCGCAATACATGCCCCCGGCGCGCGACAGGAAGAGGTGGTGGAGGGGATTTGAGGGCCCTAATCAGAGAGCTCATCGAGACGGCGATTCTGGCGCTGCTAATCTTCATTGCGCTGCAAGCCAGCGTCCAGAACTTCAGGGTCGAGGGGTCCAGCATGGAGCCGACCTTGAAAGGCGGCCAGTATCTGCTGGTCAATAAGCTGGTTTACTTCAACCTGAGCCCCGGCGACCTCAGGCGCCTGTTGCCCTTCAACGCCGTCGACCGGTCGGAGACACTATTCGCCTTTCACGCGCCACGACATGGGGAGATCATCGTCTTCCACTTCCCGAGGGACCAGACGCGAGACTTCGTGAAGCGGGTCATCGCAGTGGCGGGCGACGAGGTGGAAATTCGCCGTGGCACGGTCTTCGTCAACGGCCAGAGCCTCGACGAGCCGTACATCACGCACCCGTCGGAGGCGTCGATGGCCCGGCTGATCGTGCCGCCAGAGTCGTTCTTCGTCCTTGGCGACAATCGCAGGGCCAGCAACGACTCCCGCGACTGGGGACCCGTGCCCGCCGAGAACGTCGTGGGCCGAGCGTGGGTCAGCTACTGGCCGCTGAACCAGTTCAGCACCCTCCTCACATTCTGGCCCTGAATTTCTTGCGCAGAGGGGCGCGGTGGCAGGGCATATGCACGGGCCATCCGACGGGCCAGCGCCGTTGGGCACAGCCCCTCAGCGAAAGAGCTCCGGGGACAAGGGAGATGAGTGCTACCAGCGCGGTAAACCGTCCCTATCCGCACCCTGCTCTTCCACGTCTGTTGAAATAGGCCCTTCGCCCACCTACAATTGCCTTCAACCGCTCCATACCGCTGCGGGCCGGTAGCTCAGCTTGGTCAGAGCATCGGACTTTTAATCCGAGTGTCCAGGGTTCGAATCCCTGCCGGCCCACATCTCTTCAGTCGCCTATAGACGCGTGCGTGGGGTTTCTATCGACTTGCGTTATGGTACCATCATCATCGTGATGCATCGTGCGCTCTTTCGGCGCCTACAGTCTGGGGTGGAAAATGTCAGGCAGCACAACACCATTCTTCTTCATTCAGCTAAGCGACCCGCAGTTCGGATTGTTCGAGGTGCGTGGGGCGGCGCCAGGCGACGGCACCTTCCCTGAAACAGCACTGTACGAAGAGGCCATCGCGGCGGCCAAACGATTGAGGCCCGCGTTCGTCGTCGTGACGGGCGACCTCGTGCAGGACTCCGATAGCGATGAGCAGCACGCCGAACTGACTCGGATCACCGGGCAGCTCGACGGCGACATTCCTATCTACTTCACCACGGGCAACTGCGACGTGGGCAACACGCCGACGGCTGAAAGCCTGCGTATCTACCGTGCGAAGTTCGGGCGCGACAGCTACTCGTTCGACGCCGGAGGAAGCCACTTCGTCGTGCTGAACAGCTCAGTCTGCCTGGACCCGTCCGAAGTGCCGGAGGAATGGGATTCGCTGGTCGAGTTCCTGCGGAGAGATCTCGACGTCCACAGTCCCGACAGCACCCACACGATAGTGTTCATGCACCATCCGCTGTTCGGCAAATCCGCCGACGAGCCCGACGACGGCATCGCGATCATCCCCCGCGAGCGGCGGAGAATCATCCTCGACCTGCTACGCAAGCACGAGACGTCGGGGGTGTTTGCTGGTCACTGGCACCGGAACAACTACGCCGCCGATGGTAAGATGCTGATGGTCGTATCCGGCCCGGTCGGCTTTCCCTTAGGCGACGACCCCTCTGGGCTGCGCATCGTGAAGGTCTACGACGACCGAGTCGAGCACGAGTATTTCGGCATGGACGACGTGCCTATCCGTGTCGATCTGTAATCGCCGCGATTGATCCTTGGTCCAGGAGGCGTGGATAGGACCGGCTTGGATCAAGTCCCTGTCACAGTCCGCACCAGGCTAAAGATGGTAACGCTCTGAGCCCCGACGCTCCTCGTACTCGGCCCTTGCTGAAGCCACGGCATTCATAGACGAGACCTCGGCGACTGGCACATCCCACCAGCTCTCGTACGAGCCAATTGCGGCGGTCGGGTCCGTCTCGATCTTGATCACCGTGGTACTTCGGTTACGCCTGGCTTGTTTCAGCGCCTCCTTGAACTCGGCGATGTCGCCTGTTTCGATGGTCTCGGCGCCGAGACTAGCCGCGTTGGCGGCGAAATCGACAGGCAGGTGGCCGCCGGAGAGCAGGCCGTCTTCGCCGCGATAACGGGCCTCCGTGCCGAACCCTCCAGATCCGACGGACCTGGAAAGCTGGCCGATGGAACCGAACCCGTGGTTGTCAATTAGAATGATGGTGAGCTTAACCTGCTCCTGGATCGACGTCACCAGCTCAGATGACATCATTAGCCAGGAGGCGTCACCGACCATCACATAGACCTCCCGGTCGGTGTCAGCCATTCTCACACCGATGCCCCCAGCAACCTCATAGCCCATACACGAGTAGCCGTACTCTAGGTGATATCCCTTTGGGTCGCGTGTCCGCCACAACTTGTGTAGGTCTCCGGGCAGGCTGCCTGCCGCGGACACGACGACATCTCGCGGCTCGACGAAGTTGTTCAGCGCGCCAATCACCTCGCCCTGGCTCGGCAGCGGCCTGTTCCCCAAATCGTAGATCCGCTGAACCTCACGGTCCCATTCAGCGCTAAGCGCCATCACTTCGTCGCTATACGAATGGTGGACCCGATGGCCTGACAGAGCGGACGTCAGCGCCTCAAGAGTAGCCCGAGCGTCGCCTACCAGTGGCAGCGCTGAGTGTTTATGAGCGTCGAAGGCCGCGATGTTGACATTCACAAACTTTACCTCTGGATGGCGAAAGGCCGTCTTTGAGGCTGTAGTGAAGTCTGAAAATCGGGTTCCCAGTCCGATGACTAGGTCAGCGTTGCCGGCCACCACGTTTGCGGCCGATGTACCAGTGACGCCGATGGCTCCTAGCGCCGATGGATGGTCGTAGGGGAGAGCACCTTTGCCGGCCTGGGTTTCGGCTACGGGGATTGCCGTGGCGTCCACAAGCTTCCGCAAGGTGTCTGTCGCCTCCGAATAGATGACGCCTCCGCCAGCAACAATGAGCGGCCGCTGGGCCCTTTTTATCAGCTCGACCGCCCGACTCAACGCGGCTGGATCAGGTAAGGGCCTGCCGATGTGCCAAACTCGCCGCTCGAACAACTTCTCCGGGAAATCCCAGGCCTCGGCCTGCACATCCTGCGGAAGGGCAAGCGTTACCGCGCCGGTCTCCGCCTGGTCAGTGAGGGTCCGCATAGCCTCCAGCACGGACGTGACCAACTGCTCCGGCCGGTTGATACGGTCCCAGTACTTGGACACGGGCTTAAACACGTCGTTGACCGATATGTCCTGGGACCACGGTGATTCCAGCTGCTGCAGAACGGGTGCGACTCGCCTGGTGGCGAATATGTCTCCCGGGAGCAGCAGGACCGGAATCCGATTGATAGTCGCGCCGGCAGCCGCGGTAACCATATTCGTGGCGCCCGGCCCTATGGAGGACGTGCAGGCGAAGGTGGCTAAGCGGTTCTTCATCTTTGCGTAGGCGGCAGCGGTGTGCACCATTGCCTGTTCGTTCCGGGCGAGGTAGTAGGTGAAGCGATCGGCATTTTGCTGCAAGGCCTGGCCTATGCCCGCCACGTTCCCGTGGCCGAATATGCCGAACACTCCAGCGAAGAACCGGTGCTCGACGCCGTCTCGCTCCACGTATTGCTGGGCGAGGAACTCCAACAGGGCCTGCGCGGTCGTTAGTCGGCGCGTTTTCATGCAGCTCCTCCTCTCGGGTCGTGGCACGACTCTGCACTCGGCGACCCGACGTTGCGCAGCTTTTTCAGTAGACCGGTCAGATAGTCCAGGCTGCTCCTCACGCTGAGAAGCGGGCCGCTTCCTGGGGGCGGCTCTTCTGCGAGGGCAACGTCTTGCTCAAGCACGTACCAGCCACCATAGCCCGAAGACTCTAGGTGGGTTACGACTTCCTCTATCTTTGCTTGGCCTTGGCCTAGGGGTCGGAACAGCCCCTGTCGAACCGCATCACCGTAAGATATCTGCCGGCGCCTTACGCGAGATGCGAGATCGTCGTCGATATCCTTCAGATGCACGTGTTGAATGCGCCGTGGCGCTACCGACGCCAGTCCCACCGGGTCGGCGCCGGCCAGCGCGAGATGACCCGTGTCCAGGCAAACGCCGATCTCTGACCGCTCGAGTACCTGCAAGGTGTCTTCGGTCGATTCGATGAAAGTGCCAAAGTGGGGGTGCAACACCGCCCGCATCTGATTGGCCCTTGCGACTTCAAGAACGACGTCTAACGCGTCCGCCACCTCCTGCCACTGCGTTCCGCGTAAGCGGGGTCGAGAGTCGTATCCGGTACCATCACCGACGACGGCCAGCACACCGAGCCTGGCGCCGACATCTCTCAGCCGCGCGAAGGTCTGCTCGAGATCGGCGAGCGAGTCGACGAGGCCCCCAGAGAGCCTGAAAACAATAGGGATGAAGCCTGCGATTATTGAGAAGCCCGAGGCGCTGATCTCACCAGCGACTTCGTCTTTGGTAAGATACCCCTCCGGACCCAACTCAGCAGCGTGAAGACCAAGTGATCGAATCTCGCCGAAAACCCGCTCTGGGGCCATCTGGTGGCCCCAGCCGGGGACCTCGCTGACCCCCCACGAGATAGGGGCTGCGGCAATCCTGGCCTCAAGCGAACTCATCTGATTTCCTCCAATGCAACGGGCCGTTTCTCTCTCAGCGAGACCATTGCGGCGAGGGAGACTCGAAGGGATTCCCTGGCGTCAGCGCCGGAGCAGGGGCTATCGGTTTCGCCCCGAGCGACCAGCAGGAACGCGTGGAGCTCCTCACGGTATGCGGGTCCGAACCTCTCCAGGAAGTCTCGGTACGCCGGCTGCCCTGTCCCCTCCCGGTCGTCATCAAGAGGCCTTAAGGGTGTGCGGCTGTCCATTCCCACGACGACGCTGTCCTTAGACCCGAATAGCTCCAGTCTGACGTCGTACCCACGGGGGTCGTGTCGCAGCCCGGAGAGAACGGCCAACGCTCCATCTTTAAGCCGCAAGATGGCGACCGCTGTGTCGACGTCGTCAAGCCGCACGAAAGCGCGATCATCGGTCAGCACCCCTGCTACCGCATGCACCTCTTCAACTTCCTGGCCTGTCGTCCACCTGATGATGTCGAAATCATGGACCATGAGATCGCGGAAGAGCCCGCCGCTGGCCTTTAGGATCTGTTCAGGTGGCGGTTCTGGGTCGTGCGTAGCAAGTCGAGCGGCGTAAACTCGGCCGAGCTCACCGGACGCCACGAGGCGCCGCGCCTCGGCGTATCCGCGGTCGAAACGGCGCTGGAATCCGATCTGCAGAGGAATGCCGGCCTTGTCGACATGCTCCAGTACACGGTCCGTCGTTTCCAGATTCAGAGATATCGGCTTCTCGCAGAAGACAGGGAGCTTTGCATCGGCGCCGAGGCGAATCAAATCAGCATGGGTGTCGGTAGCTGTGGCGATAACGAGGGCGTCGGAACGACGAATGAGGTCGTCAGCATCAAGAGCGGTTTCCGCGCCGACTTCGCGGGCCACTGACTTGGCGCGGGCCAGGTTCGCGTCAGCTATGCGGAGCGAAGTGACCTCTGGGTTCCCAGCCAATGTCCGAGCGTGGAAGGCGCCGATACGGCCCGCGCCGATAAGGCCTACTTTCACGTGTCCCTCCCTGCTGTATCCAGTTGGGTAGTGGGCCGGCCCCCTTGGAACCCCCGGGGAGTCCGAGCTGGGCCCCTCGGAGCCTTTTCGAGGGTGGGCGGGCAGCATGTATCAAGACTGATGCAACCACGCACTAGGTTCAAACAGAGCTCGTGTCGTCTGCTCTAGTCTCGGTTACGATTACCCTCTCAAGCGCTCCGATTTGTTGGTCCGTATCCGAGCTCGGCAGACTAAGTCTACTTTTCTCCCCGCTCGTCTCATGCGCAGAGTACTCATAATGTTCACCGTCCTGACCTGACCCCGTTCCATAGTAACTCCATTTGGGAAAATTGAAATCAGAGGTAATGGAACAGGGCATTGCCGGACCTGGCCTCGGGAAAGAGGATTGCCGCATATGCTCTTACCGAACCCGACGCCGGCTCGGATGCGCTGGCCGGCAAGACAGTGGCCCATTTGAGCGAGGACGGCAAAACGTTTCGCCTAACGCGCGGTCAGAGCCACCCTCTCGCATATGACAAAGCTGGATGTCGAGAGATTCCAGGGACGCGGCCGTTTTTCCGTTTATCGCCGGATATCGAGTTGCCGGAGAGTAGACTCGACGACTTCCCTCGAACGGAGGCCCTGATGGACGCGTCCAAGCGATGGGCCGACGATTTTCTCGAAAGCCCAGATGCGAAGGATCTGTGGGAGGCGCTGGACAACAGGGAACCCACCGTGCGGGGTCGGATTCGCAACTTGAGCCGCCGTCTTCATGCTCCCGGCTGGTTGCAGCATCTAATTAAGCAGGAAAGCGGATATCCCTCCAGGCTTTAGGCAGTCTCTTGGGGCCTTTGCATTCGCAGCCACAAGCCCGGTCTCCCTTACCGGGGTCTCCTCTACCGGATCAGACATTGCAGCAGCGAGAATGACTCCTGCGTCGAGCTGCGATCGGGGGCCACGATACGGGTGTAATCGACGCGGAGCGCGTGGGGCTGCCGCGTCGATTACACGATGACACCCTGCTGCCGCAGCTTTGGTAGCTCCTCGGGCGCGACGCCCAGCATAGAGGTCAGTATCTCGTCGTTGTGCTCGCCGTAGCGAGGCGCGGCCGTCACCTTCACCGGCGACTTCTCCAGCTTGATCGGGCAGCCGATCATCTTGTAGTCGCCGCGCGCGGGGTCCTCAACCTCGACGATCATCTCCCGAGCCAGCAGGTGCTCGTTGGTCAGCACCTCCTCCGGGCTGATGACCGCGCCGGACCACACGCCCACAGACGCCAGCGCGTGGAACGCCTCGTACTTGGTGCGCTTGGAGGTCCACTCGGTGACGATGGCCTCGACCTCATCGGGTCGCTGCCCTCGCTTCTCGTCGGTGTCGTAGCGCTCGTCGCCTATCAGGTCCTCGCGTCCTATTACAGCCAGGACGGTGTCCCAGAGGTCGCCCCTCATGTGGATCATGACATAGTCGTCGTAGCCGCCTGCGTGGCACTTGAACACCTGCGGGACGCCGCTCCATCCGAGCGCGCCCGAGCGGCGGTTCGCCTCGCCCACGCTCAGGCTTCGCACCAGCCTCATGCGCATCAGGTTGACGATGCCGTCCTGCATGGCCACCTCGACGTGCTGCCCTTCGCCCGTTCGGTCGCGCTGGCGCAGCGCCGCCAGGATGCCGACCGCCATGTGCACGCCAGAGGCCGAGTCGCCTGCCCCGAGAGGGCTCGACATGGGCGGGCCATCGGCGCTTCCGTTGGCGGCCATGAGGCCTGCGGTCGCCTGCGCCG
>JADFIF010000083.1 GCA_022566795.1 Chloroflexota bacterium
TCCCGCTCTGCGAAGACCAGGGCATCGGCGTCATCCCCTACCAGGTGCTGATGGGCGGCGTCCTCACCGGGTCGTACGATAGGCGGTCGGGCCCGCCCGAAGACAGTCATATGTCGTCGAGACACGCTGAGCGGGCCAGAGACAGCTACTGGCGCGACGAGAACTTCGACAGGGCCGAGCGTCTCAAGACCCTGGCCGCGGAGCTAGGCTGGGAGCCCACGCAGCTCGTCCTGGCATGGGTCCTGTCCAGGCCTTCGGTCGCGTCCGTCATCGTCGGCGCCAGCCGGCCCGAGCAGGTCGAAAAGAACGCGGCCGCGGTGGACATCGACCTGCCGGCGGACGCCGCCACGGCGCTGGAGCAGCTGTAGCTGTCCTCCGTCTGTTTGCGGCGTCTGTGCGCGGGCCTGCTCGCCCGTTGAGCTCTGGGCAGGAGTCGGTCTGTCTTGTCGGCCTCTCGTGAGGACGCATTTCCATCCTAACTCAGAGTTCTCGTTGCCTAGACACATTTGCGCTTTTATGTCAACGTGCTATCCGGAGGCGTGAATCGCCTATCTCGACCTGTGGCAAAAGGGGGTCCAGATGGAAGGTTTATTTTTCGTTCTTATCGGCGCTGCGCTCTTCTCCCACTCCTGGAGTCTGCTCGGCCTGTATCACGAGGGGCGGACCATGGGGCTGTACGTAGGGGGGCTGGGGGTGGTGTCATTGATTGCGCTGATGTTGACGCCGATGCTTTTGGGACCCATAGACGCCGTTGGAGCGGCTGTTTCAGCGGAAACGATGGACGCGCAGATCAACGTCATGAAGGTGCTCATCATCCTATGGGCCGGCTACGCCATCGGTGTTGGCGCGCATGGCCTCTGGGAATTCGATGACCGCGCCATAGGCTTCTACAGTGCGTTTCTCTTCGTGGGGTCGTTGATTGCCCTCGTGTACTACGCCATCGAGCTCGAAGGCGTCTACGGCGACGACGTATGGATTGGCCTATCGGCCGCGGCTTTGGTGCTGACCGTCCTGGCGGCAATGTTGTTCTTCTATCTGGCCATCCCCTTCATCGCCCTCAGAAAGGTGGCTGGGTGGTTTATACTGGTGGGGTCCATAGGCGTCGCGGGAGTCGGCTTCGCCATCCTGACGTCCGTCGTCGACGTCGGCTAGGTCCGTGCGCCGCCTATCGGAGTACCCGTGGTCACCTCGGAGAGGGCATCTGACGCGGTAGACGGCGAGCTCGACTACAAGCTGTTCATCATCGGTATTGGGGGATGCCATGATCGCCAAACTATCTATACAGGACCTGCTGGCTGACGCAGAGAAACAGGCCGGTAAGTTCTCATGGGAAGGTACCTTCGCCGACTACCTTCGAATCGTCGGCGACAATCCGAACCTGTCGCGGCTGTCCCACAGGTTGATCTACGACGCGATGACCGCCGGCGACGGGTCGGACTCAGCTACTGGAGAGCGCAAGTGCACTCTATTCGACGGCAAGATTTTCGGGCTCGATGACGCGATTAGAAGCATAGTCCACTACTTCGCCTCGTCCTCCCGCCGGCTTGAGATACGCAAGCGTATTCTGCTGCTCCTGGGCCCGCCGGCCAGCGGGAAGTCGTCGGTCGTCGCCCTGATCAAGGAGGCGCTGGAAGACTACACTCGCACGGACGCCGGCGCGGTCTACGCCATCAAAGACTGCCCCATGCAGGAGGAGCCACTCCACCTCATCCCGCATGAGGCCCGTTCGAGGTTCTTCGACGAGTACGGCATCTACGTCGAGGGCGACCTGTGCCCTCGCTGCCGTTACAACCTCAGGACCAAGTACAGCGGGCGAATCTCCGAGATGCCCGTCACCCGCGTCGTCTTCTCCGAGCAGGAGGCGGTCGGCATCGGCTACTACGTCGCCACCAACCCAAACCCATCCGACGCCTCGCTGCTGGTCGGGAGCGTCGACACCAGCCGGCTCGAGGGCGACCGGCTCGACGTGGCCGGACGAGCGTTTCGTCTGGACGGCGAGTTCAACGTCGCCAACCGCGGGCTTGTGGAGCTCGTCGAGATCTTCAAGGCGCACAAAAACCTCCTGTTCAGCCTGTTGGGCCTGACCCAGGAGCAGCTCATCAAGATGGACCGGTTCGGGTCCGTGTACGCGGACGAGGTCATCATCGCTCACTCCAACCAGGGCGACTTCGGCGCCTTCACGGCCGATGAGTCTTCCGAGGCGCTCAGGGACCGCATCATCGCGATTCAGATACCGTACAACCTGAAGGTCAGGGACGAGGTCAAGATCTACCAGAGGATGCTTGAGAGCAGCGGCCTCGAGGATGTCCACATCCCACCTCTCACCCTCCCGGTCATGAGCACCTTTGCCGTGCTCTCGCGGCTAGTGGCGCCACCCGTGACCCAGGGCATGTCTCTGGTCGAAAAGCTCAGGCTCTACGACGGCCAGTGGGTAAGCCACTTCTCGCAGGACGACGTCGTACGCATCCAGCGCCACAACCGCAGCGAGGGCATGACAGGCTTGTCGCCGCGCTACGTGATGAACCGGCTCAGCGCCGCCGCCAGCTCGCCGGACGTGAGTTGCGTATCTCCGCTGATGGCGCTGGACAGCTTGTGGCGCGGACTCAGCGAGAACGTCAGCCTCGACGAGGCCGACCGCGCAAGATACTTCGGCTTCCTCCACGACGCGGTCGAGGAGTACAACCGGCTGGCCATCAGAGAGGTCCGCAAGGCACTCAGGGAGCGGTTCGAGCAGGACGCCTCCGAGCTGCTCGCAGGCTACGTGGCCAACGTCGTCGCCTACTCTCAAGGGAGGGTGTCGCGAGAGATCGAGGCCGCCATGGTCCAGATCGAGGTCAATGTCGACGTCCGGGAGGGACGCAGGAAAGACTTTCGCGACGGCGTCTACAGCTTCTTCTCCCAGCTCACCGCGAAGGATGCCTCTTACGACTACACGGTGCATCCGGCGCTCCGCCACGGCATAGAGGAGCGTCTCTTCTCCAGCGAGCGCGAGGTCAAAGAGGCGCTGAGCAAACGCGCCCGTGACCCGGTCGAACGGGACCGCAGGCGCCGCGCGACCTACGATCGGCTGACCAACTCCTACGGCTTCTGCGCTCAGTGCGCGGAGGACACCATCGAGTACACCATGTACCTGCTGGAGAAGGGCAAGCCCGACTCGAAGGCGACCATGAGGACCTCTCGTGACGAGGGCGTCGAATGGCTGTGGGAGCTGAACCCGGTGCTGCAACAGCCGTCCACCGCCTAGCCTGGCGCGTCAGCCGTCAGGCGCCCCGAGGATGAGCGCGCCGCGCAGACGGCGGAGAGCGTTTGAGCGCAGACGGCGCTATGTGTCCGGTCGGGGCCGCCTCCCCTGGTGGGCAATTATCGCCGCACTGGTCATCGGAGCCCTCGTCGCGGCCTCACGGGTCTTGTGACGTATTACCCGCGGGCCCGGCAGCGACTCTCGCCGCATCGCTACGACCCCTTCCGCGCCTCCCTCGACCGTTCACGAGAATTGCGCGCCTACCGCTATTGTGTTAGAATCTCGACATAGGCTGAACAACTGCTCCCACGGATTTTGTCGATTCTCGCGGACCTTGGTGATCAGATGTCGCCCAATCTTTTAAAGTCTCAAGGAGAGATCACCAATGGTTTTCCAGGAAAGAACGTTAAGCTGTGTGGAGTGCAACAACTCATTCGCCTTTACCGTCGAGGACCAGCAGTACCACGCTGAGAAGGGCTACACCAACGAGCCCAAGCGATGCCCAACCTGCCGCGACGCCCGAAGGGCAGAGCGAAGGACTTCTGGCGGCGGATTCGGCGGCGGGGGGATGACTCGCGAGATGCATCCAGCCGTTTGCGCCCAGTGCGGGAAGGATACAGAGGTACCCTTCCGGCCCAGGGGCGATCGCCCGGTGTACTGCGGCGACTGCTACAGCAAACAGGGAGGCGGTAGCAGGAGCGGAGGCGGAGGCGGCGGCTTCCGTTACTAGCCGCTCGGCCTTCCCGGGTGGCGTTGGCGCTAGCCTGCGCGCCGTCTAACCCGCAAACAAGTCCGTTTCCGGGTTCCAGTCCGTCCACGCAAACCAGAACGAGAGGTGCGAGGGCACACGCTCTAGCGTAGTGCCCTTCATCTTTCCTGCGATTGCCTTCCCCGTGAAGGCGACCCACATCGACCCGGTCCTGTCGTCCACGAGGATGGTCTGCACGCCGTTGACCGTACCCTCCACATGAAAGGTCAGCGGAGACCCGTCCACGGTGCGGTCAAAGGCCAAGGCCGTATTGGTATCGGGGTCGAAAAACACCAGGACGGCGGTGTCTCCAACCGAGTCGTTCACGACCGGCTGGTCCTCTAGCGCGTCGAACGGGAAGGCCTTTGCGGAGCCTCCGTCGGAGATACCGAGAACAAGGTCCTTTAGGCCCAGTCTTTGGTCACGGTGAGTCTCACCGATGACTCCGGCCCGACCGTCCTCGTAGTACGAGCTGTACGAGTCGCCACCGTAGCGCCCTCTCTTGTCCAGCACCAGGGTGTCTGGATGCAGATCGCGCCACAGACTCCACGTCGTCTGCGTTACGGGAAGCACATCAAGCTCCGTGCCGGCCAGGGGCCCTTTGACGCCCTTTCCGAGGAACTGGCTCCAGAGGGTCCGCGTCTGGTGGTCGTACATCACCAGCGCATTCATGATGAGCTTGCCGGAGACGCCGAAGGAGTGCTCTTCACCGCCGATGATCCGGCCATACACGATGGCCGAGAAGCACAGAGGTCACCACGTGACGGCGACGGGCACGCCGCCTACGACGTCGTTTACAATCTCATGCCGGCTGAGCAACCTGATGGAGTAGGCCCTGTGGTCGCCATTGATGGACAGCCCCAGGACCTGCTCGTCGGGGTCCATGTCCGCCTCCGCCTCGGACGCCGTCACCAGCTTGGGGTTGAGAATGGCGGGGATGGCGTCGAAGCCCAGCAACGTCACGAGCTCCAGCTGCCGGCCGCCGGCAGTCCCCTCCCCCTCTTCGCTCGGCACCACCAAGGTCTCCGAGCTCCTCGAGAGACTCGAGAGAACTTGCCTGAAGCTGGGTACGAAGAGCATCAGAACCACGAAGCCGACGACGGCGAACAGTGCTATTTTGGGTAAAGCCGACATGATCTCATCCCTGACCCGATCTGCGATTAGATGTCCGAAGGTCCGCCGAAGATTCTTTTGGGTCCATAGCCGCTGTGATACCGCGGCAGCGACATCCGGCCAGTGCTTAGTGACTGCCTCAAAATCCCGCCCGGGGAGTCCAGAGGGGCTACCCTCTGGCAAGGAGTCTGGGGGATGTGCCCCCAGGAGCCACAGACCCTGTGGGCGGGCGGGTGGGAACGAGGCATTTGCCTTTTGAGATAGTTACTTAGTTAGCAAGAAAGCGATACGTGCTTTATTTCCCATCTGCCCGCCCGTGAGGATTAGGTCTGAGGGGCATCCCCAAACCACCGCCAGTCCCACTTGTTGGGACTTGGAACCTCCGGGGAGCCCGGGGAGCTTAGCCCTCAGAGCTTTTTCGAGGGTGGGCGGTAGGCTATATCAAGACTTATGCAGGCAAGCACTACTGGTCGGAGGAGTGCCCTCTTGAGCACTCGCCAACCGTCCTCCTATTTCTTCGTCAGGCGGCTAGGAGAGGAGCCGCTCGGCGTGGCGCCAGCGGCGCTCGTGATCCTGCACAGCGGCCCCGAACTGGGCAGGGTACGGCGGGACTTGGATGGGCTCCGTAGTCATGATCAGGGCGTCTTCCCGGTTGTCTGTATAGTACCTCTTGCGGATGCCCTTGGCGCTGAAGCCGTACTTCTTGTACAGACTCTTCGCGGCGATGTTCGACACCCGAACCTCGAGAGTCACGACTCTCGTGCTCCTCCCCATCGCATGCTCGATGGCCGCGATCAGCAGCAGCTCGCCGATCCCCTGGCCCTGGTATTCGGCCCTCACCCCCACGGCGACGATGTGCGCCTCGTCGTCCATGTACCACGTGCCAACAAAGCCGGCCAAGAAGTCTTGGCCCGGTTCCCACGTCGTGTAGTGGCGAGTCCACACGCTTCGGGCGCTCCTGAGCAGTCTGCTGATCCGTGGACGCGCGTCACTGTCTGGTTCGGCGCCGTCCTCGATGGACGTATCGCGCTGCGACGCGCCGTCCCGCCGCCAGGCAACGAGGTAGTTTGCCAGGCGGTTGCGCATCTCCCGCCTGAAGGAGGTGGGAGGAAACAACGCTGGGAACGCGTCGCGCTCGATTTCGGCCAGTTGGGAGAGGTCGCGCTCCGCCATGGCACGGACGCCGAATGGCAGGAGGTTGGACCGTAGCTTTTTCTCGATCGCGCTCACGCGAGGCCTCACTAATGCAACGCCTCCAATTTTACCACTCGTCCAAAATGGGTGCTGAGCCTCGGATTCGGAGCGCGCTAACGGATTCGTGAGTTCGGCGTTATATAATCGAGATGTCTTTTGTCGGAAGCGTCACAACTCTTGGAGCTCCCCTGAGAGGAAACGCCCCCATGCAGGTCGGCGCCGATGGGCAGACGGCTATCGAACAGCTCGTCAAAGAAGCGCAGAAGGGCGACCCCGCCGCACTCGCAGCTTTGTACGAGCGCTTCTTTGACCAGATATATCGCTACGTCTCCTTCAAGTCGGGCAGCCGCGCCGAGGCCGAGGATATCACGGGGGATGTGTTCGTGAAGATGCTCGAGTCTATCCATTCGTTCAAGTGGCAGGGCCATCCCTTCTCATCCTGGCTGTTTCGAATCGCGCGCAACCTAATCGTCGACTACTTCCGAAGGGCTGCCAGAAAGAAGACCGTGCCCCTAGAAGTGGCCGCGGCCACCGTCGGCACCACGCCTGACGACATGAGCCGAGTCGTCGAAACTAACCTCACGATGGCAGATGTCAGGGTCGCCATGCAAGGCTTGACCAGCCTTCAGCAGGAGGTCATATCCTTGCGCTTTGCTGGCGGACTCTCGGTTTCTGAGACGGCCGGCGCCCTCGGCAAGAACGACAATGCGGTAAAGGCGCTCCAACACGTTGGGCTCAAGAAGCTGCGCACGATGCTTGCACAGCAGCCGTTGCAACGAGTGGCGACGGGTCGAGGCGAGGTATGAGGATCGTATTCTCTTGGATCCAGAGGCTAGTAGATAGCCGAAGGGCCAGGCACGAGTTCGAGGACGTCCTGAACGAGTGTCTGGAGCGCCTGGCAGCGGGTGACGACGTCGGTCGTTGCGCGAGCTCGTACCCGGAGCACGAAGAGGAGCTTCTGCCCCTGCTGACCATGGCCGCGGCGATGCAAGCCGCCTCGACGCCCCCCAATACCGCGGAGGCCAAGGCGCGCGGCTTCGTACGGTTCAGCAAGGCCAATGCCGATCGGAGAGCCAGGAAGCGGAGAGGCGTCCCAGAGCTGTTGCGTCCGATGGCCAAACCGCTAATCGTCGCTTTCGCCGTAGTGGCCGTAACGGCGGTCGCAGCGGGCGGGACCACGGTCGCATCCTCCAACAGCGTCCCCGGCGAGCCTCTCTACTGGGTGAAGACCACCAAGGAGAGCATCCTGCTTCGGATCATCCCACGCTCCGACATATCGACCGCCAAGGTGCACGCTCGCCTCGCGGAAGAGCGCGGCAAGGAGATGGGAAGGCTCATCGAGATGGGACGGATCGGAGCCGCGGAGGACCTGGCGGTCCGCATGCGGCGGCACCTCAACGCGTCGGCAAACTTTGTGGGCGTGGTGGTACCGGAGCATCGGGGCGAGATGCGGCCGCCGAGGATACGCAACGCGCGGGAGCTCGGGAGCAGTCTCGAGCGAGGAGGCGCGCGGCTGAGGGCAGCACTGTCGAGGCTCATGCAGGACGTGCCGCCAGAGCATCGGTCGCGGGTGCAGAGGGTGATGCGTCAGTCGGAGCTACGGTATCGCATGCTGATCGAGGCGCTCTACGCGGGCGATGCGCCCGAGCGTACGCCCTTCGGGCGCATCGAGCACCTCGGGCGCCAGGGCGACTAAGGAGATATATATCCGTGGGAGCGATCGTGGAGGCCCTGAAGAGCCTCAGAGCCTGGCAGATCGGCACTCTGGCCGCGCTACTGGTGGCCACCGCCGCCGGAACCTTCGGCGTCTACGCCGTCCTCAATGACTCGGATGAGGCTGGTCTAGGCGAGAATCAGCAGCTAATTCCAGTCCGCGCCGGGAACCTCGCCAACGAGGTGTCGGTCAACGGCAGCCTGGTATTCCCAACGAGGGACGCCCTGACATTCGGGTCGCAGGGGCTCGTGAAGGATGTGCTGGTCGAAGAGGGAGAGGGAGTCGAGGCTGGCCAGCCCCTTGCGACTCTCGACGACGAGACGGTGGCCAGGCTGGACAAGGCGGTGGCGCAGGCTAGGGTCAGCCTTGAGGATGCCGAGGACGCCCTCGCGCTTTCCCTCGATCCGCACTCGGCGCTGGATATGGCCAAAGCAGATGCGGCCGTGGCCGATGCGAGACTGGCGCTTCGCGACGCCCAGGATGCCCTCGACGATCTCTTGACGCCGAGCCAAGTCGAAATCGCCAACGCGGAAGCGGCCCTCGTCGCCTCCCAGGTCGCTCTCGAGGCGGCCCAAGAGGGTTTGGACTCCGCCCTCACCGGACCCGACGCTGCCGCCCTGGCCCTGACCTTCGCAGGGCTTGACGCGGCGAGTACAGGCCTGTCGAACGCTCAGCGAGACCTAAAGCTCACCGACAGCCAATGGAGCGCCAGCGTCGAGGTGGCGCAAGACACCTTCGACGCCGCTCTCGAAGCGTACGAGGCAGTTTTCCTCAGGTGGCTGGGCATCGCGATAACGAGCGCGGAGTCGGCGATAGGCCCCGCAGACCTGCTCGCCCTTTGGCGGATAGACCTGACCGCCTTGTTCGCCCCCAGCCAGCGCTACGAGGATCTGGGCCAGTTCACGTTCACCGACGGGTTTCCCGCCGACGACCCTGCCACCAAATGGGACGAGTCCAGGGTCTACTCGTGGCTCAACTTCTACCCCGGGGGGATACTGGCGACCTGCAAAGACGGCCTGGTACCACCTGAGAGCGCCTGCGTGGGCCTGGAGATAGATACCGCGTGGGACGCGCTGTCGACCGCGATTGTCGACCTTGAAGATGACCAAACGAAGCAGGCAACCGCGACCGCGAAGGCGACGCTGGCCGTCTCGCGCGCCGAGCAGGACCTCGCCGACGCCCGCGAAACGGTCGACGAGTTGACCGCAGGCGCAGACTCGCTTGAGCTGTCGCGCCTGGAGAAGCAGCTTGCGGTGGCGCAGGCCACACTAGACGATGCGGGGGTAGCGCTCGCAACCCTCACAGGCACCGTGGACCCGCTGGAGCTCGACGCCGCGGTGGACCGGGTGGCGCTGGCCGAAGCCGGGCTGAACGAGGAGCAAGCCGATCTGACCGAGCTTCGCGGCGGACCCGACCCGTTGCAGGTAACGCTGCGACGCGCCGAAGTCGAGGCTGCTCGAACGGCTCTCAACGCTGCCATCGAACGGTTCGAGGGCTCTACCCTCACTGCGCCCTGGGATGGCGTTGTGTCTCTCGTAGGCGTAGAGGCCGGCCAGGCCATCACCGCCGGCACGACCATAGTCGAAATCGTCGACCCAACAGTCGTGGAGCTCGACGGCATCGTAGACGAGATAGACGTGCTATTCATCCGAAACGGCGCCAGCGCGACGATCTCGATGGACGCTCTCCCCGGCGAGACGCTACGAGGAACGGTCTCGTCGGTGGCCTCGGCGGCGCAGAGCCAGCAAGGGGTCGTCAGCTATCCGATTCGCATCAGGATTGCGGCCCCCGGCTCTGTTCAGCTACCGGAAGGCCTCAGCGCCGTTGCCAGCGTGGTGATACGCGAGGACAACGACGTGCTGCTGGTACCCCTCCAGTCGCTGCGGGGCTCCTTCGATCAGCCAGCCGTGCAGGTCATGTTCAACGGGAGGCTAGAGGAGCGCGCCGTCACCCTGGGCAACAGCGACGACTTCTGGGTCGTTATCGAGTCGGGGCTGTCCGAGGGCGACATGGTCGTCGTCGAGGCACAGAGCGCCAGCACCACCGGATCTTTCGGGTTTGGCGGCCGTGAGTTCCGCCGCTTCAGCGGGCAGTTTGGCGGAGGAGGGTCTGGCGGTGGATTCGGCGGGGGACGGGGCTTCGATGACCACAACTAAGGCTGAAGGCTAGTGATCCAGCTTGACTCCGTCACCAAGGTTTACCGCATGGGCAGTGTGGACGTGGCCGCTCTCCAGGAGGTCAGCCTCTCTATTCAGCGTGGGGAGATGGTCGCAATCGTGGGCCCGTCCGGGTCTGGCAAATCGACGTTGATGAACGTCCTCGGCTGCCTGGACGTCCCGACGTCGGGCGTATACACCCTGGAAGGCGAAGAGGTCGGCCAGCTCAGTGACGACCGCCTCGCCGAGATACGTAACCGCAAGATAGGCTTCGTGTTCCAGACCTACAACCTGCTGCCCCGCATCTCCGCCGTCGCAAATGTCGAGCTGCCTCTGATGTACGGCCGGACGCCTCAGCGCCGCCAGAAAGCCCTGGAGGCCCTGGAAAGAGTCGGACTCTCCGAGCGCGCCGCACACCGTCCCACCGAGCTCTCCGGCGGCGAGCAACAACGCGTTGGGATCGCCCGCGCGCTCGCCAAGTCGCCGTCCATCCTGCTCGCCGACGAACCCACCGGGAACCTGGACAGCGCGTCGAGCGGGGAGATCTTGAGTATCCTTCTCGGGCTCAATGAAGAGGGCATCACAGTCATTATCGTCACCCACGAGCGAGACATCGCGCTTGAGACGGGGCGAATCATCTCGATGCTCGACGGCCGAGTAGTATCCGACGAGCCTGTCGGTTCGGCTTCGCGGAACGGCCCAACGGCAGGCCGGGGGGCGTAGGTTCATGAGCCCTCTCGACACGCTGCGGACAGCCGTCTCGTCTCTCGGGGCCAACAAGCTGAGGGCCGGGCTGACCGTCTTGGGCATCGTCATTGGGGTGACCGCGGTCATCTCCCTCATGTCCATAGGCAGGGGTGCGCAGGAGGCTATCACCTCGCGAATCGAGTCGCTGGGCACCAACCTGCTATTCGTTCGACCAGGGTCGGTCAGTCAGGGCGGCGGTGTCTTCGGCGGGCAGGGCAGCGCAGCTACGCTTACCCTCGACGACGCCTATGCTCTTTTGGACCCAACTCTTGCCTCATCGGTCGCGGCCGTCGCGCCGGAGCTGCGCACCTCCGGGCAGATCGTCGCCGGTAGGAACAACACCTTCACGCAGATCGTCGGAGTCACGCCCGAGTATCAGTTCGTGCGCAACTTCCCGGTTGCGTCGGGGCAGTTTATCTCCGGCACCCACGTCGCGCGGCGCTCGGAGGTCGTCGTGATCGGGTCGAGCGTTGCAGAAACACTGTTCGGCCTCCGCGATCCCGTCGGGCAGACCCTCAGGGTAAACGGCCGGCGGTTCACCGTTATCGGCGTGCTCGAGAGCCAGGGAGGCACCGCTTTTGGGCTCTTTGACGATCAGGTTCTCGTACCCATTACCACCGCCTACTATCGGCTTGCCTCTCAGCGCACGACTCAAGGCGGCGTTTCGGTCCAGACCATCAACGTCGAAGTCCGCGACGAAGGCGCGATGGACAGGGCAATCCAGGAGATAGCTACTGTCCTTCGCCTGAGGCACCGGCTAAACGGTGAGGACGACTTCACCATATCCAGCCAGCAGGAGACCATCGAAACCCTCGAGGAGACGACCGAAACCTTCGTCGTCTTTCTCGGCGCCATTGCGGGCATCTCGCTGCTCGTAGGCGGCATAGGAATCATGAACATCATGCTGGTCTCCGTGACCGAGAGGACGCGCGAGATAGGCGTCCGCAAGGCCATGGGCGCGAAACGCAGAGACATCCTGCTCCAGTTCGTGTCGGAGGCCACGATGCTGAGCCTTGGCGGCGGCGGAGCCGGAGTGCTTATGGGACTCGCCGTGGCCCGGCTCATAGACGGACGGACCCTGGCGGGCCAAAGCTTCCAGACGGCGTTCAGCGGAGACATCGCCGTCTTGGCGCTGGTCGTCTCGGCCGCCATTGGGCTCTTCTTTGGCATATATCCCGCCATGCGCGCCGCGGCCCTTCACCCCATCGAGGCCTTGAGACACGAGTGACGACCAGGAACACAGGAGGTAAGTAGATGTCCGGAAGATCGTTCACCTTACTGATAAGCGTCGTAGTAGCCCTGGGGATTAGCATCGGAGGGGCCTTCGTAGGTGGCATCGCGCTGGGCAAAAGTCAGGAGGCGGAGGCTGCACAGGCCACGCCGGACGTGCCCGTCCCGTCGGGCGGTTTCCAGCAATCCGATGGCGCGGACGTTGCCTCGTTGGACCGGCTCCGCCAGCGCATTCAGTCCGGCGACGCCACTCCTGAGGAGTTGGCCCAGCTCCGCCAGCAGTTCCAAGGCCAGGGGCAGTTCGGCGGTGGTGGATTTGGCGGGGGCCGTCTGGGCGGCGGCCTTGGGTCGGGACTGACGGGTACCATCGACGCGCTCGACGGGAACGTGATCACCGTGAACACGCCCCAAGGACCTCTCCAGGCAACCGTCACCGATGAGACTACGATCCAGCTGTTCTCCCAGGGCTCGCTAGCAGACCTCATCGAGGGCTTGCGCGTGACCGTCATCGGCCAGCGGCGAGACGGGGCCGTCGAGGCGAGCGCCATACTACTGCTGCCTGAAGAAGGCGAAGGATTCTTCGGTGGAGGCTTCCAGGGAGGCAACCGATTCTTCGGCCCTGGCTCAAATGAACCGCGGCAGGCACCATAATCCACGCCGGCTCCGGGCAGGAACCGCGTCGCTCCATCGGGCACTTCCCCAAGACCGAGTGCCCGGACACGTGCCTGAAAGAGGTTCTCGCAATCTCATCCACCGAGTACTTGCGCTCGCCCCCCCGACAAGTAGTAAAATAGGGAATTGCGAGCCATGAATTGCGTTGTGGGTTGGTCTGCAATAACGGCGTGAAAATATGCTTGGCGGCAAGGGCCCAAACTAGCGTATGAAGATAATCCTCCGAATAATCGGAATCGCCCTCAACCACAAGTGGCTGCTCATCGTCGCATACGCCACGATGGCGGG
>JADFIF010000008.1 GCA_022566795.1 Chloroflexota bacterium
CGGCTCCATCTCGATCCAAACATCGGCGTACTGGCCGTGACCGCCCGTTTGACGCACCAACCGACCCTGCACCCTGGAGGCCGAGGTTATCGCCTCTCGGTATGCCACGCGCGGCTTCCCGACGTTGCCCTCTACCTTGAACTCGCGCTTCATCCGTTCGATCAGGACCTCGAGGTGAAGCTCGCCCATACCCGAAATTACGGTCTGACCAGTCTCCGAGTCGTAGGCCACCTTGAAAGTCGGGTCCTCGTCGGAGAGCTTCCCCAGCGCGTCGACCAGCTTATCCTGATCGGCCCGAGCTTTCGGTTCGATGGCCACCGAAACGACCGGCTCAGGGAAGGTGATCGTCTCCAGCACCACGGGTGAGCTGATCGCACAGATAGTATCGCCCGTCACAGTGTCCTTGAGCCCGACCGCGGCCGCGATCTCCCCCGCGCGCACCTCCTCGACCTCTTCGCGATGCTGGGCGTGCATTCGCACGATGCGGCCCAGACGCTCGCGTGTCCCCTTGGAGGAGTTGAGTACCATCGACCCGGTCTTGGCTGTTCCGGAGTACGCCCGGAAGTACACGAGCCTTCCGATGAAGGAGTCGGTCACGGTCTTGAACGCGAGTGCGGCGAAGGGAGCGTCTTCGCTCGGCCCGACCTCGATCTCCTCGCCGCTTTTGGGATCTTTGCCATGTACGGGCGGGACGTCCAGCGGGGAGGGGAGGTAGTCACCTATGGCGTCGAGCAGCGGCTGTATGCCGCGCGTCCGCAGGGCGCTCCCGCATAGCACCGGCACGAGGCTGTATGCTATCGTCGCCTTCCGCAGGGCGCTCTTGATCTCCGCATTGGAGATCTCCGCATCATCTAGGTACTTGACCATCAGCTCATCGTCGGTCTCCGCGATCTTCTCCACCATCTGGCCTCGGTAGATGCGAAACTCCTCGATGAGCTCCTCCGGCACCGGGCCCTCGGCGGGCGGATCCGACACCTCGTCGGAGAAGACCAGCGACCTCTCCTCGACGAGATCGATCACCCCTCTGAAGCTGTCCTCGACTCCGACGGGGATCTGGATGGCGACGGGATTGGCCTGAAGCCGGCGGGCTATGCTGTCGATGGTACGGTGGAAGTCGGCGCCGACCCTGTCCATCTTGTTGACGAAGCAGATGCGCGGCACGTGGTAGCGGTCTGCCTGCCGCCAAACCGTCTCTGATTGAGGCTGTACGCCGGCCACCGCGTCGAAGACCACCACGCCGCCGTCCAGTATACGAAGGCTGCGCTCCACCTCGGCGGTGAAGTCGACGTGTCCAGGGGTGTCGATGATGTTGATGGTGTAGCCGTTCCACGACAACGTCGTTGCGGCAGACGTGATGGTGATGCCCCTTTCCCGCTCTTGGGCCATCCAGTCCAGCGCCGTAGTACCCTCGTCGACGCCGCCGATCTTGTAGATTTTGCCCCCGAAAAAGAGCACACGCTCGGACACCGTCGTCTTTCCAGCGTCGATGTGCGCGATGAACCCGATGTTCCGGGTACATTTCATTGAAGCCTTGGTCGTCATCTCTTTGGCCGCCGGCCCATTGACTCTCATGCCTCGCTCTACCAGCGATAGTGGACGAACGCCCTGTTGGCCTCCGCCATCCGGTAAAGGTCTTCGCGCCGTCGGACCGCCGCACCCTGACCGCGGGATGCCTCCAGAAGCTCCTGGGCCAGCCGCTCGGCCATCGGCCGGCCGCTTCGGGCCCTGGCTCCGTTGACGATCCACCGGAGCGAAAGGGCCAGCCTTCGCTCCTGACGTACCTCGATCGGCACCTGATAGGTGGCGCCGCCCACTCTTCTCGACTTTACCTCGACCATGGGCGTCGCGTTTCGCACCGCCTGCTCGAACACCTCGATGCCGGGCCGGTGCGCCTCGCGCTCAGCCTGGTCCAGCGCGGTGTAGACGATGCGCTGCGCCACCGTCTTCTTCCCGTTGAGCATCACCTTATTGATAAACTGGCTCAGCTCGCGGTGCTGGAACTTCGGGTCGGGAGGTATCTTTCTTTTCTCAGCTCTTCTTCGGCGAGACATCGTTGTTTCTAGACCAGCCCTGGTGTCTTCTTGGTTCCATACTTGCTTCGGCCGCGCCTGCGATCGGCCACACCGGCGGTGTCCAGCGCACCGCGAATGATGTGGTATCGAACGCCCGGGAGGTCCCTCACACGGCCCCCCCTCATCAGCACGACGGAGTGTTCCTGAAGGTTGTGGCCCTCACCTGGAATGTACGCCGTAACCTCCATGCCATTGGTCAGTCGCACCCTCGCCACTTTGCGCAGGGCCGAGTTGGGCTTCTTAGGTGTCTGGGTCCTGACCTGAATGCAGACCCCCCGCTTTTGCGGAGAGCCCGAGCCTTTGCGGCCTCGGTTCTTCAACGAGTTGAACATGTAGCTGAGGGCCGGCGCCTTGTCCTTCCGGCGTCTGGGGTGCCTTCCTTTTCGGACTAGCTGATTCACAGTCGGCATACCACTAACCTCTAACCGCTTGCTGGAGGACAAGAGATAACCCGCCACCTCTGGAGGCGACAAACGCAAATTATACAAGCGCCACTTCGCCATGTCAACGCCTCTGAGGGGCACCGTGGGCGTCCTCGGACGCCGGATCACGGGCTCTGCACTCCCGATAGCGGGGGTCGACGGAGCTCCGTCGACCAGTAACGCTTGATCGACTCGGGCAGCGGCTTCCATACCGTGCTTTGAATGCGCGATACCCCATCTGCCACAGGGTGGAGACAGTGCCGCAGCTCGGCACGCGGCTGACCGGCGGGCGTCATACCGGTTAGAGAGGGGCCGCCGAGTGGGAAATGGCAGGGTTTTATTCGCTATTGATCCTGGCGAAGATGCCCGAGGAGGTGGAAGGCAACTCCGGCCTGGCCTTTTACGGCTGAGGCTCAGTTATGTAAATTACGCTTGAGGTTGTGCCGCTTTTCGCCAAGTCAAACTGGTGGACTGCGACGTAGTCAAGGTCCGTGGCCACAACGGCTTGCCAGAACTCGTTGCCTCCGATGACCAAGGTATCGCTCGCTTCTCCCGTTTGGGTCACCACCTGTATCGAAACTGTGGAAGGTACACGGCCCGACGGCGGAAAAAGCGACAACAAGCCATCCGGGAGGACCGAGGAGAGATCAACGCTGTAGGCAAAGTCCCATTGAGGAACGACCTGATTCTCCACTGAGATCTCTATCGTCCCTTCTTCAACAGGTAGCCCCTGCTCACCTATAACGCTGATGAGAACGGCATTCCCAGGTACCGAGGGAACGTTTCTTTGGTTGGAAGGTGCCCGCTCAGTCGGTTTTGGATAGACGAGCTCAGAGACCTTGCCGGTCTTCCCAAGGTCAAAAGTGTGAGCCGCGACGTAGTCACGATCTGGGTCAACCGCCTCCCAGAAGTCGTCGTTCCTGACCACCAACGTGTCGCTCCTCTTTCCGTTGAGTGTTACGACCTGTAAGAGCATCTTTGCAAGGTGACGCCTCGGCGGAGGATGGATGCCCAATAAGCCACCACCGCCGAACGTTGCCAGGTTCACGGAATAGTTGAAGTCTAAATAGTCGAATGCCCCTTCATTTTCGACCGAGACCTCAATAGTCCCATCTGTCACAGGCTGTCCCTGTTCGTCGACGACATTGATCAGTAGGTTGGCTCCTGGAAAGGACGGGGTGTTTCCTACTGTCGACGATGCAGTTGTTGGCAGAGATGTCGGACTAGGAACCACAGACGCCTGAGAGCCGCACGCTACGTGGACGAGCGCCAAGGCTAATGCGGCAGCGCCTATGACAAACATATGTGACCTATCAGATCCGGTGCTCATGACGGGTAGTGTTCGGCGCAGCATTCCATGATCTCAGTTTACTACTGGGTTTGACCCACAAGGAACGGCACCGCGGCAGTACTTAAGTCGTGTTTGACAAGGACTTTCGTGCCATTCGCCTAGAGGGCTCTGAGCGGCGTCGGCATGGCCTGCAAGGGCGATGATATAATTCCGCCCATGCTGGTGATCAACCGACGGGAGGTCGAGTCCCTAATCGACCTGGACGAGCTTGTGGACGCCTTGGCGCCCGCGATGGTGGAGCTGAGCGCGGGCACCGTGTCGCTGCCACCCCGCATCGCCGCCGACGTCCCGGCCAGGTCGGCCTTCGTCGGCGTCATGCCGACCTACCTGCCGTCCTCCGAATCGCTGGCGGTGAAGCTGGTTAGCGTCTTCCCCCACAACGACGCTCTGGGGCTCGAGAGCCACCATGCGATGATCGCGGTGTTCGACGCGGGCACGGGCGTCGTCGAGGCCGTCATGGACGGCAGCCATATCACGGCGACGCGGACCGCCGCGGGCTCCGCGCTGGCGACGCGGCTTCTGGCCCGTGGCGACGCACACGTGTTGGCGCTGCTGGGCACTGGAGTGCAGGCGCGGGCGCATGCGAGGGCAATTCCCCGCGTTCGGCCGGTTCGGGAGATTCGGGTCGCCGGCCGCAATCGGGAAAAGGCAGTGACCGTGGCCCGGGAGCTGTCGGACGAGCTCGGCCTCACGGTGGTGGCAGCCGCCTCCTACGAGGACGCCGCTTCGGGCGCAGACATCGTGTGCACGGCGACGCACTCCACCGAGCCGGTGCTGCGCTGGCGGTGGCTCCGGGCCGGCGCGCACGTCAACTCGGTCGGGCTGAATCCGGCGGGCAGGGAGCTGGACGATGATACCGTTGCCAACGCGCTGGTGGTCGTCGAGTCGCGCGACTCGGCGCTCGCGCCGCCTCCGGCCGGAGCCAACGACCTGCTATGGCCCATCCGCGACGGGCGCATCGCCAAGAGCCACGTGCACGCCGAGGTGGGCGAGCTGATATCGGGCGCGAAGCCCGGACGGACCTCGGCAGAGCAGGTGACGCTGTACAAGTCGGTCGGTGTCGCGGTCCAAGACGCCGTGGCGGCGAGGCTCGTGCTCGAAAAGGCGCGAGGGCGAGGCATGGGGACCGAAGTGGCGCTCTAAACGTCGGCGCGAGCTGTCCGACGAGTGCCCTCTACGTGCTCCGAGCTCAAGAACGTCTCCGGCTGCCATCGCGGCGCACGAGGCCCTTGGCAGAGCGGAGCCGCCGCTCACGCGAGGCGAAAGGCTTTCGCACGGCCGGCTACACCGTGGCGGCTAGCTCTTTTCAGCGCGGCCTCTCGAGATTGCGCTGCTCAGTTCCGCGGCGATCTCGGATTCCCGCCGTGCTGCCAGGCGGATGATGGCCCGGGCCATGAGCTGAAGGCTCTCTTCCAGGCGCGACAGGATGCGCTCCAGGCGAAGCATGAACCACACGAGTACGATACCCGCTATACCCGCGTTCACAAACGGCGACAGGTCAATCTGCAACGTCCTACCCTCGCATACCAACTACTTCTCGACCGATCCCGAAACTACACCCCCTCCAGCAACAGCTCGCGGGCGACCCTGGTCCAGCCCTCTCCGACCGTCACCCGGTGCCCCTCTACGAAGAAATCGCCGTCGATGCCCATGTCGCTGTAGGTGACGGTGACTCGGTCCGAGAAGGTCCGCTGGAGGATGAGCATCAGGTTCGCCCTGGAGCCGTTGGACACGACGACGTTGAGCACGGTCTTCGGGTCCTTCTTGCGCGCAAGTCTGGAATCGGCGGTGGCCTGCGCCACGGCCACCTCGCGGGTCCACCGGGCCTCGATGCTTTTGACGCGCTGGCCGTAGGTGCTCTTGCTGGTGGCATCCTCGGCAAGCACCAGCAGCGGGTCGTCGAACAGGAAGGCGTTGAGAGTGCGGAGCTTCAGCAGCGTCAGGTACCCGGCCGTAGCACCGAACGTTACCCTGATGAGAGTCCCCTTGCCGTTGAAGTCGGCGGTGTTAGGGTGGGTTACGGTCAGCTCGCTGGATATGTCCGTGCCCGAGCCATCCTGAGCGGTGTTGGCGTCGTAGTCGGTGTTCTCCAGAGGCGTAAGCTGGCCGGCCACGATGTCGTAGTCCTCGGACTCGGCCAGGAAGTCCTTGGTCTCGTCTGAGGCAAAGGAGGGCTTCTCCTTCAGGGTCCAGGCGGTCTGGAGGCCTTGGGTCGTCGCGTCCCTGATCCTCACGAACACGACGTTCTCGATGTTCCCCGCTCCGTCGTCCCACACCAGCTCGGAGAAGAAGGCGTTGGCGCCGTCATTCACCTCCTTTATAGTGGCCTGAGACGCCGTATGGGGCCCTCCACTCCGGTGGGTCCGGTTCTCCAGGCGCCAGTAGCCGTGTCCGTCGACGTAGGCGAACCCATCCTCCTCGTCTTGGAGACGATGGATCTCATCGGTGGCCTGGACACCCCAGATGGGCGGGCTGAACAGGCTGGGCACCAGAGTCGTTCCCGAGTCGAGCTGCCGCGAGCCGGAGTCCACGTCGGCGTAGTCGAGGATATCTCCCAGGATCTCGTCGGACGTTTGCGGCAGCGGGGAGGCCGAGTAGGTGTACAGCGTCACGCTGGTCAGCCGCTCGAGCTCGTCCAGCGCCCGCAGGTAGCAGTACTGCGCCGACCTGATTGGCCTGGGATGTATCGAGTCGACCGTGCCGAAGAACATCGACACCCACCCACCGAAGGCGTTCCACGCGTGGTCGGCCTGATCGTCGCAGAACAGGCCGTGCCTCGTCGCGGTGGTGTTGAAGGATGAGGTCGTGTCCACGATCTCGGTGCTGTCGACGAAGACGCGGATGGACGTGCCGTGCAGGACGACTTGCAAGAACCTCTTCGAGGCGCTGGGCCAGGTGTAAGCCGCGCTGGCGACCAGGCTGTCGGCCCCGCCATCGACCTTCCGCACCTCGATGGCCGAGCCCGTGACCCTCGCGTACAGGTAGTCGCTGGTGGTGGAGAACCGAAAGGCGAGACCTCCACGATCGGCAGAGTCGGTCCCGAGGGTAAAGTCGCAGCCAAGAGATACGTTGGCGTCGAGGAAGTCGACGGTTGCCACGCAATCGCCGTTACCCTGGGTGCTGTCGGTTTCGACGCCCCCGCCGGCGACGATCTGAAAGCCGCCGAGGTGCTGGGTCCACGCGAACCCCGAGTCGAGGTCGAGAGTATGAGCTGAAAGCGGCGTTCCGCCGGCGTCGGAGAAGCCGTCGTAGGGGTACGCCGCACGCACCCACGTCTTGCGGCCAGGCTTCAGATTGCCGCTGAGCGGCGAGGACGTGTTGGGCGGGCTGTACTTGTGGTCGTCATTCCTGAGCTGAAGCTCGAGGCGTGCCGCCTCCAGGTGGCCGCTGGACAGGTCGCGAAAGTGCTCCAGGGTGAGCCCGAGCACATCCGCCGTCACGTCCTCGTTGGCGTCGGAGAAGTCGCCATCGTCGTTCCAGTCGACCTGAACCAACCACTTAGCCTGGGCCACTAATTCGCCTCCTGCTGGTGCCTTGTCTAGCCACCGACGCCTAGCCCCCTGCGGCGGTCCTCCGCGAGCAGACGTTTAATCTCCTTCGCCAGCGCTCTGATGGCTCGCTCGTCGTCGAGGAAGATCGTACCGCCCACCAGGTTGACGTTTACCGTCGAATCACCGGCCAAGCTTGAGGTAGCAGGTCGTGCCGTGGGGATCATCGCCGCGCTCATGGAGGGCCGCCCGCGCACTCGGGCAGAGGGTGCCTCCGGTGTCGACCCGGCGGTGGGGGCCAACCTCGGGAGGGAACGCAGGGCCGCGTCAGTCTCGGCACGGAGCCGGGTGAGCCGCGCCGACTGCTCTGGCGCCTCGGCCGCTGGCGGCGCGGATGGCGGAAGCCTTCGCAGGGTTCGCACGACGTTGCCGGCCTCTGCCCGAAGCCGGTTCAACCTCGCAGATGTTGATTCGCTGCCCATATCAGCCGTGCTCCTCTTCGTTCTCGAAGTTCAACGCTCCGCCGCCTTCGACCGCCCGCGCAACAGCGAGGTAGGTGCCCATGCGCCGCACGATGTCGGCGGGCGTCTCCTGTAGCCTCTGCCAGCTCCAGCCGGTCGCGGCCATCAGGTGGGCCTCGACGAATGCTGCGGGCACTTGGCCCGACATCAGCGCGGCGAAGAGCTCCTCTGCCTCGGCCCGAAGGCTCCGCGTGGCCAGGTATGGTGCGACGCAACGCTTGAACGCCTCCAGCACGGCGATCAGATCTTCAGGGTCTCGCGAGGCGATGGCCTCGACACTGGCGGGCCCTGAAAAGCTCCAGCCCGCAGTGAGGGATACCAGCGCTCGGTCGACCAGTTCGTCGCCGGCGTCGGACCACTCGCTCAGATGGGCCCATGTAGGCCGGACGAAGATATCCCACCAACCGCCCGAGGGCAGCTCGACTCGATATACCTCGCCCACAGGGCCGGACGGGTCTGACCGCCCGGCAGACCGCTTCGCCCTGGCTGCCCCGCCGCCAAGCGCCTGTCGGCTCCAGCGAAACCGCATCGCCGTTAGTAGGCGCCTCGCGTGACAGTGCCCTCGACCTGCAGCGTTGCGAGCCACTCGATGAGGTTTCCGACGCGGCTCCTGAGCTCATACAGGCTTACCCAACACGTGCCGGAGTACTTCACGTCGCCGACGGCAGTCCCCTCCGGTCCGTATTCGAAACTCACGGCGGTCGTGTTGGTCCGCAATGGGCCGAGCACGGCGTCGGGACCTGCTGTAACGGTGTCGTCGAACAGGCCTCGCAGGTTGACCGTCACATCCTCCAGGCCGGGGATGAACTTCGCGCCTGAGTCTCCCAAGGCTGTGACCTCGTTCAGCAACCTCGGACCCGGCAGCCCGCGGACCTCCGTCAAGTAGGCCGACAGGTCGCGTGGCAGGTCGGCGGTGTCGTTGATTGAGAACTTGGAGACCTTGGAGTCGAAAAAGGTCATTGGCAACCTCGTCGCGGCGGGCTTGGCATCGGACCCAACAAAAAAGAGACGGCCCAGAGGGTCCGTCCCTTCACATTTATGATAGAACAAATGTGCGCTATATGTCAAGGCCCATTTGGAAAACGAGCAGGGCCTTTAATTGTCTCTCTTGAGCGAAGCGAAGAGTCTCAGCGCCAACCGGGAAGAGATGCTTCGCTTCGCTCAAGCATGACACATGGTTCCCCGCGACGCACTTTAAGGGCCCTGGGAGAACGGCGGCTGGCCGCCCGGACCCACCCCGGACAGGGACAATCCTTCGATCTAGCACGCTGCTA
This sequence comes from Chloroflexota bacterium, assembly GCA_022566795.1. Taxonomy (GTDB): domain Bacteria; phylum Chloroflexota; class Dehalococcoidia; order Lucifugimonadales; genus JADFIF01. Next base: position 9,129 of record JADFIF010000008.1, read on the forward strand.
CAGTCATCGAACGTGCGGAGATGGGAAGCGTCGGACCGCGACGTGACCTTCGGTCCGGTCATACCGAATCCGCCGCAAGCGCACCTCCGTAGTAGCTAGCGAGGTCCCCTCCAATGGGCGGTGCCTGGTTAGTTGGTGGTAGGTTCGGGTGGACGATGCACTAACCAGGCGCCGCCTCTTTGCGTTGTAACGGGCGAAACAATCTTGGAGGGAGGCGGTATCCAGTGAAGAGACTGAGTGTGGGGGTAGTAGTGGCCTTGGCCGTGATGGCGCTGACGGCCGTAATCGCCGCGAACGCCGGGACGACGCAGGCGGACCAGGAACGGCAGGCGGCGCAGGCAGAGGTTCAGCCGAAGCTCGGGGACGGGCGAGGTGCGGAGGGGTCTGGCCAGGGGTCGGGCTTCAAGCGGAACGCCGCCCCAGAGGATAAGGCTCCATTCATCGGCGTTACTCTCGGCGAGCTGCCGGAGGCGGAGGCGGATGCGCTCGACATTGCGGGCGGCGTGGTCGTGGGACGCGTGCTAGACGACGGCCCCGCGGCAGGCCTGCTCGCTGCGGGCGACGTGATCGTCTCGGTGGGCGGTGTAGACGTGCTGACTGCCGTCGACGTCGTCCAAGCGGTCCGTGCGGTCGAGCCGGGCGACACGCTATCGTTCACGGTGGTCCGCGATGGTGTTACGCTGACCGTCGAAGTCGAGGTCGGCGATCGCCCCCACAGAACCATACGGCGCGCTGGCCGCAAAGCTGGGCCGGGCAACCCCGTGCTGAGCTTGATCCGGCAGCTCGGCAACAGGCTGGCCAAGGCCGAGATAGTGCTGGAGACCGACGACGGCTTCAAGACGTTCAGGGCCGTGGCCGGCACCTTGAGCGACCTGAACGTCGACGAACGCACCTTCACGCTGAATCTGGTCGCCGGTGACGGTTCTGAGGCGATTGAATACACGATCTCCGCCGATACCGTGGTCACGACGAAGCAGAGAGGCACGCTGGCCGGGTTGAACACAACCGACAGGACGCTGGTCGTGGATGTCGATGGCGACGTGAAGCTCGTTCAACAGGGGTACGTCGACGCCGGGAAGCACTGGCGCGGCCGGCCCTTCGGCGGCCGAGGCCATAACTTCCGGCCGGGCCCCGGCGCGTTCCCTGACATTCAGCGGCGGCTTCGGAGCATTCTTCCCAGGCTGGAGGGCGCTGGCTTCGACCTGAGGGCGTTCCTCGAGAGGTCGCATGGCGCCTTCGGTGAGGGCTCCGAGAGCCTAAGCGACACGCTGCGGGACATTATCGGGTCCGGTGAGGGCACAACGCAGTAAGCGGCATGTTTGATGTCTTCAAAAGCCTGAAGCCGCTGCAAATCGGTGTGCTGGTGGCAGTCCTGTTGGGCGTAGTCGGCGGCACCTACGGCGTCTATACGCTGATCAGCGGCTCGGGGCAGGTAGCTTTGGAAGAGGACCAGCAGTTTGCGCTTCAGGCCCCGAGCATCGAACGGAAGCCAGGCGACGTAGTAATCGAGTTTGCCGATGGGTCGGTGGCTCGATACCGGGTGAAGGAGGAGCTGGCCAGAGTCAGCGTGCCGGGCGATGCCGTGGGCGAGACGCCTGACGTGGTCGGCGCGATCGTTTTCAGCGCTGACGGCTCGGTCCAGCCGGGGTCCAAGATCGTGGTCGATCTACGCACGCTTCGGAGCGATGAGGCCAGGCGGGATAATTTCCTGCGCCGGAACTCGCTGGAGTCCAACAGATTTCCATTGGCCGAGTTCGTAATACGCGAGGTGTCGGGGCTGTCCTGGCCGCTGCCCGAAAGCGGCGAGACCGGCTTCCAGCTTCATGGGGACATGACCCTCCACGGAGTGACCGCCCCATTGACGTGGGACGTCATTGCCAACTTCGGACCCGAGGGCATCACGGGCCGGGCGACCACAAGATTCCAGTTCGGTGACTTCGACATGAGCAAGCCGTCGCTCTTCTTCATCATCAGTGTGGAAGACGATATGCGACTAGAGGTAGACTTCAAGGCCAATCCGAGCTAGTTAGCCAAGGCTCCGATTAGCATAAGGTCTCCGCGCCGCGGCTAGGGAGCAGCCCGGCGCCGGGGGTACTAAGGCCCCGCCGAAAGGCGGGGCCTTCCCTTTTGTGATGCGGCAATGAGCTCGGCATCCGGCCGGCAGCTATACGTCCAGCGCCAAACCTTCTACAATTCACCCCAAGCCCACGCAGAACAGCTCAGATGCAGGAGTGTCTTATGGGATGGTTTCGCCGCATAAGCACTAGCAGGCCGGTCCTTCGGCTCATCTACTATGTCTGGGTCGCGTTCCCGTATCCTGTGCGCAAGCCGCTGACGGCTGCTGGCATCTTCGGGGTGCTGGCGATGAAGAAGGTGGCCGGCGTCAATAGACAGAACAAGCCGACGCCGATGAAGGACCTTGGCAACCTCTCCTTCTGGGGGGTACCCGAGGTCGACATCGATCGCTACTCCCTCGAGCTGATGGGCGAGATCGACAAGCCGTTACGCCTGTCCCTCGCTGAGCTACGGAACATGGATTCCGAGGAGCGCCCCATCCGCATGGACTGCGTCGGCGGGTTCCGAAACAACTCGTCGATGAAGGGGGTGCGACTATCCACCCTCTTCGAGAGGGCACAGCCCACCGCTGCCGCCGAGTCCGCAGTCTTTCACTGCGCCGATGGCTACTACACCACCCATCGCCTCGACGACCTGGCGTCGTCGGATGCCTTCATGGCCTACGAGATCAACGGACAGCAGATCGACCGGTTCGGATACCCGCTCAGGCTCGTAGCTCCCGAAACGTACGGATACAAGTGGGCCAAATGGGTGGTCCGAATCGAGCTTGTCACCGGCTTTCCCAAAGGCTACTGGGAGCAAAAGGGCCTGCCAAGCCGCGGCAGAGTCGGCGATCTGTGGTGACGCGAGGCCTTCAAACTGAGCCAGGGCCACCCTGACCTGTTCCCCGTCCGGCAGTTAATGTATAATTGCTTTTCGTCGATGCCGCACGGGCAATTTTGAGACGGGGGGGCAGGTGATTGAATGCACTAGGTACGCATCTGTTGTTGGATCTGAAGGAGTGCAACTCGGGGCTTCTGGACGATTTCAGCTTCATCAAAAAGGCGATGTTGGACGCGGCGGGCGAGGCCGGGGCAACCATCGTGGGAGAGAACTTCCACAAGTTCGATCCGCTTGGAGTCACGGGGATAATCGCCATTGCGGAGTCCCATCTATGTATACATACGTGGCCCGAGCACGCATACGCGGCAGTTGACATATTCACCTGTGGCAGCAACTTCAAGCCCCATAAGGCCGCTGAGCGGATCATCGAGAGCCTGCAGTGTGCGCAGCCCCAAGTCACTGAAGTCCAGCGGGGCATTATCTCAGAGCTGACAGCATCGTCGGTGTGATGTCGCATCCATCCACCGAACCTCCCGAAGGCCACTGGAACTACGAGAACATTACCCCCGACCTGATACAGGCGGAGCGGATCAACCAGGTGCTGTTCAAGGGCACCACGGCCTTCCAGGATGTCCAGATCGTCGACGCGGCCTGCTTTGGCCGCAGCCTTGTGCTCGACGGCAAGACCCAGTCGACAGAGGTCGACGAGTTCGTCTACCACGAGACGCTGGTCCATCCGAGCTTGCTGGCGCATCCTGCCCCGACGCAGGTCCTGATCGCCGGGGGCGGCGAGGGCGCCACGGCCCGGGAGGTGCTGGCTCACTCGTCCGTGAAGCGATGCGTCATGGTGGACATCGACAGCGAGGTCGTGAGCCTCTGCCGTCGGTATCTGCCGAACCACCATCGGGGCGCCTTCGAAGACCAACGGCTGGAGCTGCACCACCGCGACGCCCTGGCCTTCCTTCAGGAGACGCCCGACCGGTTCGATGTAGCCATCATCGACGTTCCGGACCCGCTGGAGGGCGGCCCTGCGCACGCCCTCTTTACCCAGGAATTCTACCTTCTGCTCAGAGACCGCTTGAAGCCGGACGGCCTCATGGTTGCCCAGTCGGGGCCCACGGGCCCCGCCTTCTACCAGCAGTGCTTTTCGGCTGTGACGAAGACCGTGGGCTCGGTCTTCCCAAAGGTTTCCTACTGCGAGGCCTTCATCCCTTCGTTCGCCTCCACATGGGGATTCGTCATCGGCTCGCTGGGCCCGGACCCGGCCTCGCTCTCGGCGCAGCAGGTCGACGCGCTGATAGCCGAGCGGGTGAAAGCCCCCTTGCGCTTCTACGACGGCATAACCCACCTCGGCATCTTCTCGGTGCCCAAGTTCCTGCGCCAAGCCGTCGCCGCGGAGACGCGGGTCATAACCGAGTCAGCCCCGCTCTTCGTCGTCTAGCCAGTCGCCGTCGCACCATGGACCGCCAACCTGCGCGCCATTGGGCGGTTCCGGCTGGCTCGGGATACCGCGGCCGGGCCCGCCAACCTCCAAGCCAAGTGAGCGTAACGGCGCCGCCCCCGGTGTTATAATCGCCAAGACGATGGCATCCGATATCCTCGAAGGACTGAACCCCAAGCAGCGCGAAGCCGTCGAGACCATCGACGGCCCCCTGCTGATCGTCGCCGGCCCCGGCAGCGGCAAGACTCGCGTCATTACGCACCGCATCGCCTACCTGGTGCGGGTCTGCGGAGTGCGGCCGCACCGAATCGCCGCCCTGACCTTCACCAACAAGGCCGCGCGGGAGATGCGCCTGCGTCTCGGCGAGCTTCTCGGCCTCGCGGTCAAGGACCTGACCGCGGGGACCTTCCACGCCTTTTGCGCCATGATCCTGCGCCGCGAGGGCGAGACCATCGGTCTCGACCGAGACTTCGCCATCTACGACGACGCCGACCAGGTCGACCTGATCAAGCGCAGCATGAAGGAGCTGGAGATCGACCCCAAGCGCTTCGCGCCCAGGGCCGTCCTCTCGGCCATCTCCAGCGCCAAGAGCGAGCTTATCGGAACAGAGGGCTTCGGTCTGCGGCGGGAGACCTACTTCGACGAGGTCGTGCTGAGAGTGTACGAGCGCTACCAGGAGCTCTTGGCCCAGAGCTCGGCGGTCGATTTTGACGATCTGCTCTTCAGGACCCACTCCCTCTTCGAGCGCTACCCGGAGGTCGCCGACAAGTATCAAAACCGCTACGTCCACTTCATGATAGACGAGTTCCAGGACACCAACGTGGCGCAGTACGCCATCGCCAGACAGATGACCAAGGCCTACCGCAACCTCTGCGTGGTGGGCGACCCGGACCAGTCTATCTACTCTTGGCGTAACGCCGACATCCGCAACATCCTGAGCTTTCAGCAGGACTACCCCGAGTCCAAAGTCATCGCTCTGGAGGAGAACTACCGCTCCACTCAGACCATCCTCGACGCGGCCCGAAAGGTCATCGTTCCTAACACTCAGCGGGTCGAGAAGGACCTGTGGACCAACAATGGCAAGGGCGTACCCATCGTAGTCAACGAGGGATACAACGAGCAGGAAGAGGCGCAGTTCGTCGTCAGCGAGATACAGAACCTGACGGGGCAGGGGCTCAAGGGCGGCGGTAAGGCCGGCTGCACCCTGGGCGAGGTAGCCGTCATGTACAGAGTGAACGCCCAGTCCAGAGCCCTGGAAGAGGCGTGCCTGCGATATGGAATGCCCTACCAGGTCGTCGGCGGCCTCAAGTTCTACCAGCGGCAAGAGGTCAAGGATGTCGCGGCGTACCTGCGCCTCGTTGCCAATCCCAACGACGACGTCGCCCTGACCAGAGTGGTCAACGTGCCCTCCAGAGGGATAGGCCAACGCACTCTGGATGAGCTGACCCGGATGGCCCGGGCGGCCGAAACGTCGCTGTTCTCCGCCATCGGCCGGGTGGCCGGCGCCAGGGACGAGGGCACGGAGCTTCCGATGACGCCGCGGGCGGCCAGATCGCTGATCGACTTCCGAAGGCTGATCGAGGGGCTGGCCGAGCAGCGCGACTCGGTGGACCTGGTCGAGCTCATCGACCTGGTACTCGAGCGCTCCGGATACAGGCGCCACCTGGAGGAAGAGGCCGACCGAGGCGAAGAGCGGCTGGAGAACATTCAGGAGTTCCGAAGCGCCGCCCGCGACTTCCTGGAGCTGGGAGTCCAGGAGGCTCTGACCGCGTTCCTGGAGAACGTCAGCCTGGTCAGCGACATCGACTCGTTCGAGGAAAGGCCGGACGCCATCACGCTGATAACCCTGCATCAGGCGAAGGGGCTCGAGTTTCGCGTGGTGTTCATCGTAGGCATGGAGGAGGGAATCCTGCCTCATCAGCGCTCCATCGACAGCGGAGACCCCGCCGAGATGGAAGAGGAGCGACGGCTCTGCTACGTCGGCATTACCCGGGCCAAGGAGCGTCTGTATCTGCTGCGGGCCTTCCGCCGAGGATTCCGCGGTGGATCGATGCCCAGCATTCCTTCGAGATTTCTCGCCGATATCCCCCAAGACCTGATCGTCGCGCCGCCTCGGCCTGCCGCCAGGGCCAGCGCCTCCGCCGGCTGGACCCGCGCCGCCACTGCCGCCAGGCGGCGGGGGGAGGACGAGGCAGGTGCGGGCAACGGCGCTACACCAGCGCAGGCTCCCGGCATCGCCACGGGCGACAAGGTGCGCCACGCCAAGTTCGGCGACGGCATAGTCATGGCGTGCGACCCGTCCGGCGACGACTATCGGGTGACAGTGGTCTTCGGCGAGGAGCACGGTATAAAGCGGCTGCTGCTGGGCTTTGCGAACCTCGAGAAGGTTTGAGCCGCTGACTAGCGGGGCGCGACCGGAGGTTTGGCTTGGGGGCTCGGGAGCAGACAGAAGGGTCGCTCCCGGCGCAAAACTTTCTTGACACCAAACGACCCCAATCGTAAACTTGCCAGCGACCTGACCATCCACCAGTGCCTGCCCAACGACGCGATGGGCTCCAGGCTGAGACCCATACCGTGGGCCTGAAATCGACCTGCGGGGATGGCGACCCCAGCCGCTCAGCACTGTCGAGGAGTGCCAATGACGCAACAGTCTGCCATTTCCCAGGAGATGCGAGACGGCGTGGGCGTCGAGTCGGATCCTCTCAGCCACAAGGTCGAGTTGGGAGCGATCATCAAGTTCGCGGAGGCCATAGGCGATCCGAACCCGATCTTCAACGACGAAGAGGCCGCTCGCAAGACGCGCTACGGCGGTATCGTGGCGCCCCCTACGTTCCTGCGCTCCATGCGCGCCGGGCCTGCCAAAGTAGAGGTGCGAAGCCCTTACGGCGCAGCCCTCGATGGGGGCAGCGAGTGGGAGTACTTCGAGCCGGCACGAGCAGGCGACACCATCACCGTCACGACCAAGGTCGCGGACATCTTCGAGCGGCCCGGCCGGCTCGGCAACATGCTCTTCATCATCAGAGAGACCAGGTATATAAACCAGTTTGGCCGGCTTGTGGCCGTCCAGCGGGGCACCGGCATCAGCTATCAGCCGCCGGAAGGGTAGAAGTCAACAGTCACGCAGTGCACCGCCAGCGGAGGAAGATCATGTCCGAGCAACTTTACTTCGAGGACGTCGAAGAGGGGATGGAGCTGCCGACGGTCGAGAAAAACCCGACGACGCAGCAGCTAGTGAAGTACGCCGGCGCGTCTGGAGACTACTATCAGATCCACTACGACCAGGAGTTCGCCAAGGCGAACGGACTGCCAAACGTCATCCTGCACGGCGCGCTGAAGAACGCGTTCCTCGGGCACCTCATGACCAACTGGGTGGGCGAGCACGGGATGCTTAGGAAGCTGAGCGCCCAGTATCGAGGCATGGACGTTCCAGGCACTCCCATCTACGCCAAGGGTGTGGTGACCAAGAAGTACGTCGAGAACGGCGAGAACCTCGTCGAGTGCGACATCTGGCTGGAGAATCACAAGGGCGAGAAGACTACGCCCGGGTCGGCCCTGGTGGCGCTGCCGGCGAAGAAGTAGGCGGCGCGCCCCCCGCTGGCCGACGCCATCTTCGTCAATAGGCTATTTGGTCGCTATTCCTGCCTGCGACCTCCGCTGTTTTGCCCATGAAGTGACTATCTCAAGACCCCGTCCGGGGAGTCCAGAGGGGCTGACCCCTCAGGCAGGGGGTCTGGGGGACGCGCCCCCAGGAACAAAAAAACCCTGAGGGCGGGCGGGTGGTAATAAGGCATGTGCCTTTTGAGATGGCTTCTAAATCGGGAGTTGCCGGTGTCGGCGCAGCTGTTCGATCTGACCGGTAAAGTCGCAATCGTCACCGGCGGCAACGGCGGCATCGGCCTCGGCATCGCAAAGGGGTTGGCGCGGGCTGGGGCAGGCGTCGTCGTGGCCGCTCGTAACCGAGAGAAGACGAGCGCCTCCGTGCGAGAGCTTCAACAACTCGGCGGCAGAGCAACCGGAATCTCGACAGATGTTGCCGACGAGGCGTCGGTGGCGGCGATGGCCAAGGCGGCGGTTGACGAGTTCGGCCGAATCGACATCCTCGTAAACAACGCCGGCATCAGCATCCGCAAGCCTCCTCAGGATTACACGGCCGACGAGTGGCGCAAGGTCGTCGACGTCAATCTTACGGGCTCGTTTCTGTGCGCGAGAGAGGTATACCCCCACATGGTAGAGGCCGGTGGAGGTAAGATCATCAACATCGGGTCCATGACGTCCATCTTCGGGAGCGACTGGGTGGCGGCGTACTCCGCCAGCAAGGGTGGGGTGGTCCAGCTCACCAAGAGCCTCGCCATCGCCTGGGCGAAGGACAACGTCCAGGTCAACGCCATCCTTCCCGGCTGGATACACACCGACCTCACCGCGCCTATCAAGTCCGATTTCCCCGACCGTTACGACTTCATAAGCGCGCGCATTCCTCTGGGCCGGTGGGGAGAGCCGGGGGAGATGGCGGGCACCGCAGTCTTCCTGGCCAGCGCTGCCTCAGACTACGTCACCGGAGTTGCCATCCCAGTCGACGGTGGCTACACCGCGTTCTGACTCGCCTACGTCGCGGGTTACAACCAGCGCGGCATCGTCTGCATGCGGGTTGCCACTCAAATGGACTCGCACCTTTCGCCCCGAATTCGCACCTAAGGTGGTGGCGGTGTCGTGCCCGTTGGAAGCAGTGGCGTAGCAGGCTGATGAAAAATGGGGAGTGCAGTCCCGATCCGTCGGGATTGCCAGGAGTCTGAGAGCCTGCCCTGAGCATCGTCGAAGGGGTGTCCCTCAGATACAAAATTCTTCCCTTTCCTCGCTCGAAAGGGCACCAGAGAGCCTGCCCTGAGCAAAGCCTGTGGTGAGCTTGTCGAACCATCGAAGGGGATAGTCGAAAGAGTTTTTCAGCACCCTGTTGAGCGAGGAGCGTGAGAGATGGCGAAAAGGGCAACGGGCGGAGGGCGGCGAGGTGGTAGCGCCACTGACCAGCCCGGTTCGAGGACCTGGGCATTCTCGCTCTTCTGGGCGGCGCTGGTCGTCGGCGTAGCCATCGTGGCCAGCGCCACGATCAACCCGCTGTTCGGCCGCTTCGTCCACTGGGACTGGATGGCAGGCATTGCTCCAGTCGGGTTCGTGACGATGGCGTTGGCCTTTCGTCGGCGCTGGGTGTGAGCAGAGGACCGCGCGCCAAGCGCCAGGGAGTGAGGCCATAGCCTGTCAACAACCCAGCCTCGGCTCTGGCGTTCTTCCCTCCTCCGAGAGACCAGCCGAGCCCTTTTCGCAAGCCCCCATCCCACCCACAGCGCAAGTATTGCGGGCCCGGTGAGCGTGCTGTAACATCGGCCATGCGGACGTTGAGGCCTGAAAGCGGATGGACTGCGACGCAGGGCGTGGCGGGCGCACTGGAAAGCTGTAGAAAAACGGGGAGTGCAGATCCCGACAAGTCGGGATTGCCGGGAGTCTGAGAGCCTGCCCTGAGCATCGTCGAAGGGGTGTCCCTCAGATACAATTCCCCCCCTTTTCACACTCGAAAGGGCGCCAGAGAGATGGTCGTAAGAGTTTTTCGGCGCCCTACTAGCAAGCCTGTGTACCGGAGCTGATTCCATGGTGGACTTGCTGTTAAAGGGCGGCGAGGTCGTCGACCCCTCCCAGAGCCTTCGCGGCAACCTCGATGTGGCGATAACCGGCGGCGCCATCTCTCAGGTCGCTCCCGACATCAACGCGGCCGACAGCGCTCGGGTCGTGGATGTCACGGGAAAGCTGGTCGTGCCGGGGCTCATCGACCTGCACTGCCACATCTACGACGGGGTCAACCAGACCGGCGTTAGACCGGACCTGGCCGGAGTCCGGTCGGGTGTCACGACGCTGGTAGACGCCGGCAGCGCGGGCTGCTTTACATTCGGTGGCTTCCCGAGATACGTCGTGCCCGAGGCGAAGACGCGCATCCTCTGCATGCTCCACATCTCGAGGACCGGCCTGAACTACCAGCCCGATCTCTCCCGACGCGAGGACATAGACGTCGATGAGACCGTCCGCGTGATCGAGTCCAATAAGCCCCTTATTCAGGGAGTGAAGCTGAGGGCGGTTGGGCCCGCCGTGCCGACCATGGGCATCGAGATGGTTCGGCTGGCCAAACAGGCCGCCAATGGCGGTGGGGTGCGGCTCATGGTCCACATCGGCGATCGCATGGCGCCGGTTGGCGGCCCGACGCTCACCCGCGAGCTGCTGCCGCTGCTGGAGCGCGGAGACATCATAACCCACCTGTTCAGCGGCAACCCCGGCCGTATTTTGGACGACGCGGGCAGGGTGCTGCCAGAGCTGATGGACGCCCAGGAGCGTGGCGTCTTCCTCGACACCGCCCACGGACGGCAAAACTTCAGCTTCGATCTTGCGAAAAGGGCCTTGGACCAAGGCGTGAAGCCTCAGTCCATCAGCACCGATCTGACGATTCCGGGACGGGCCAACACCGTTCACAGCATGACGGAGATGCTGTCGCGCTTCCTGGCTCTAGGCTTTCCCCTGGAAGACGTTATCCGCATGGCGACCGTGAATCCGGCCTCGGCCCTCGGGATGGATGGTGCTCTCGGCAGCCTGGCGGTTGGACGCGCCGCCGATGTAACCGTGCTGGAGGAGCACACAGGCGACTGGGTCTTCCACGACACCGAGGGGCAGACGCTTGCCGGCTCCAAGGCGCTCGTCCCGGTCCTGACGGTCAAAGAAGGCGAAGTCTTCACGCCGGACTGGGGGCCCCGCCCGTGGGGATGGCTCCCCGACACCGCGTCTTAGCAGAGCGCTGACAAACTCTTTTGTTTGGCCCCCCTCTCGACCTGGCGTTCGAGGCATGATTGTGTGGTTCCGCAGAGTCGTGGTTTGAGGTTCAGGGCGCTTTGCCTGAGGGACACTCGTTCGGCGACGCTCAGGGCAGGCTCCCTTCGATGGTTCCTCAATCCCTTGCTGCGCTCGAGGACAGGGCTCACCGCAGGCTTTGCTCAGGGCAGGCTCTCAGACTCCCGGCGATCCCGACTTGTCGGGATTGGCGGGGGTACTGGGGGATGGTTCGGTGCGTGGCAGATCACGAGTGCGTCCCCAATGCGGGGCAGACATTATGACGCAGCTTTCCGCATCAGGTAATAGCTAAGGGGCAGGGCTATCCCGCTGACTTTCCCCCCAGCACGGAGTAGACGCGGGGCGCGCGCCGGCCTAGCCACGACATGAGATGGACGTGAGCCCAAATCACGCCCATCAAGAGGGGCAGGCTTACCAGGTAGCCGCCGGCGACGTCGGCGGGCCAGTGGTCCTTGTCGATGATTCGCGCGGGTCCCATGGCGATTACGATGATGGCCGGGACGGAAACCATCACGGCGGAAAGCCAGAATCTCGGCAGGTGCCGAGAAGCCAGATATGCCAGGAGGCCGAACACCAGCACCGCGTAGACGACATGGCCGCTGGGGTAGCTGCTGGATCCCCTTACCGCAAGAGTCCAGGCCAGGTCGTCCGTCGGCCTTGGACGATAGGGGAACTCCGCGAGCCTAACCACAAAGGTTAGCCCTCCGGCGACCAGGAGCGTCAGAGCCGCGTAACGGCCCCACGCTCGCCACACGATTGGGAGCAGTGCGAAGAAGATCAGAGGGGCCAATCGACCGTCAAGGCCGACACCCAGCGCCTCGGATATGTCGACGGCGACGGGCAGGGGGTCCTCCGCCAACCACCGTGCGACAGCCAGCTCGCCAGGAAGTAGGTTCGAGCCCTGGACAAGCACCGTGAGGGCCGTCGCCGCACCGGCCAGCGAGACGAACCCAAGGGCCCACCACCGACTCCGACCGAGAGGGCACACCTCTTATCGAATGCGCTGGGTGACCGTCCGCGTTGCGTTCACAAGGGTGTCCACATCCTCCTCGGTCGTCAAAGTGTTGAGCGCGCCGGCTGCCCCGGTCTGCAACAGGATGCCTTCGTTGAGAAGCCCGGTGAACAGCGCCTTCTTCATCTGACGGTCCCCGCGGATGACCGAGCGGTAGTCGGTGATCTCGTCTGAGGTGAAGTGAATTCCGAACAGCGAGCCGACGCCGGTCACCTGGGCCGGCACGTCGAGCTCGCCGAAAACGGCCCGCAGCTTCTCTCGCAGCATCTCGCCAAGGCGGTCGAAGCGTTTGTACACCTCAGGCGTCAGGTGGTTGACCGTGATCTCGCCCGCCACCATGGTCATCGGGTTGGCGTTGAAGGTCCCGGCGTGGCCAATAACGGCGCCTCCCTCGCTCGGGTCGTAGAGCGCCATTATATCTTCGCGGCCGCCGAAGGCGCCAACGGGCATGCCGCCACCGATGATCTTGCCCAGCGCCGTAATGTCCGGCACGACGTCGAAGCGGTCCTGCGCTCCTCCCGGGGCTACCCGGAGACTCTGCACCTCGTCGAAGATGAGCAGTATGCCCAGCTCCTCCGTCAGCGCCCGCATGCCTTGCAGGAAGCCGATGTCCGCCGCGAGATACCCGAACGAGGAGGCCACGGGCTCCATGATGACGCAGGCGAGCTGGTGGCGGTGCTCCCTGACGATGCGCTCCGTGCCCTCCAGGTCATTGTAGGGCAGCACGATGACGTCCTCGCCGACGCTTGGAGGCTGGCCCGGAAACTCCGGGATCGCCGTCGGGCCGCGCGGGTCGAGCTTTTCGGCCGGGGGGTGAACGCTGACCGACGCGTACTCGTGGGAGCCGTGATATCCGCCCTCGAACTTGGCGATCTTGTGTTTGCCGGTGAATGCTCTGGCGACGCGGATGGCGTTGAGGGTCCCCTCGGTCCCCGAGTTGGTGAACCTGACGGTGTCCATCGACGGGATCCTGTCGCACAGTATCTTCGCCATGCGGATCTGGGACTCGGTCGGCCCGCTAAAGGCCGTCCCCCTCGACGCCTGCCCTTGGAGCGCCTCGACGACTTCGGGATGGGCGTGGCCTATGATCAGGCTGGTGGCGTTGATCATGAAGTCGAGGTAGCTATTGCCGTCGACGTCGTGGATGTAGTGTCCCTGCGCGTGATCTATGAACGTGGGGTAGGGGTCGAAGTACGACGTTCCGCGCGAGCTGCCCCCCGGGAGGTACTGAGTAGCTTGCTCCTGCAGCGTCTTGGACTTGGGTGTCCTGGTCTGATACTGCTCGATCTCGCGTTGAAGCTGGGCTGACGGCATCTCTCGATCTCCTTGGGATACTCGCGCGCCGAAGCGACGGCTCCGCATAAGCTACATCGACCGTGCACCCGCCGTCAATCGCTGGCGGGATTAGATACGTGACGCACCTTGAGAGACTTGGCCCTCTTTCAGACCCGCAGCAAGAGCGTGAGTAGGCCCGCTAGGAAGATATTCAATAACAGGAAGACAAGCGTGGCCTCTGGGCTTACCACAAACGCGTACAGCGTATAGAAGTCGCTCCTGCCTTGATTCAGGACGATCTGGGTATCCCCCGTTGACGTAAACACGAAATGCGTCATTTCGTATTTCAGGGTTTCTCCAACCGCTAAGTTACTTACATCTACTGGAAAAGACACGTGGGTATTGTCTGAAAACTTTATCGCGAACGTTAGGTTGGTGGGTGTGTCCTCTCTTATTCTTTTTATGAAGAGATGGAATGTGGTGCGAAACGCTTGAAAGTACAGCGGGAAATGAGTCCACCTCCGCAACCACCAGGCCCGGTCGGATGTATATATGGACTTGCGGTAACTCAAGTCTTCGCGCCGCTGGCAATGTACCGTCCTTGCATAGTCAGAGCTTCTTGTCGGTGCGCCCGCGTGGGTAGAGATAATAGGCGAACGGACGAGGCACCAACATGTCTATGGTCTCGAACCAATCCATCTTGCCGAGTAGCAGCCTCAGAGTCTTGGGCAAATTCTCCTCACCGCTCGTAAGAAACACGATTCCGACTCGTTCACGCACGATTGTATCTCGCTCCTGGGGTACTTCGAGCATTTTCTTGTTACAGCTAAGGACGATCCATGCATGTCTGCCAGCGTGAGTTAACCACTGAACGTCTGGCGTGCTAAGCCATCCCTTTTTGGCCAAGGACATCGCTTCAAAGCCAACCAGTTCTAAGGCTTGCGGGATACCTGTACCGATATCCTCGTCGCACAAGAGAATCAAGCAGCGACTCTGTCCGCGTAGCGCAGCACTTGCTCGACGATGGCGGGCTGTAACTGAAGGTCGCTGGCGATGAAGTCAATCAACTGGCCACCATCTTTCCAACGTTTGTGAATAGCTCCAACCGTGACCCTCCTATCAGGGATAGTAGGCAGTCCTGCGCTAAACTTAGGGTCGATGACGATCGGAACCGTACGCCCTACAGGGAACCAACGAGAAACAAGCTCGCGTTCATCGAAGTCGAAGGTTTCAATGGCGGTGACAACATGCCCTGGCAGAGTTAACTGGCCAGATTCAGGATTCAACACGACGAACTTGCCTCCGGGTTCGGCGGCTTCAAACTCGGCGAGAATGCGCGGGCCATCTGAAGCGAATTTGAGACGCGCAAATGGGTAATTGGGTTCCCAAGCTCGCCGCGCGTACTCGTGTGCTCTACGCACGCGCTGTAGGCTAATACTCCGCTTTCGGAACTGACCGGCGACATAGATTTCGGCCAGTTGTAGAAATGACACTTCAATGTTGCTGTCACGTGGCTGTTCTTTAGGTTCCTCGAAAACTGGAGCCATATGGCTAGTCGGTGTCTCATAGCCATATAGCCATCTCCGAACAGTCGAAGACGAGACATGAGCAAGGCGAGCAGCTTCTGGAACTGTGTAGAGGGGACCAGTCCGCCAGCCATTCGAGGCTAATAGGTTCTCATTAGACATGGCCAAAGTCCCTCCGTGAGTCGCGACGGTCCCCGCAGTCGTCAGCCGGCCTCCCGCCAACTAGCTGAATCGTGCTGAACAGTGCACAGAACGTTTGTGCTTTTTCTGCTCCTGAGACATCATACCGGATTTCACCCCGACCGGGTGGATTTCGACTTGCCTCCCAGCGAGTCGGCGGTAGCGATTGGTCCTCACGCTCACTTGGCTAATGGGCCTTCTTCTTGCGAAGCGCCGCCAGCACCTCGTTGAGGCTGCCGGAGCGGAAGCCGTCGAGGTCCATCGTCACGTAGGAGTAGCCGATGGACCTGAAGTACTCGGTAACGCGGGTCCGAACGTCCTCTTCGGTCAACGTTATGAAATCCTCGGGCTCGACCTCGATGCGTGCGATCGTGTCGTGGTGGCGGACCCTCAGCTGCTTGATGCCGAGCCCGTGCAGAAACTCCTCTGCCTTGGCGATGCGCGTCAGCGCTTCCACCGACACGGGGGTGCCGTACGGGATGCGCGAGGAGAGACACGCCTGCGCTGGCTTGTCCCAGGTCGGGAGGTTCATGTCCCTGGACAGCGAGCGGATCTCCGCCTTGGAGAGCTCCGCTTCGACCAGAGGGCTACGAACGCCGTACTGCTTGGCCGCCTTCTGGCCGGGCCGGAAGTCGCCAAGGTCGTCCGTGTTCGTGCCGTTGGCGACCCACGCGAACCTCCCGTCAGCCGTGTAGCGCGCCAGGTGCGTGTAGAGCTCGTCCTTGCAGAAGAAGCAGCGGTTGGGGTCGTTGGCCTGGTAGTCCTCTCGCTCGACCTCCTGCGTCTCGATGACCTGGTGGTTCAGCCCGATGCGCTCCGCCAGCTCGATGGCTTCGCGTAGCTCGGAGGGCGCCAGGCTCGGTGACTTGGCGGTGACGGCGAGCGCCTTCGCACCGAGGACGCCGTTTGCGGTCGCGGCCAGAAACGCGCTGTCGACGCCTCCAGAGTACGCGACGATGACCGAGCCCATCTCCTCCACGACGGCCCGAAGCGTCTCGAGCTTTTGCCTCGTCTCCGCAGTCGGGGTCTCGATGGATGGCTGGCTATCGGTTGCCACGCTCGCCTCCCGGCTCTTTCTCGCTGGCGCGCGCTCACTGCAGGCGCTAGCGCCGCCCAGCTACTCAAGTCGTCGTCGCGGTACCTTTCGATTGGCCTCGCCTATCGCTCATGGTGAGGCCTTCGGCAAGGTCGCTACTCGGCCATCATGGCCTCGATGATGGCCCTCATCTCCCCTGCATAGCAGTCGTAGGAGCGGTTCTGATACTTCAGGACCCGTTGGGACTCCACCGTATCGTACCAGTCCATCCAGCCGGGCGAGTCGCGATACACCGCTTCATCGGCGGGCGCTCCGACGAAGTCGTAGAAGTCCGAGGCGTAGTCCCTGCCCCTGCGCTGCCACGTCGGCCCTCCCGCGATGTTGAATACCCTCCCCGCCGCGTCGGGATTCTCGGCCGACGCATAGAGCGCGTCGACGACATCGTCTCGATGCACCATCTCCACGCGCTGATCGGGTAGGAACGGCCAGGCTTCGGGGGGCTCGAGGAACGCGGGCACCGCGATACCCGCTATGCGAAGAATTACGGTCTTCAGGTCCGATGCCAGCACGACTCGCTCCGCGGCTATCTTGCTCTCGGCGTAGATGTCGATGGCGCTCTGGGAGTGGTCGACACCTATCGGGGGGTCCTCGCAAGAGGTATCGCCGTAGGTGCTTATGGATGAGGGGAAGACCAGCGTCGCGTCGCTGCTTACCTGCTCCAGGGCCTTGACCATAGTCTCAGTCCCGCCGACGTTCACGTCGAGTGTGCGGTCGCGGTCTCGCTCGCTATTGGGTGGTAGCAGGGCCGCCAGATGCACGATAGCGCTCACGCCCTCGGCTGCGGCCGCCACCGCGTCGTAGTCGGTCACGTCGCCCTTTACGATCTCGACACCCGTCCGGCCTCCGATGGCTGAGAAATCCATCGTTGGGAGGTCGAAAACAACGACACTCCGGCCCTCACCCAGGAACCGCTCGGCCAGGCGCACCCCAACGCTGCCCGCGCCGCCCGTAATCAGGACGGGCCCTTCGGCATCGCTCGGGGTCACGTCAGGGTGGTCCCCTTCATGCCGGCCTTCTCGATGACGTTCTGCGCGCTGCTGATGAGCCGCTGCATCCCCGGTCCAAAACTATCCCAATCGTCCTTCTCACGCAGCGCCAGCAGGGACTCGGCATCCCGGCTGCATGCGCGGGTCACAGGGATGCTGGGCATCGTCTTGAAGAAGAAGGTGCCGCTGACTTCGCCAAACTTGGCGACGATCTCGGTAATGGATTCTTCCCATGCCCGGTTCCGAGCACCTAGCCCGTCTGCGATCTTCTCGCAGACGGCAACGGTCTCATCGAGCATCTCCTGGCCGGATTGCGGCATGTAGCAGCTCCTCGCTCACGCGCTGATGGCCCACTCTAATCGTCGTCGGCGGGGGCTAGAATCTCCTCCTCGACCTCAGCATGGTAGCCGTTCGTCGAGTGCTCGTAGTGTCGCTTCATGGCCTCGAGATCGACCTCGTCGTTGCGTGCGAACCCCTTGCCGTCATGTCGGTCGTAGGGGAACGGCGTGAACTTGTCGAAACGGTCTGCGAACCGCTGCCGGCTGGCCCTACGGTCGTACGGGAACCGGTACTTGGCGCCGTCGGCGGGCTCGACGTCCACCAGCGAGTAGTCGCGGCTCCCCAGCCCGATTTCGTGGCCGGTATTGATACTGGCGACCTCGCTCTGCCCGTGGAACGTCGCTGCGGCGGCCTCGAACTTGCGGTCGCCGGCGTGGTGTGCCTCCATGAGCTCCGCCGCCGAGCCCAGAATTCCTACAGATTCCTTCGCCTTGTCGACGCATGCCATGTCAATGGCCACCGCGTCTGTGCTGGCGAACACGCCCAGGTGCGGAACGATGGGGACGTCGGCGTGGTTGGCGCAGTCGCACCGCGGAGACACGTCGATGGCCATGTTGATGTAGCCGACCTTGTCCCGCCCCACGGCCTTTTCGACGCCCAGGCAGGCGTCGGCGATGGCAACGTCCACCGCGTCGAAGTTGATCGGTGGGATGTCGAGTATGCCACGAGGCCCCATGACTCCGAAGCAGCCCAGGCAGGTGGTGCACTTCTCGCGCTCCCACTCCAGCTCGTCGTTCTCGTTGATGTGATACAGCTTGAAGGGGCAGCAGTCCTCGAGTATCTCCCAGTCGGGAGTCTCAGCCTTGCCCTTGAACGCCTCCGGATGGAAGTTGGCTGCCGCACCCAGGCCGTAGTTGGGATGGCCGCCCATGTGCACGTTTAGCTTGCCTCGCTTGGACTGGGCGCCGATGCCGAGGTTCTTCAGCGCCCCGCCGATGACGCCCATGGCGTGGCCCTTGAAGTGCGTCAGGGCGATGAGGACGTCGGCGGCGGCGATGGCCTGCGCCACGTATGCCTCCTTCAGCAGGTACCCTTCCGGAAGGTCGACGCGGAAGTCGCTCGTGCCGATGAAGCCGTCGGCGCAGATGAACGGGCAACCCAGCGTCGCCGAGGTGTAGCCATTCCGTTCGGCGGTGAGCAATATGTCCAGCTCCGAGGAGCGCGAGCCCCACGGCGAATATGTGGACGTGGTCGTGTCGCAGACGAAGGGCCTGCCGCCCAGCTCCTTGACTCGGTCGGCCAGCGCTCGGGCGTAGACGGGGCGCAGGTAGGCCGTGTTGTTCCACTCGCCGCAGTGGATTTTGATGGCCACCATGTCGTTCGGCTTGATCATCTTGTCCAGCTCGGCGGCGTCGAACACCGTCAGCATCTTCGCTACCAGGCTTGTCTCCGTCGACTCCGAGTGGGCGTCCATGTAGTAGACCTTCGACCTAGCCATCCGTGCCTCCCTCAAGATGATGCAGCCCAGTGCTAGCGGCCGTATGACGCGCGACCGTCAGTTTCGCTGGCCGCCGGCGGGCTCAAACCGACGATACGCCAGAATAGGTCGAGAGTAGCATCGAAACTGCCACGTTGTCAATGAGTCGTACACCCTTCGCGCCCGTCTCCCAAGGCGTAGATTCCATTCCTGACCCGTTCCCGTTAGAATGGTCCCGACCCCGGATTCGAGGTGACTCCGCCCGCCGGCGCGAGGTAGCTGAGCATGAAAGTTGACCGCCTGCCCATGAACCCTATCATCCGTCCGCACATGGATGGGCGTATGGGGCACAACATCAACGGCCCCTCGCTCATACGGGTGCCGGATTGGCTGCCGAACCCCCTGGGAAAATACTACCTCTACTTCGCCCACCACAGGGGCGACTACATTCGGCTTGCTTACGCCGATGAGCTCGGCGGGCCCTGGAAGATGCACGAGCCGGGGACTCTGCGCTTGGAGAGCGCCCACTGCATCGATCACGTGGCATCGCCCGACATCCACGTCGACGAGGAAAACCGCACGATACGCATGTACTACCACGGGGTGTCCTCCGAGGGCGGGCAGCGGTCGCACGTGGCCCTGTCCGACGACGGTATCGGCTTCACCGCCCACCCGGAGCCGCTCGGAACCCCTTACTTTCGAGCCTTCACGTGGCGGGGCAGCCACTACGCCCTGGCTATGCGCGGAATTTTCTTCCGGTCCCCGGACGGACTCCGAGGTTTCGAGACCGGCCCAACTCTATTCTCTCCCCATATGCGCCATCTGGCGGTGCGGATCGTCGGGGAGACGCTGCACGTCTTCTACTCCAATGCGGGCGATTGCCCGGAGCGAATCCTCCACGCGGCGGTAGAGATGGGAGACGATTGGCTGAAGTGGACGGCCTCGGAGCCCGACCTGGTCATCGAGCCCGAAGAATCCTACGAGGGCGCCGCGCTGCCGCTAAAGCCGTCGGTGAGAGGCTTGGCGCCCGAGCCCGTAAGAGAGCTCCGGGACCCCGCGATATTCGAGGAGGACGGGCAGGTCTATCTGCTATACTCGGTAGCCGGCGAGCAGGGAATAGCGATCGCCCGTCTTTCGGGCCCGTAGGCTTGCGGCGAGGCTGACCGCCCAAGGTCGCCCGGGCCCGCTGGAGCCCTCTGGCGGGAGCGCATCGAGGACCTCCAATTTCGGCGCAGAAGGTAACGACACACGTACATCGCGTCACCGTGGGCGAGGGCGCCTTCGTCGGCGTCTACGCGCCCAACGTCTATCTGGTCCTGGGCGATGGTAAGGCCGCCTTCATCGACACGGCCTACGGCAAGGACGATGAGGTCAGGGCGCAGCTTGGGGCCTGGGAAGCCCTGGGCAGCCCTCCGGTAGCAGGCATAATTCTCACGCACCGGCACGGTGACCACATCGGCGGCGCGGTGCGGCTGCACGAGGCGACCGGCGGACCGATTCTTACGAGTTACGAAGAGCGAGCAGCGGTAGACGCCGGCCTAACAGGCGGCAAGGTCGGCAGGGTTGTCCGGTCCGGCGATACGCTCGACCTGGGCGGCACTACGCTGGAGTTCATTGAGACTCCCGGCCATACGCTGGGCAGCCTGTGCATCTATCTGCGTGAGGACAGCGTGCTGTTCAGCGGCGACATGATCCTCGGCACGGGGACCACGGTGATCAGTCCAGACCACGGAGACATGCGCCTGTACATCGAGTCGCTACGCGGGCTGCTGGACTACCACGCGGCCGTCATCGCTCCCGGTCACGGCCCCGAGATTTATGCGGCCAACGCCAAGATTCAGAGCCTGATAGACCATCGCCTGGACCGGGAAGCCCAGCTCCTGCGCCTCATCGGTGAGGGCAAGCACACCATCGGAGAGCTGTTTCAGGCCGTATACCCCGAGCTTCATCCCGGGCTCCACGACACGGCTCGCAGTCAGATACGAGCTCATTTGAACAAGCTCGAGCAGGACGGCGGGGTCCAGATGAACAGGGAAGGGCTCTGGTCTGTCAGAGAAAGTCGCCCATCTTGATACGCGAAGTTGTGCCCTCGAGGAGCCCCCCATGACCTTCCCAAACGCAAGCCTGTTCCCCGAAACGGCGTCGGTCAACGCCGCCGGTCGCCTGGAGATCGGCGGCTGCGACACGGCCGACCTGGCGGTCGAGTTCGGCACGCCCCTGTACCTGTTCGACGAGGATACGCTCAGGGGGATGTGCCGGGAGTTCGTCGGCGAGTTCACGCGGCGATACGATAATACGAGGGTAGCCTACGCCGCCAAGGCGTTCCTCAATCCGGCCATAGCAATAGTGATCAAAGATGAGGACCTGGCGCTGGACGTCGTGTCGGGCGGCGAGCTGGCGGTGGCTGCCGCGGTGGACTTCCCGCCCGACCGCGTCTACTTCCACGGCAATAACAAGACTCCAGACGAGCTTCGCATGGCCCTCGACTTCGGCATCGGCCGGGTCGTCGTCGACGGCTTCTCCGAGCTGCAGCTTCTCGACTCGCTGGCTCGCGAGAAAGGCGTCGTTCAGGACGTGATGCTCCGGCTGTCGCCCGGTGTCGATCCGCACACTCACGCGCATACGACGACCGGCACCCTGGACAGCAAGTTCGGAATACCCATAGAGACGGGCGACGCCGCTCGCGCGGTACATGACGCCGTGCGAGCGCCCAACCTCAAACTGATAGGGCTGCACTTCCATCTCGGCTCGCCGATATTCGAGCTTGAGCCGTACTCGATCGCCATCGACACCGTCCTGACCTTTGCCGCCGAGCTCGTGCGGGACGGCCTGGAGCTCGAGGAGTTCAGCCCCGGAGGCGGCTTCGCCATCGGCTACGTCACGGAGCAGCCTCCTCCGCCTATCGCCGACTACGCCGAGGTGATCACCTCCATGCTGAAGCGGCGATGCGACGACCTTGGCTTGGCGCGTCCCAGACTCGTCGTCGAGCCGGGGCGCTCGATCGTCGGACGCGCCGGAGTCGCCCTCTACACAGTCGGTGCGATCAAGGATATTCCGGGGGTGCGCAAGTACGTGTCGCTGGACGGAGGCATGGGCGATAACATTCGCCCGGCGCTCTACGGCGCGGAGTACGAGGCGGTGCTCGCAAACCGCACCTCCGACGGGCCCAAGGAGACGGTCACTCTGGCCGGAAAATTCTGCGAGTCCGGCGATTTCCTCATACGAGATATCGCGCTGCCCTCCCTGGCCTCCGGGGACCTTGTGGCCATGCCGTCGTCGGGCGCCTACGCTCCCGCCATGGCAAGCAACTACAACCTGAATCCTCGGCCCGCCATGGTCATGGTCAAAGACGGCACGGCCCGGCTCATTCGACGGCGCGAGAGCTACAAGGACATGATGCTTTCCGACATCTTCTAAGCTGGACCCACCGTCCCGCGAGGGGAGCTCGTCTATTAGCGGCTGCGGAAAAATGGGGAGTGCAGAGGGGCTAAGCCCCTTTGCCGGGAGTCTGAGGGTGTCCCTCAGACACAAATTCCCCTTTCCTCACTCGAAAGGGCGCCAAAGAGCCTGCCCTGAGCATCGCCGAACGGGATGGTCGAAAGAGCTTTTCAGCGCCCTATCAGGCCAAACGAGAGGCTCTTCTGTCCCCGACGTGCCGGATCAGCGCGAAGGTGGCCACCAGCGCAGTCAGCGCCAGCGCTGCCCCCAGGAAGTCGTACCCGAGGTCGATGCTGCTGGCGGTGCGCCCCGGAACGAACGCCTGATGCAGCTCGTCGAGCGCTCCATACCCGGCCGCCACGGCCGCGGCCGTGGCAACCAGCCAGCGCTGGCGCCATCTGAGGTGCACTGCCAGCACACGGTACGCCAGCACCGCCAGTACCGCGAAGGCCCCGGTGTGGAACCTGAACTCCGCCAGGTCGAAGCTGTAGGAGTCTGGCACCAGCAGGAACATGAACATGTGCTGCGTCGCCGGCCCCGTGTTGGCCGATGAGCCGGAGCTGCTATATATCAGGGCGCCCCACACGACCATCGGCGCCCAATGGAGCAAGAGCGCCACGTAGCTGAGTTGCCGTGCGGTCGATGCCACTGCTGCCTCTTCGGACCGAGCCCGGCCCCGTAATTCGATGAGAGCAGGCAGTCCAGCGGTGCGGCCCGGCGCGCGCCTGCCTTACACCTGAGTGCTGGTGTGGTTCTTCGCCGGCTTCAACTATAATGCGCTGCATCACACTCAGCCAGAACACGAGGGTCGCATGGACGAATTTATCTACGGCTCCGCCGCCTCTCTGGCGCTAGCCATTCGGCAAAAGAAAATCTCTGCCGTGGAGGCTGTCGCGGCATTTCAGGCCCGCATCGGCGAGGTCAACGACAGGCTTAACGCCGTCGTGCAGCACACCGGAGATCGAGCGGAGGCGGAGGCGCAACAGGCCGACGACGCGTTGGCCCGCGGCGAGATCAGGGGCCCCCTGCATGGCGTGCCAATCACGCTCAAGGACTCCATAGACACGGCCGGCGTGGTGACGACCGGCGGGACAAAAGGCCGCGCCGGCTTCGTTCCAGACGAGGATTCGGCCGTCGCGTCGCGCCTCCGTGCCGCGGGAGCCATTCTTCTCGGCAAGACGAATACTCCCGAGCTGACGCTGGCGGGCGAGACCAACAACCTGATCTACGGCCAGACCAACAACCCATACGATCAATCGCGCACCCCCGGGGGCAGCAGCGGAGGCGCCGGCGCGATCGTGGCCTCCGGAGGCTCTCCGCTGGACATGGGCAGCGACACGGGAGGAAGTATTCGAATCCCGGCACACTTCTGCGGAATCGCCGGCCTCAAGCCTACGTCGGGCCGCGTGCCTCGTACCGGGCACATCGTTCCTTACGGACTCGGCGCCATCGACTCGCTGACGCAGATCGGCCCCATGGCCCGGTTCGTCGAGGACCTGGCGCTGGCTCTGCCCATCATCTCCGGTCCCGACTGGCGCGATCCGGCCATCGTGCCCATGCCGCTGGGCGACCCGGCCGCCGTGCGGATCGACGGCCTGCGGGTGGCGATGCACACGGATAACGGCGTTCTCGCACCCACCGTCGAGACGATCGAGGTAGTCGAAGCTGCCGCTACGGCGCTTGCGGCGCTGGGAGTGGCCGTCACCGAGAGGCGTCCCGATGTCCTGAAGATGGTGCCCGATCTCAACGCCAGCGGCGCCGATGGCCGCGCGTGGACCCAGCGACTTCTCGACAAGGCCGGTACGACTGAGAAACACCCGTGGCTCCAGCGGCGATTCGACGAGGCCGAGCCCCTCTCGACGGCCGAGTTCACGGCCCTCCTCGAGAGACTCGACTCGTACCGAAGCGACATGCTCGCCTTTATGGAGAGCTACGACGCCATCTTATGTCCGGCCAGCGCCTTCCCGGCGCCTGAGCACGGAGGTACCTTCTCAGAAGGCGCCCGCCACGCCTTCACCTACACCAGCGCGTACAACATGACCGGCTGGCCGGCCGCCGTCGTCAGGGGAGGCACCTCGCCCGAGGGACTTCCCATCGGCGTCCAGGTCGTGGCGAGGCCGTGGCGCGAAGACGTCGCACTGGCGCTAGCCCAACGCCTGGAGGCCGCCCTGGGCGGCTGGCAGCGCCCGCCCCTCTAGCCGGGTGATCGAGCGTCGCGAGGTCGAGCCCGCGGCCTGGTCTGCGTTTCCGGGGCAGCCCATCCTCGGCATTCGCCAGCTTCCCAAAGGGTTTGACTTCGAGGCCTACCGGGTAGACCTCGAAGAGTCAGGGCCGGTGGTGTTCCGCGGGCAGCGCGACTTCGTCTCCTCCTACCAGGGCCCGTTCGACTTCGGACGTGTCCTGCTCGGCGAGGTCCGCTTCTACGAGCGTTTGTCTCAACTGCCGGTGCCAAGGACGCTGCACTTCGAGCCGGACCCGTCGAAGCTCGGCTTCTCCTACGCTTTCTTCACCTACCTGCCGGGGGCGGCCGATTTCCGACCTGCTCGTCGGCGCGACCCAGCAGGCCAGGGACGGCGTTTTCTTCGAAGCAGGGCGTCTGCCGGGCCTCGTGCATTCGGAGCCGGTGGAGCACATCGACCGCCTCAGCGACGAGTCCCGCGAGAGCTGGGGCGCATACATGAGGCCGAGACTGCGCCGGCGACTGGCGCCTCACCAGAGCCGGGGACTCCTAGACTCCGCCGAGACCGAGCTGCTGGTGGGATGGGCTTCGCGGCTGCCGTTGACGACGCCTCGGCTGCTGCACATGGACTTTCGTCCGGTGAACCTGCTCGGCGAGGCCGTGGGAGAGTCGATCGAAATCACGGGGGTGGTGGACGCGGCCAATTGCCTCGCGGGAGACCCGGCGTTCGATCTGGCCCGCCTGGAAGAGGGTCAGGGTCTCGAAGGCGTTACGAGCAGGTAGCCGGCGCCGTAGACCGGCACACGGACGCATACGGCCTCTACCGGCTGGAAACCGCCGCGCTGCTGGCCAGCGTGTACGAAAATTCGCCCGAAGGCGGCCCCCGACAACGCCGACTGCTAGAGCTCAAGAACGCGCTGGTGGAGTCTCTGAGATAGCCCGCCCCGCGCCTGCGCCTCCGGCTACGGGCCCGCAGCAGCCTGCACACTCTCCTATAATAGATTTCACACCAGGCTGAGCAAGGAGGCATAGGCGGTTGGCGGTGTACTACTTTGGCGGCGGACCCGGATGGCGGGCAGGGGGCTCGTTGCCCGGGACCGGTCGAAGGCCCGTCGTAACCTACGCTCTGCTGGCGATCAACCTGGTCGTGTGGCTGGCGATGGAGTTCGAGGGCCGCTCCCGAGGGGGCTCGGAGAGTCCCGAGGTGCTGCTCCAGTTCGGCGCCATGTTCGGACCGCTGATCGCGAGCGGGGAGTACTGGCGTCTCTTCACCGCCATGTTCCTCCACGTCGGGATCCTGCACCTCGCCTTCAACGCCTTTGGACTGTTGATCTTCGGACGGCTGGTCGAGGGCATATACGGCCCGGTGCGGTTTGCGCTCATCTACCTCCTGGCGGGCCTCTTTGGCAGCGTCGCCAGCTACCTGCTGAACTCGATCGCCATAGGCGCTGGAGCGAGCGGTGCGATATTTGGCGTGCTCGGGGCTTTGGCCGCTTTCTTCCTGGCCCGACGCGAGATGCTCGGCGAAATGGGCCGCCAGAACCTCACCGGCCTCGCGGTCATCGCCGCGTTCAACCTCATTTTCGGCTTCACGCAGCCGGGTATAGACAACTGGGCTCACATGGGAGGGCTGGCGGGAGGCTTCGCCATCGGCATGGCCCTCGCCCCGAACTACCGGCGCGTGGATGACGTCTTCGGACTCGGTGGTCGGGTGGTTGACGTGAACTCCCTGGCGCGGAGCTTTTGGGTCGTCCCCGTCGCCGTGGTCCTACTGTTCGGTGGCACGGCTCTGGGGAACTCGAGGATGCCCGATGCCCAATCGCATATCGAGAGCGCCGAGCGCCACCGGTTGAACGGAGACCGCGAGGCGACGTTGAGGGAGCTCAGAGCAGCCATCGAGGCGGCCACCAGGACAGGGGACACCGAGGCGCTGACCAGGGCTCTTGCGGTCCTACGAAGCCTCGGGCGGTAGACCCGGCGGATCAGCTCGCCTTGTTAGCCGACTGACCGAGAGGGCAAGTAAGGGCTAGGCTGTCTTTTGATTTACTGAGGGCATGAGAAGCTTCTCGCCGGCGTTAGTCTCCAACGACACTGGCGCGTTGCCGAGGATCGCGTCGGCATCCACCAAGCACTTGCCAACGTCGCTCATGCTGGGAAGCTCGTACATCACATCCAGGAGGGTCTGCTCGAGTATCGTGCGCAGCCCACGCGCGCCGGTCTTGTGCATGAGTGCGCGTTCGGCCGCCGCGTCGAGAGCCTCCTCGGTAAACTCCAGCTCGACTTTTTCCATGGCGAACAGGGCCTGGTACTGCTTGATAAACGCGTTCTTAGGCTCTGTGAGGACTTTAATCAGCGCGGCCTTGTCCAGGCTCCTCAGGCTGACAGCCACGGGAAGCCGTCCCACGAACTCCGGGATGAAACCATACTCCAGGAGGTCGTCCGCATCGAGGCGTTCCATCACGTCGTCATCCTGAGGGGAGCCGCCCCATCGAGATGACAGCCCGGGCCGGAAGCCGAGGGAGCGTTTGTCTTTCAGCACCCGCCGCTCGACGATCTCTTGCATCCCTTCGAACGCGCCGCCGCACATGAACAAGATGTTGTCCGTCTTGATCTGCAGGAAGTCTTGGTGGGGGTGCTTGCGCCCTCCCTGGGGTGGTACGTTGGCAACGCATCCCTCGATTATCTTCAAAAGCGCCTGCTGCACGCCTTCGCCCGAGACGTCGCGCGTAATGGATGGGTTGGGGCTCTTGCGTGCGATCTTATCGATCTCGTCGATGTAGATTATGCCCTGCTCCGCCTTGGAGACGTCGAAGTCGGCCGCCTGTATCAGACGAAGGAGGATGTTCTCGACATCCTCCCCGACGTAGCCCGCCTCTGTGAGCGACGTGGCGTCCGCGATTGCAAAGGGTACGTCCAGCACCCTCGCCAGGGTCTGCGCCAGGTGGGTCTTGCCCGACCCCGACGGCCCGAGCATGAGTATGTTGGCCTTTTGGAGCTCGACGTCGTCGTGCCTCTGGTTGGACCAGACGCGCTTGTAGTGGTTGTAGACGGCCACGCTGAGTACCTTTTTGGCCCGCTCCTGGCCAACCACGTACTCCTCGAGGCGCTCGTAGATCCACTTGGGGTTCAGGCCCTTGCGGACTGCGCTGGAGGCTTCCTTGACCTGAGGGCTCTCTTCCGCAATGATCTGCTCGCACAGCGACACGCACTCATCGCAGATGAAGACCTTATCCGGCCCGGCGATGAGACGCTTCACCTGCGCCTGCGCCTTGCCGCAGAAAGAGCACTGGTACTCGGCTCGGTCGGTCATCGGACCGCCAACCCCCGTCTACAGGTTCTTACTCAGCTTGCCTCGACGCCGACGCGCGCGGAGGTCAGGATCTCATCGATCAGACCATACTCCTGAGCCTGTTGCGGGCCGAGGTAGTAGTCGCGGTCGGTATCATGAGCTACTTTCTCGACCGATTGCCCTGTGTGCTCGGCGATAATGCCCCGGATGGTCTCTTGCTGGCGGATCATCTCTCGTGCCTGGATCTCGATGTCCGACGCTTGGCCCTGTGCGCCCCCAAGCACCTGGTGCATGTGGATGGTCGAGTTCGCCAGCGCATACCGTTTTCCCTTCGCTCCCGCGCAAAGTAGCACCGTGCCCATGCTGGCGGCCAGCCCCACGCATATGGTCGACACGTCAGGGCGCACCAACCTCATCGTATCGTATATCGCCAGGCCTGCGCTGACAACACCTCCGGGACAGTTGACGTAGAGGCTGATGTCCCGCTCCGGGTCTTCGCGGTCGAGGTAGAGTAGCTGGGCGATGATCGCGTTAGCCACTTGATCGACGATGGGAGACCCGAGAAAGATGATGCGCTCCTTCAGGAGAAGCGAGTAGATATCGTACCCTCGCTCCCCCCGGGGGCCGCTCTCGACCACCATCGGGATCAGACCTTCAGGTCTGTGGATCAACTGCGTCACCTCCTTCTGGTGTTGCATCGGCTGGTGTTGCATCGGCTGGTGTTGCATCGGGTTCATCGTCTGAGGCGTGTTCGGGCTCTTGTCCCTGAGCATTCTCAGAAGCCGCCTCGCCCTTGGCTATTGCGACGAGCCTGTCGATGGTCCTTTCGACCAGCAGCGATCGTCGCAGCGAGCCCCTGAGCTCGTCCGAGTCCTCGACTTGAGGGGCCCCTTCACGGGACTCGCTCAGCATCTCGCTCACTTTTTCTTCGACCTCTTCATCCGACACCGTCATGTCTTCGGCCTCTGCCACCCTGGTCAGCAAAAAGGTACGCTTGAGCCTTCCGATGGCCTCATCTTGCGTCTCGGTCCGCATCTCCTCGGCGGTCTTGCCCAAGGAGCGCAGATAATCGTCCATCCTAACGTTGATCTGGCTCAGCACCCGCGCCTGGTCGTCCTGAATGTGCTCGGCCTCATGCTCGACCATCAGCGGCGAGAGCTCTACCTCGGCGCCGTCTACCAGCGCCTGCAGCACCGCGTCTCGGTAGCGTCGATCGGAGGCTTGCTCGGCCTCGGTGGCGAGCTCTTTGTTTACCTCTTGACGGAGCGCATCCAGGCTCTCGTGTCCATCGCCGACACCTTTGGCGAACTCGTCGTCGAGCTCGGGGAGGATACGCTCTTTGATCTCGCTCGCCGTCACGGTGAGCCCTACCCGCCCGCCCGCGATAGTCTGGTCCATGAAGTCCGCGGGCAGCTCCAACTCGAACGCTTTGGCTGAGCCGCTCTCGATCCCCACAAGCTGCTGGGAAAAGCCTGGGAAGGGCCGAGTGCTGTCTTCGTCGACAAAGTAGACGGCGTTCTGCTCGTTCAGTACTGTCCGGCCGGCGACGGTCCCGACGGCGGCCATCGTAATGAGATCGCCCGCCTGGACTGGCCGGTCCACCGGCTCCCAGGCCGCCATGCTTTCTCGAAGCTGCTCCAGCCGTTGGTCGACATCCTCCTCCGTGACCTCCACGGGCTCCACCGGAATCCGGATGTCGGTGTACGAGGCGAGGTCGATCTTTGGGACGAGAGGAACGGTGGCCTTCAGGGAAAAGGGGCTGATTTCGACGAGCTCGAGCCTCGGAAGACCGGCGGCGTCCAACTCCTGCTCGGAGATCGCCCGGTCAGTAACCTCCGGCAGCATCGTGTCCAAGACCTCGTTTATGAGGCCTTCTCGGCCCACCACCTGCTCGACGCGCCAGCGTGGGGCCTTGCCTTTGCGGAAACCCGGCACCGAGATTCGCTGAACGACCCGCCTGTACCCCCGGTCGAGGTACGGTCCCAAATCATCGTCCTCTAGCTCTATGAGCAGGACGGTTTGACGGTCCACGACCTCTTCCTGAGTAATTTTCACAGCGGCTCCAGCGAACTCTGCCGAGTCGAGGCATCAGCCCTTATCGGGACTCTGCTCGGAACGGTACTCCTACTCACCCGATGCGGCAATGCGCCACACGGAAATAAAACGCCCAAACTCCTGCTCCAACGGGAGCGGAACTCAGGCCCTCGGGCGTTCAGGCCAAGCCTGTAGCCGTTGGTCTCAGAGACACGACCCCACCCGTCGGCATCCAGCGCCTCTGCCCTCGGCAAACGCTCCGTCTGATTATATCACGGGGGGTGACATGGGAAAAGAATCCGTTCACTCTGGAGCCTCCTTGCTATAGGGGCCTGATGAACGGTGGAGATACTGAGGTTCAGGGCCTTCCGGTGGCCTCGGACACAGACTCCTCTCCTGGCGTAAAAGGGGCCGGATCGGTGGGTCCAACTGCTCTTCAGCCCTCCGCTAGAAGCCCCGCTCTGGTTGAAAGATACGTCTGCTGCGCCCGTCGATGGGCCAAGGGGAACCCGCGCTGAAAACGGCCACTGGCCACGGGCTGCGGATGGCTTCACGAAGGGCCTCCGGGTGATGTTGCCATCTAGCTGGGCAAACTTGACACGCGCGGCGCTGGTTGGTTACGATTCACGGTGACAGTGCCGGATGGACACTCTGATCTGAGGGTCGAGGATGTCGGAGAGGTATCAGAGGGAGATCGAGGAGATCCTGGAAGAAGCCGGCGATCTTGTGCCAGCCAAACCCCGCCTCGGAGCGCGACCCGGTTTCTGGCGCCTAATCCGGGCGTACATTGGCCAGTCTCTCCGCGGCAACCGATGGTCGCTCTCCCCCGGTCGCGTGATGCTCATTGCCGTGTTGTTGCTGTTGGCGGCGCTGGTCCTCCGGGGCGCGCTGCCGGGTATCGTGGGCCCGCTGGCATGGGCGGGGCTGCTCCTGTTCATCGTCGGTTACGGGCTCTTCTTCGTTAAGCCGCCCAAGATCGAAAAGCGGTGGCGAGGCCAGACCGTCGAAAGCGGCGGCGAGTCGCTCTGGACGAGACTCCGACGCCGTATGAAATAGGCTGGGACGCCGCCACTTCCGCCCGTCGATAGCACAGCCCCCTGTGCAGCACACGTCCCTCACCGGCCACCCGTAGGTGCGCCGACCGCTCCCTACGCTCCGTCGGCCTCCGCTGTAGATTCCGTCGGCAACAAAAGCAAGAGGGCCTCGCCCCTCGGCAAAGCCCTCTTGCTGTCGTTACGCGACTACCGCCCTAAACGGCGCACTCGCCCTCGCCGCGCTCCAGCTTGTAGATGACGGTCTTGTCCCAGTCCATGTAGCTGTCGATGGTCTCGCGGCTGAGCTCTGGGACCTCAGCCAATTCCGCCAAGATGGGCTCGATGCTCTCGACGCCCACCCGAACGACGAAGTCCTTGAACTGCTCGCCTTCGTTTCGCTCGTCGCGGTAGTGGGAAAGAATCTTCTTCAAGGCGTCTGGCATACGCTTGGCGGGAACCTTCGTCTTGACCCGCAGACCTATCCGATCGTCTCCGTCGCCGTAGCTTCCGCCGAGGAACAGCTCGTAGGCCGGTACCTGTCCGCCGGGACCCTTCATGGCCGCGCCGTGGAATCCGATGTCGGCAATGTGGTGTTGTCCGCAGCCGTTGGGGCAGCCGCTCATCTTCACGTGCATCTGCTGTATCAAAGGGTCATCGTCCGTGTCGAACTCCGCCAGCGCATCGCCGACTGCCCTTCCAAGACCCATGGACGAGGTAATCCCAAGCTTGCAGCTATCGGTCCCCGGGCATGACACCACATCCGACAGCTGATGCGCTCCGCGGTCACCCAGGCCGATCTCGCCCAGCTGCTGCCAAACCTCGTAGAGGGCCTTCTCGGGCACCCATCTCAACGCCAGGTTCTGCTGATGCGTAATGCGGACGCGGCCCCCCGCGTACTTGCGAGAGAGCGTGGCCAGCTGATGGAACTGCTCACCCTGGATATCCCCGAGGGGCAGCTTGACCGTCACGGCTCTGTAACCGTCCTGCTTCTGAGGCTCAACGTTGCTGGCCAGCCACCGATCGAATTCAGCATCCTGGCC
>JADFIF010000084.1 GCA_022566795.1 Chloroflexota bacterium
GATCCTGGGCAAGTTCGGCAAGGACCTCTCCAACGTGAGCGTGACCCTCGAGGACCTGTCGCAAAGCGGCGGAGGGTTGCCCGATGTAGGTCCGAACCGCGTCGTAGGGCCCTACTTCAGGGTCGACATCGACAACGCGTTGCCGGAGGACATCACCGTCGCCCACGTCACCGTCTTCGTCGAAAAGGACTGGATGCAGTCCAACGGCCTTCATGACTGGTCCATCGAGTTCAACCGGTTCGACGAAGGGCTGAACGCCTGGGTGCCCTTCCCTTCCAAGCGCGTCCGCGAGGAGGGCGGGCGGGCCTACTACAGCGTGGTCGTGCCCGGATTCTCCGTGATAGCCGTCTCTGGGAGCGACTCTCTGCCCGAGCAGGTGTTCAAGGTTACTGACCTGGCTGTCAGCCCCACGACTCCGGTCGACAAGGAGCCGTTCACCGTCTCGGTCAACGTCGCAAACACCGGGGCCTCGTCGGCCGTGTTCCCCGCGAGCCTATGGCTGAACGACACCGTCGAGGCCGCGACGACCGTGGCCATCGAGGCCGGTGCGACGAGCCGGGTGGAGTTCTCCTTGTCGAAGCCGGCGGGCGTCTACCGGCTACGCGTGGACCGCAGCGTGATGAATCTCATCGTGGGCGCGCCGCCGCTGCTTCCAACCCCGACCCCAACGCCGACGCCGACTCCGATTCCGACTCTCACGCCGGCGCCGACGCCACCGCCGCCTACGGCGACTCCGAGCATCGCGTCGCCGACGCCGACCGCGACGGCGACGGCGACGCCCACGCCACCTCCCGTCGTCGCGGAGCGCGTGCGCACGATTACTCTCATCGACGCGTCTAGTCAGGGGGTAGTACCGTCTCCGGACGGGGCCGTCCAGATCGAGTTTAGGATCAACTCCGTTGCCTTCCCGGCGCAGGTATCCCTTGGCGTCGTGGAGGTGTCCGAGGCGCCCTCGGGCGTCTCGGACGGCGACAACGTGCTCGCCTACGCGTTCGACGTCTCAATCGCCCCTCAGGTGACCGGACTCATCGACATACCCAAATTCTCAACCCCAGTGGTCCTGTACGTGGAATACTCGCAAGAGAATCTGGCGGCGGCCAATGGCGACCCCACCAGATTGTCGCTGGCACGGTTCGACACAGATGCCGAGGAGTGGGTAATCGTACCCACGCGGATCGACACGAAGGGACGCATTCTGACGGTTGAGACCGTCGAGCCGGGGATTTGGGGTGTATTCATCACGGGTGCGCCAGCCACGTCGCAACTCACAGAGGGTGAGGTACAGCCGAGCGGTACCGCAATCGAAGCGCTCACCGGAGGCTCTTTGGCCTCAGCCGAGGGCGCGACGGTCGTCAGGTTCGGCCGAATATCGCAGAGCCCTACCGACAAGCTAACATTGCGGACGAGACTCCGGGGGGTGCCGGCGCCCCCGGGGGACCACGAGCTTCTGCGCGTCTTCGAGCTATCAGTCGAGTCCGTGCATGAGGGCCCTTCCAACGGGCGCGTCCTCGAGCCGCTGGTTATCGTTGCGAACCTCACCGAAGCCGATCTTGCCGCGGTGGACGGTGACGCGTCCAGGCTATCGTTGGCGCACTACGATACCGACTCGCAGAAGTGGGTGCTGGTGCCGAATGACCAGCCTCCTTCGGCACGTAGCTTGTCCTATGAGACGACCGAAATCGGCCTTTGGGCGGTCGTTGCGGCCGTTCCTGCTGACGGCTCGGGAGCTCCCTTTTGGGTGTGGACGCTATTCGCCATCCTGGTTGCCGGCGCGGGAGCGGCATATCTGGTGGCCTACCGACGCTGGCAGGCCAGCCAATCTTTCTAGTCGAAACGAGCAGTGGTTTGAAATTCAGCGAGGCGTTGAGAAACCGTATTAGCGACGAGGCGAACCCGGCATCCGCAACGGCATGCCCGGTCTCGCTCTGCGCGCTCCGGAATCTCGGAGGACACCATGCGAACGAGAAACCTAGGTAGAATTGGACCGCAGGTCCCAGTCGTATGCTTCGGCGCTTGGCCAATAGGCGGCGGAATGGGCCTCGTGTCCGAGGATCAGGCCGTCAAGACCGTGCATGCCGCCATCGACGCGGGGATGACATTCATCGATACGGCCGAGAGCTATCGGACCAGTGAAGCGATCATCGGCAAGGCCATCGCCGGCAAACGCAATCAGGTTTTTCTCGCCACCAAGCTGTCGGGAAACGACCACTCGGGCGAGCACATTGGCCGGGCCATCCAAAACAGCATGCGCGCGCTGGGCACAGACTACATCGACCTCTATCAGCTACACAGCCCTCAGCCGGACTGGCCCATTGAAGAGACGATGGAGCACCTGATGTCATTCCGCGAAAGCGGCGCCATCAGATACATCGGCCTGTCGAACTTCTCCGCGGAACAGACGCTCGAGGCGTCACGGTTCGGCCAGATATACAGCTCGCAGCCAAAGTACAACATGCTCTCTCGCGAGGCCGACGACTCGATTCTTCCGGTCTGCCGGAAGCAGGGCATAGGAGTGATCCCGCACTCGGTCCTTGCCAAGGGCATGCTCTCCGCACGTTACGCCCCGGGCCATCAGTTCACCCTCTACGATGAGCGAAACATGTTCGAATCCTTTCAGGGCGAGGCCTACGAGCGGCTGTGGCGCGTCATCGAGCGGTTGAGGGACTGGGCGAGCGACCACGGCCACGATCTGGTCCAGCTGGCCATTGCGTGGGTCCTCGCAAACCCGGCGGTGACCTCAGCAATAGTGGGGGCGAAGACGCCGGAGCAGGTCCAGCACAACGCTGCGGCCGCGGACTGGACACTCACGGAGCCCGATCTGAAGGAGATCGATTCGATACTTGGGGGCGGCGAGTCAGCCGCTCAGCCCTCGACGGCCACCGTCGTTGCCGCACCCGCCGAGGCCGGCGAAGCGGACGCACCCTCCGAGGCAGCGGAGAGCTCCATCGACATGGCCGAGGATGGCGAGATCTACACGCAGCTTCTGCTGGGGTTGCACCAGGACCTGGAGACTCAGGAGCGGGCACTTGGAGAGCATGTGCGTGAGTTCGAGTCGCTGAAGGGTCAGATGGATGCTCTACGCTCGCTCTGGATAACGACCCTGGCCGCCATTATCCTGTCCACCGTCGCCCTCGTCGTGGCCATCTTGCTGTAGGCGTCGCCGTTAGTTACTCTCGACGGCCGAAGAACACGGGGCGGGCGGAGGCGAGAGAGACCTGCAGATGGTTAGGAGCGAAAGTCTAGTACTTAAGTCAGCAAGAAAGCGATACGTACTTTATTCTTCGCGCCCGCCCGCGCGTGAGGATTATGGTCTGGGGAGCTCGCAGCGCTTGGCCCCTCGGAGCCTTTTTGGCGGTGGGCGGTATCAAGACTTATACAAATTCCCCTAATCAGCGCCGTATATTTGTAGGGGCAACCCCCCTGTGGTTGCCCAAGGTCAGGGCAGGCACAGGGGCCTGCCCCTACAAGACACGACCTGTCCAGGGCGTGAGAACCGCTCGCAATTTACGACGTCTTCAAACAGAATTGTATTATGCAACTATGCAAGCCACGCGACGCCGGGCAAGGCGCCTGCGTGTACCGGAACGGGGTCAGCGCCGGCCGAGGTATCCGAAGAGCACGAAGGTGGCAGCAATCAGAATGGACACTGAGCCGCCGTACAGCACAACTTGAATACTATCCCCCACTCTCAGTCGCCTCCTACGCCCGCGAATCACCGCAACAGGCTAGGCCCGGAACTCGCCCACGCCTGCCACCGGAGCCCAGACGTTTACGAGTTATTTACCGCCCCTTAACCGTTCCTTAATTATCTTTATCGGTTTCAATATACACTGCCCCCACGGTCCCGGAATGAGAGCTTAGCGCTACCCCGAGTGGGTATTTGGTACCAGATGTGTCTCCGGTACCAGCGACAGACCCATTACGTTTCACCATCCACCC
This sequence comes from Chloroflexota bacterium, assembly GCA_022566795.1. Taxonomy (GTDB): domain Bacteria; phylum Chloroflexota; class Dehalococcoidia; order Lucifugimonadales; genus JADFIF01. Next base: position 3,940 of record JADFIF010000084.1, read on the forward strand.
ACAATAATTCACCAGTTCTTCCCCAGGACGTTCACCTCCGTATGGTAGAAATGTCAGGCAGGTCTACTGCACCTGCCCCCTGCCCGTGGACGTGCCATTGTCGGTTGACCCCCGACGTCCACGGGCATCTTTTCGCCTTACGGCAGGCGGCACGAGTATTCCCCATCAGATTTGGACACAGGCCCTGAGGGCGCAATCACCCTCCTGCGACCGCCAGGACCCTCGATCCGACTCGATGGCCCGTGGTACGACCGTTCCAGCGTTTCAGCACCACCCGTTGGGCTTGAGCGGATGCGGAAAACCGAGAGGGTCGAGGCGAACACCGTGGCGTCGACCCAGAGTCCGGCGGCGGGCACGGACTCTCTCGTCAGCCTGCGGTTGACACTCTCTAGCACGGCTAGTAACCTTCCAATCGCCAAGAGCCCGCACGGGCCGGGGGGCGGATTTCACGGGAGAGGAGTGCGATGTACGAGGGTCTGCTGGCCGAGACGGTTCGGGTACGCGGACACAGCGGCGACCAGATCGACGCGTACCTCGCCCGTCCGCTGGGTGGGGGGCCATACCCCGGTGTGGTGCTGATCCACCACATGCCGGGCTGGGACGAGGCGTCGAAGGAGATGGCCCGAAAGTTTGCTTATCACGGATACGTCTGCATCGCTCCCAACCTGCACTACCGCGAAGGACCCGGCTCGCACGACGACGTCACAGCAGCGGTTCGAGCCGCGGGAGGCGTACCCGACGCGCGGTGTGTGGGCGACGTTGAGGGCTCCATCGGGTACCTCCAATCGCTTCCGTACTACAGCGGCAAGGTCGGCGCCATCGGTTTTTGCTCGGGAGGCCGCCAGACCTACATGGTCGCCTGCAAGATTCCCGAGCTGGACGCCGCCGTAGACTGCTGGGGCGGACGTGTGATAATGTCGCCGGAGGACCTTTCTGAGCGCCAGCCGGCGGCACCGATCGACATGACGGCGTCGATGGGCTGTCCGTTGCTCGGCCTGTTCGGGCGCGACGACTTGGCCCCCTCTCCCGAGGAAGTAGCGCAGACCGAAGAGGTGCTCAAGCAGCACAACAAGACCTACGAGTTCCACATGTACGACGGAGCGGGCCACGGCTTCTTCGCCGTCGACCGTCCGGGCTACCGCCCGGAGCAGGCGACCGACGGGTGGAGGAAGGTCTTCGCCTGGTTCGACAAGTACCTCCGCTGAGGAGATCAAGTCGTGAGCCTGCCTCAGAACTCGATTCGGGAGCGATGCGCTATGCAACCGGGCAGATAGGTAACACTTAGACCGGGGACGTAGGTAACACTTTAGAGGAAGGGACTTTAGAGACAGGCTCTCGTGCCCGTTTCGTTAAAAAAGCCGACCAAAGGAGACCGTCATCGGACCCGACAATTACTTCGGCTGAGCAGATAAAGTCTTACCTATTTCGCAAGAAAAGGAGCGCGTCTATGTGCACGTACATCGTCGAGAAGGCCAGAATCTCGGGCAGCGGCAAGGGCGCCCAGGGCTGGTTTGCACTGCGGCAGGCCAATGTCTACTACGACCACCCTTACCACGCGCCCCTGGAGCACGCGCTCAACATCGACTTCGTCAACGAGGCCGAGGGCGTGGGGGCGCGTGTGGCCGTGGAGCTGACTCCAGATTCGGCGCGAGAGCTTGTCCGCTCGATTCTGGCCGCGCTGGAGACGGGGGAAGGACAACACCGTTCCGAGGAATCCGCCGGAGTTTCGGTGGGAGCACAAGGGTAGCCGCTCTGGATGCGGGCGGCCGATCTTCCCGATCGGTGACCACCGACCAGCAGTGGCAGCCATAGAAAAGCCATGGAAAGAAAGAAGGAGATGGATTTGGCAAACACAGAGTGGGGAGCCGTCTATAAGGAGCTGGGTGCGAAGCCGGTCATCAACGCGACCGGGAGTGTGACCCTTCTAGGAGGCTCGACGCCCGTGCCCGAAGTCAAGGAAGCGATGGAGAGGGCCGGGGATGCCTACATTCCGCTGATGGAGCTCGAGGAGAAAGCGGGAGAGGCCATAGCGAGAATGGCGGACGTGCCCGCCGCGTACATCACGTCCGGAGCGGGCTCGGCGCTCACGTTGGCGACCGCCGCCGTCATGGCGGGAAACGACGACGACAGGATCGAGCAGCTTCCAGACACTACCGGCATGAAGAACGAGATCTTGATTCAAAAGCGCCAGCGCTACTGGTACGACCGGTGTCTGGAGCTGGCCGGGGCAAAGCTAGTCGAGTTCGGCTCCGACGAGGAGACGACGGCCAAAGACCTGGAAGACGCCATCGGCCCGAAGACGGCGGCGGTGCACTACTACGCCGTCGAGCAGTCGCCAGACCCCAAAGCGTTATCCCTGGAGAAGACCATTGAGATCGCCCACGCCCGCGACGTCAAGGTCACTGTGGACGCGGCCGGGCAGATCTACCCTCTCGAGAATTTTGGCAAGTACGTTCGGATGGGCGCCGACTTCCAGTGCATCGCGGCGAAGTATATGGGCGCCTCCCAGTCCACCGGCATCGCGCTGGGCACCGAGGATCTGATACACACCCTCTCTCTGCAGTCCTTCGTGGGATACGAAGGCCGCCGGATTCGGGGCGTGGGCCGCCCCCAAAAGATCGATCGTCAGGAGATAATCGGCGTCGTGGCGGCCGTCAAACGATGGATGACGATGAACCACGAGGAGCGGCTTGCCGTGGCCGAGCAGCAGTGCGAGGCGATCATGGCCCCGCTCAAAGGCATACCCGGAGTTACCGTTGAGCAGAACCCCAACATAATCGGCCACCAGCCCTTTGGGGTGAACCTGCGGATCGACGCTGCCGTGACCGGGATGTCGGCCCAAGACGTGGTGGAGAAGCTCAAGGCGGGCGACCCACCCATTTGGACGCGGGTCCGTCCGGGCGAGGACTACATCGCGCTCCACGTCTTCGGGCTGTACGAGGGCGAGGACAAGACGGTAGGCGAGCGAATCGCGGAGCTGTTCAGGTAGTCATCTCCGGAGCGGCGCCATGACATCCGACTTCGCCGGCAGGGTTGCCATCGTCACCGGCGCAGGGCGCGGCATGGGTCGGGCCGTCGCCGCTCGGCTTGCGGCAGGCGGCGCGAAGCTCGTCGTGAACGACCTCGACGCTGATTCCGCCGAGCGTGCCGCAGGCGCTCTCCAGGAATCCGGCGCCGAAGCTCTCGCCACACCCGGCGACGTGACGTCGAGCGCGGACGTTGCGCGCATGGTGGCGAGCGCTATCGAGCATTTCGGTCGCATCGACGTCCTCGTCAACAACGCCGGCGTACTGCGTCCCACTCCCGTCTTCGAGTTAGAAGAGGAGGAGTGGGACATGGTCGTCAACGGCAATCTGAAATCGACGTACCTCTGCTCGCGAGCGGTCCTGCCGGCGATGAGGGACCAGGGTTGGGGCCGCATCGTGAACTTCTCCTCCACGGCCGGCAAGAGCGTGAGCACGGTGGGTGGAGCGCACTACACGGCGTCCAAGGCCGCAATCCTGGGATTCACCCGCCACCTGGCCAAGGAAGAGGCCGCCCACGGCATAACGGTCAACGCCGTGTGTCCGGGGCTGATCGACACCGAGATGGTCCGCTCGACGATCTCGAAGGAGCGCACCGCGGCCTACGCCAGCAGCTTTCCTATTGCCCGATTGGGCGAGCCGTACGAGGTGGCCGAGCTCGTGGCGTTCCTGGCGTCAGACAAGGCCGCGTACATCACCGGCGCATCGCTCGACATCAACGGCGGAGACCTCACCATCTGAAAGGCGGCATGCGCAGAATTCTCGTGACCGGAGCGGCGGGGCAGATCGGCTCGGAGCTGGTGCCGGCGCTCAGAAAGCTGTACGGGGCGGACAACGTCGTCGCCGCCGGACATCGAACGCCCATCCCCGACGATATCAAGCTCGCCGGGCCCTGCACCACTGTCGACGTCTGCAGCTACGAAGAGGTCGACGCGGCGATCAGGCACCACCACGTCGACACCGTGTACCACATGAGCTCGATTCTCTCGGCGCTGGCCGAGGAGAGGCGGGACGTCGCCCATCAGGTGAACATCAACGGCCTGTACAACGTTCTGGAAGCCTCGGCCGCCAACGGCCTGGAGCGCGTCATGCTTCCCAGCTCCATCGCGGCCTTCGGGCCCGACACACCGAGGGACAACACGCCCAACGATACGTTGCAAAGGCCCAACACCCTGTACGGCATCTCCAAGGTCTTTGGAGAGCTGCTGGGCGAGTACTACTGCTCGAAGCTTGGCCTCGATGTCCGTGGGGCCCGGCTGCCTGGGATCATAAGCTGGAAGACGGAGCCGACCGCTGGCACGACCGACTACGCCGTCGCCATCTTCTACGGGGCCATCCGAGATCGGCGGTACACCTGTTACCTGGGTCCGGACACCCGGCTTCCGATGATGTACATGCCCGACGCCATAAGGTCGATAATCGACCTCGCGCAGGCCGACTTCGACAAGCTCAAGCACCACGCCGACTTCAACGTCGGCGCCATGAGCTTCACACCGTCAGAGCTCGCTGAGGCGGTCGGCAAAAGGGTTCCGGGCTTCACCATGGACTACGAGTTAGACCCGCGCCGGCAGGCCATCGCCGACTCCTGGCCGAACTCGCTGGACGACGGCGCCGCCCGGCGGGAGTGGGCCTGGGCTCCGCGGTACGACCTCGGCGCGATGGTCGACGACATGCTCGAGAACCTCGGCCGTAAGTTAGGGACCACAAAAGCGTAGTGGCCATCGTGCGGAGTAGCTGATGACATCGGTGCTGATAGTTGTTTTCGACGGGCTCCAGCCGTCGCAGGTGACGCCGGAGCTGATGCCTCACCTATCGGCGCTGGCTGCCGAGGGCGTAGCCTTCGGCAATCACCATCCCGTCTTCCCAACCGTCACCAGGACCAACGCGGCCAGCATGGTCACCGGGCGTGCCCCCGGAGGTCACGGCCTGGCCGCCAATACGCTGGTCGTCCCCGACTTTCAGCCCCATCGCGCGATATCGGCGATGGAGCCGGAGCTTGCTCAAGTAGCCGCCAAGACGGGCCGCACCCTCCTGAGCCCTACGCTGGCCGACATCCTGTCGACTCACGGGCGGGAGTACGTGGCCATCGGCGTGGGCACCAGCGGCAACGCCTACGTCCACAACCCGGACGCCGAGCGCTCCGGCGGCGCCACGATCCACCCCGACTTCACCCTGCCGCGAAGCCTGAACGGCGAAATCATCGAGAGATTTGGGGCGTGGCCGCCGGAGGGCAGGCCCAACACGGCCAGGATGGCCCACGCTGTCCGCATACTGACGGAGTATATCCTACCGGAGCGTGACCCGGCCGTGGCGCTGATATGGTCGTCAGAGCCCGACAAGTCGCAGCACGCCAAGGGCGTCGGCTCCGAGCTGGCGAATGCCGCATTGAGTGCCGCCGACGAGCAGCTCGGCGTCATCCTGCGGTGGCTCGCCGGGGCCGGACGGGAGGCCGACACCGACGTGATGGTCGTGTCGGACCACGGCTACTCGACGATCAGCGAGATCGTCGAGCTGGACGCCATCGTAAGGGCCGCGGGGTTCCCCGGCGGGGACACGCCGGGGGGTGTCATCGTCGCGGCCAACGGCGGCTCGGCGATGCTCTACGTCCGAGACAAGGACGCGGCAACGGCCGACCGCCTCGCCGCTTTCCTCATGCGTCAGCCGTGGTGCGGAGCGCTGCTGGCATCCGAAGCGGTCGCGCCCATTCCCGGGACGCTGCCGCTGTCATTGGCCGGAGGCGAGGGCCCGCGGGCGCCGGAGCTGGCGATGTCCTTCCGCTGGGACTCGCAGCCCAATGGCGCTCGCTATCCCGGGCACGCGCCATCGACGGGCGGCGCACCGGGCCTGGGTCAGCACGGCTCGATGAGCCGCCACGAGCTGCGCAACATCCTCTTCGCCCGAGGGCCGAGCTTCAGGCAGGCACTAACGGTCGAGGCGCCGTCCGGCAACACCGACCTTGCGCCGACTATTTTGCGAATACTGGGCCTGCGGTCCGGCCATCCCATGGACGGGCGTGTCCTCGAAGAGGCGCTTGCAGGCGGAAGCGCCTCGGAGCCTCGGCAGGTGGCCGAGACGCACGAGGCCGAGCGCCCGCTCGAGGATGGCCGAGTGTTCCGGCAGGCCGTCACGGTCTCGCGCGTGGGCAACACCACGTACGTCGACCAGGGCAATGCGCTGGCCGGCTGAGACAGCCGCTCTAGCCGCGAAAGACCGCCCGCTCCGGCGTCAGCGAGATGATGACCCTGTTCTGGGCCCTCAGCTCCGTCATGCGGGCTGCAACCTGATCGCGAGCCACATACCGCTCGACGATGGCCCGGGTGACGGGCCAGATCGACTCGTCGTCGCTCACCTCCGCCCTGCCCGTCAGCACGACGTAGTCCTGCGCGCTTGGCTCCGAGTAGATGCATACCGACAGGCGGCTGTCGCGAGACAGGTTGCGATACTTGAACCTCTCCTTGGTCGTGGAGATCGCCAACCGGCCGTCGGCGAACACGTACCAGTTCGGGGTAAGCTGGGGCATGCCCGTCGAGCCCACGGTGGCCACCACCGCGATGCGGGACGGCGCCAGGAAGTCTTGCAGGCGCGAGGACTGTTCCGCCGATAGTCTCGCCATCGAAGTGCCTCTCTTGCTTGCCCAAGGCGGCCCGGGTCGATGGGCCGGGCCTGAGAGCATTTAGAAACTATCTCAAAAAGGCAAATGCCTTGTTCCCACCCGCCCGCGCTCAAGGGTCTTTGGTTTCTGGGGCACATCCCTTCGACAGGCTCAGGGCAGGCTCCCCAGACCCCCGCCAGTCCCGATTTATCGGGATCTGGGCTCCCTTGACGGGATCTTGAGATGGTCTATTACTCCTCGGTGATGTCCGCGGTCCAGGTGATCTTTATGGCGTCCTTCACGCTCTCGTGCGCGGGGCACCCCTGCGGATGCACGCGCAGAGCGCGGTCCGCCTCGGCCCGCTTGCCCGCCGGAATGAAGAGGTCGTAGTGGACGGCGATCTCGGTGATGCGGATGGTCTGGCCGGTCCCTTCGATTCGGCCCTCAACCGTTGCCTTGTACCTGGCGGGGTCGACTCGAATCTCGCGCGCTGCCAGCGCGCCGCGCAGCGTGCCGTACATTCAACCGCCGACCGCGGCGACGATGTGATCGAGAGTCGAGGCCACCGCCGGCGCCTCCGGCGATGCGCCGTAGTACTCCCTCAGGGCACCCTGAACGCCGTAGACGACGGCCTCGGGGATTTCGCCCAGGTAGGCGTTGCGGAAGCCGTCTTTCATCTCCAGTCGGGTGCGCGACAGGTACAGGAAATCGTCTGACATCAGTCCTCCTGGCTCCGCTCCAAGCCAACTATTCCGAAAAAGCAGATGGGTGGGTCCCCACCCGCTCGCCCTCGCAGGTCTTCTTCGTGGCGGCACACCCCTTCGACAGGCTCAGGGCAGGCTCCCCAACCGCTTGCCAGAGGGCACATCCTCTGCACTCCCCCTTGGCTCTGATCAGGTTGTCTTGCGCCGGTTAGCGGAACAACCCCTTGATCTTGTCTGAGAACGACTTGGTCTTCAGCCGGCCCAGCATCTTCCCCCACTCCGCTTCGGCGGAGCCAGAGCGCTTCAGGTCCTTGATTCGCTTGTCCATGAGCTCCAGCACTCGCGTCTCCTCGCCCTTGTCGAGCCAGAACCCGTGCTCCGCCTCGCAGACATCCAGAGGCAGGTCGTAGGCGCGGTAGTTGAAGGTCTTCATCGGGCCCGAGCACTGGGGGCAGGCGATGTCGCTCGGGCGAACGGCGTAAGCCACCGTCCCCTTGCTATCGTCCTCGTCGAACCTGGTGTCCTCCAGCTGGTCGAGCTCCGGGTGGTCGAGCCACATCCCCTCGCACTGCGGGCAGGAATCGACCTCGATTCCCTCGTGGTCCTTGATCTCAAGCGTAACGCCATCTCGCGGGCAGTCCATAGCGGCAAGTCTCCTTCACATCAGACCTTGGATAGCTAATCGGATATAGCTAGTTGGATTACAGAATTGGCAAAAGGGTTGGCTTCTTCTCTCCGCCGCCAGCCCCTGACGCGTAGCTGCCATGATATCGCGGCGTGTCCCGTGTTAGCAAATGCGTTAGCAATTCGCCCAGCAAGTCACCGGACTCCGAACGGAGACCTGCATGCATGACTCGGGAGGGAGTAGACATGCAGGCGTATAACGTTCAACGATCAGAAATGGTGGACGGGTAGCGTCTGTTAAACACCGCACTGGCCAGGGGCCGTCTCGAGATACGGCTTGAATCGTTGGGCCATCGCTACTAAAGGGTCACGGTCTGTCCCGTTTCGTCACCGACTGTCCGCCGCTATTCATTATCCGTCCATTGACTTGCCCGTGCCGGCGTGCTAAGAACACAATCGGCTGGCCGTTTGGACTGCGCAGGGACGCTCAGGCGGGTTGTCAAGCTTCTGGCCTGTTGGTCGTCGATTCGGCCGGGGCGCCCAAGCGCGGTTCATGGATTGCCCCTGGTACGGCTTGTGAGTTGAGTACACCTTGTTGAGTATGAGAAGGTCCGCGGCCTTAGCGGTAGCGCTGGGAATGATAGCGTTTCTGGCCATCGTCGTTAGGGACGTGCGCGCCGAAGAGCCGCCACCCCCGCCGTCAGGTCGGTACGCCATCAGCACCTCGACCACGGAAGTGCTGGAGGCGTCACAGGTACGAGCTGTGCCCAAGGGTGTCCCCAAGCTGGAGTCCGCGTTGCAAACGTTGGCTGGCCTGTACCCGCAGGACGCAGAGCCCGTCCCCCGGTTCGCTGGAGTCAACGATTTCACCTTCACAGACGAAGGGGTCGTTGTGGTGGTGCGGGCGTTGGCTGGAAGGCTTGCAGATGTGCTGGAGCAGGTGTCGGTCCTGGGCGGTCGGGTCCTGCGCTCTGATAGAGACCTTGCTAAGGTCTCTATCCCTATAGATGTGATGGAGAGCCTGGCGAACGTGGACGAAGTGGAGTTCGTCCGCCGACCCCACAAGGGATTTCCGGCGG
>JADFIF010000085.1 GCA_022566795.1 Chloroflexota bacterium
CCTCCGAGTCGCCGGCCACGCCGTGACAGCTCCTGAACTTCTCCGAGCCCCAGCGCGCGAGGAGCTCGCCGTCGAGGGTGAGGACGCTGAAGAAGCCGCCGTTGTGCTCGGCCACGTAGACGGCGCCGTGCTTGTCCTCCCACAGCACCGCGGGGCCGATGAGTTTCGTGGCCCACTCGGTGATGTACTCCCCCTCTTGCGAGAAGACCTGCACGCGGTCGTTCTCTCGATCGGCGATGAGCACCCTGCCGCGGCTGTCCACCCAAGCGCCGTGTGGAAGCATGAACTGCCCGGGGCCGCTGCCCGGCTCGCCCCAGGACTTTTCGTGGGTGCCCTGGGCCGAAAAGCGGTGCACCTGGCAGTTGGCGTAGCCGTCCGCGATGAAGATCTTGCCAGACGACGCCACGCCGATGCCCGCCGGCAGGTTGAACGGTCCGCCGGGGCGGGTCACCGCCCTGTATCCGTCCGAGCGGAAGACGCTGTTGTCTGCGCCCGTGTCGGAGCGGAACCCCTTCTCGCCGATGGTCATCAGCAGCTTGCCCTGGGGCGTGAACTTGAAGATCTGACACAGGTTACGGTCCACAATCCAGATGTTGTCATCTGGGTCGGCGTAGATGGCGTGGGGGAAGGCAAAATCAGCTCCGCCCCAGTCGTGCAGAAAATTGCCGTCGCGGTCGAACACGATGACGCCATGCTCGCCCCGATTGAAGCCGTAAACGCGGTCCTGGGAATCCACGGCCACGGCGGCCATCGGCGCATGCCATCCCTCCGGCACCTGCGCCCAGTCCTCTTGAGGCTGGTAGACGTATGTTCCATCGCCAACGGTCGTCGTCATTCCGGTGGTTCCTTTCTCGCTTCACTATTCGCGCTCGCCTCTGCGCATCGTGGTTCAGCAGAGCGCTGAAAAACTCGTTCGACTCCCTCTGCCACCCTTTCAAGTGAGGAAAGGGAAGAATTTGTATCTGAGGGACACCCTCAAACTCCCGGCAAAGGGGCTTAGCCCCTCTGCACTCCCCATTATTCGTCAGCCTGCGAGGGGAGCCTCAGACGAGGAGTTCCAGCCCCGAGCGAAGATTATCCATCCCGGAAGAGCAACTGCCTTGTTTCCCACCCACCCGCCCGCAGAGTCTTTGGTTCCTGGGGGCACATCCCCCAGACCCCCTGCCAGTCCCGACTTGTCGGGATCTGGACTCCCCGGGCGAGATTTTGAGATAGTCACTTAGCTGGACAAAGTCCAGCTTAGAGCGTGGAGAGCTGCAAAGGGCCCGAAGTCGCAGACCGCCAGCGGTCCTAGCCGACCAGCTCGGGTCTGCACGCCTCCAACACGGCCCGCGTCGACGCGATGCCCGGCCGCGCCGCCACGACCCGCACCACGGCAATGTCCAACCCCTCGGCGAGCCTTCCGAACGCCGCGGCGGCGCCCCCCGCCGGACCGTAGTAGCCCACCGTCTTCAGGAGCTCAGGCGGGAACGCATCGGCCACCTCGTCGTGCGAGGCACCACGCTTGCGCATCTCGTCCAGCTCCGCAAGCTCATCGGAAAATCCCATGCGCTCGAAGTGGGCGCGGTACCCCAGCTGCCGCTCGCGGGCCGTCGGCACGCTGGCGCCCAGCGCGTAGTTCATGGTCGCCTTGGCAAACGCTCGCCGCGCCACATCGACATCGTCGTCGATGCACACGCGGATGTACTCCATCACCGTGACGTCGGAAGAGGCGCGCCCCGACTTGGCAGCCCCTTCGGCGATGCGCTCGCGGCTCCACGCGATCCGCTCCGGGTTGCACCAGTTGAGACATACGCCATCGGCCAGCTCGCCGGCCAGCCGGCACATCTCGGGCCCAAGAGCCCCCAGGTAGACGGGCGTTTTTGGCGCGGGACTGATGCCGAGCCTTGCGCCCTTCAGGGTCACGACCTCGCCCTGGTAGTCGACCCTATCTCCCGCGACCAGCGCGCGAACGGTTGTCAGGTAGTCCCTCATCAGGGCCAGTGCCGAGAGCCGCGGGACACCCAGCGCCTGGCGAGCGCGAGGGCGGTAGGCTCCGCCCGAGCCGATGCCCATTATGAACTTGCCCCCCGTCCACTGGCTCAGGGTCCCTCCGCTCATGGCGAACGCCACCGGCGTGCGGTACATGACCGGCGAGACGGCGATTCCGGTGGTCAGTCCTTCGGTGACTACCTCGCGGCTGGCGGTCCAGCGCTGAGCACACACCTGGAAGGAGTCCTGCCCGGTCCCCTCAGGCGTCCAGATATTCGTGTAGCCGAGCTTCGCAGCCTCCTTGGAGAGCTGCGCCTGATCGTCGAGGGAGAGTCCCAGGGTCGCGTCCAGTCCGACGCCTATATCCATCGTCCATGCCTCCTAGCGCTGCACCGAGCCCGGGATCCGAGCGGGCCCCTATGGTTGACCCCGCCTCCCGACCTGGCGTTCGAGGCGTGACCGTGTGGTTCCGCAGAGTCGCGGTTTGCGGTTCAGGGGGCTTTGTCTGAGAGCCGCATTATATTTCGCGCCTGGGCCTCTGACAAGCTCGTGCAGAGTCCGCATGACTGCGCAGCCTAACATCTGGCACGCTATGGCAAGCAGACGCCGGTCAGTCGTGGGCGGCGCCGCGCCCCATCGCCTCGAGGGCGAGCTCGGGTCGCACCAGCCGCTCGTACGTGTGGCGCCCCCTCACCACGCCTCCTTCCACCAGCACGTCCCGCATGGCGACGAATGCGTCCTCTCGGATCAGTGGATCGAGCGCCCAGGTCTCCTGGGCCGCGTAGCGCTCGATGCTGCGTTCGAGGACTGTGTGCGCCACGCCGGGGAAGAAGCCCGCCACCGTCTCGGCGACCGTCGCGGGCTCGCTGGCGGCGAGCCACTGCTGCGCCCGGTAGAAGCCCCTGGTGAAGCGCTGAAGCGTTTCCGCGTTGCCTTCGAGGTACCGCGGCGTAACGGCGAAGGAGCTGTAGCAGATGTGGCCCAGCTCCGGGCCCAGGGCCGCCGCCACCTGGCCCGCGCCGTCCTCGACCAGCTGCTGCGCCTGCGGGTTGGGCATGTGGATGTAGTCGGCGTCGCCCGCGCGGAACCGGTCCAGGGCATCCTCCGCGGAGAGCCCCTGGATGAGCGTGACCTTGCTGAGATCGACCCCACGGGCGAGGAGCGCCGCCCTCAGCGAGGTCCATGGCACGGGAGTGAAGCCGACGGGGATCAGCCTGGCGCCCTCGATATCGGTCCAGCGCCATCCCTCTACGGGCCGCCGGGACACCAGGAAGAAGCCATCGCGGCTGTTTATCTCAGCAATGTGCAGAGGGGCGTCTTCGTTGCCGTCGTCGAGGTCCATGAGCGAGCGGCTGATACCGGTCTGTAGGATGTCCGCTGCGCCGCTCTTTAGCAGGTCGATGGCCGGCCGCCCGGCCGGCGCGGTCTCCAGCAAGACGTCGAGCCCCTCTCGATACAGAAAGCCGCCCCCGACCGCCACGTAGATGGGCGTGTAGAACAGATTGCGGAAGGTCTCCGCCAGCCGCAGTCGTTGCTTTGCGAGGTGCACTGAGAGTCTACCTGAAGGACAGCGATTTTCATCCGCCTGCAATGGCCTTCGTCACTCTATCTTTCGACCCTCGTAGTCTACGCGGGCGAGCGGCAAGCCCAGCTCCCGCAGTCCAGGCTCGATGGCCGCGCCGTCTCCCACGACCAAGACCTTGAGGTGGCCGTCCAACAGCCGCTCCTCGGCGGCCCGCCGCACGTCGCCCAGCGAGACTGCGCCGATCTTGTCGGCCAGATGCGAGAAGTAGTCGTCCGGCAGGTCGAAGGTGACGAGGCGCACGAGCTGCTGGAGCAGTTGGGCCCGGGTCTCGAACTGGGCCGGAAGGCTTCGGAGCAGGCCGTCTTTCGCGTCGCCGAACTCCTCCTCGGTAACCGGTCGCGGTCCTCGTATGTCGGCGAACTCCTTCAGCGTCTCGACCACCGACTCCTTTGTTACCTCGGTCTGCACGGCGCCCCCGGCCACCAGCGCGGAGGGCCCGTTGAACCAGTCGATGGACGAGGTGTAGCCGTAGCTATAGCCCTTCTCCTGCCGCAGGTTCATGTTGAGGCGGGCGGCGTACTGTCCGCCGAAGATGTAGTTCAACAGGTTCAGGCTGTAGTAGTCGGGGTCGTTCCTCGGAATCGTAAGGTGACCGGCTCGGATCACCGACTGAACGGCGCCGGGCTTGTCGGCCAGGAATATCTGAGTAGGGTCCCCTGGGGCGCTGTCGGAGCCGGCCCCCTGCGGGCCTTCGCGGACGCCCGCCGACTGCCACTCGCCGAAATGCGCTTCGGCGAGGGAGACGACGTCCTCTCGGGATACATCCCCAACGACCAGCAGCGTGGCGTTGTCCGGGCCGAAGTGGCTTTGCCGGTAGCCGACCAGCAGCTCCTGCGTGAAGCTTTGCACCGATTCCTCGTTGCCGCTGAGGGGATGGCCGTACCGAGTGCCCTGGCCATAGAGCAGCGCCCGCGACGCCCGCATCGCGATGGCGACGGGGCTGTCGGCGATGCGTCGCAGGTCCGTCAGGCGCTCTCTCCGAAGGCGCTCCAGCTCTTCATCCGGGAAGGTGGGGTTCCGAACCACGTCAGATACGATGCGCAGCGCCGTCTCCCAATGGGACGTCATCGTGTCGGCCGACAGCAGCACGTACTCGCGGCTAGCCTCGGTCTCCAGATGAGCACCCAGCGCCTCCATCTCCTCGGCGATCTGCTGGCTGGTCCGAGTCTTCGTTCCCTCCTGAAGCATCGAGGCCGTCATCTGAGTAAGCCCCGGCCGGTCTGGGGGGTCGCTTGCTCCGCCCGACCCGATGAGCAGGCCGAAGGCCACCATAGGTAGCCCTGGCTTCTCGACGACGACGATGCCCAGGCCATTGGCCAGTCGGGCCCTGGTCGGCACGGGAGGCGCGAAGGAGGGCTCGGGGCCGGCACCCGGCATTACGGTGCGGTCCACCGTGCTGGAGGTCGTCGTGAGGCTGACCTCTGGCAGCACGGACAGCTTCACCCGGCTACCCTTTACCGCCGCCTGCGAGACGCGCATGATCTCGTCCGGGGTGACGGCGCGGTAGCGGGCGACGTCGGTGTTGATGACGCCGGGGTCTCCGGCGAAGACGTTGTAGTAGTTGAGCTGATCCGCCCTGCCGCCGAAGCCGCCCAGCCGCTCCAGCTGCCGCGTGTGGTGCACCTCGATGCGGGTCTTGGCTCGCTCAAGCTCTGACTCGCCGATGGGCTCGCGGCCGATTCGCTCCAGCTCCTCCAGGATGACCTCCTCCAGCTCGTCGAGCCCGTGTCCGGGGCTCGCCGTGGCCTGGATGTGCAGCTCGCCGGCGATGGCCTGTGCGTGGTGGTAGATCGCGACGTCTCGTGCGATCTGTTTTTCGTAGACGAGGCTCCGGTAGAGGCGCGAGCTCTTACCATCGCCCAGGACCACTGAGACGACATCCAATGGCGCCTGATCCGAGTCGAACAGGGGCCCGGTTGGCCACACTAGATAGAGGCGGGGCAGCTGGACCTTGTCGCGCATGGTCAGCGATACCTGTCCGCGCAGGTCCGAGTCCATACGCCCCACCCGGTTGATGGGCTCGCCGGGCGGTAGGTCTCCGAAGTAGCGCTCCACCAGCCGTCTGACGCCGTCTGTGTCCACGTCGCCGGCGATGGCGAGGCTGGCGTTGGACGGCGTGTAGAAGCGGCGGAAGAAGGCCTTGATGTCGTCGACCGTGGCGGCGTCGAGGTCCTCAGGGTCCCCGATTGTCGTCCAGCTATACGGATGCGGGGCGGGGAACACGGCCGGCTGCAGCAGCATGTGGGCCATGCCGTACGGGCGGTTCTCGTAGCTCTGGCGTCGCTCGTTCTTGACCACGTCCCGCTGGACGTCGAAGCGCTTCTGGTCCAACGCCTCCAGCAGGAAACCCATGCGGTCCGACTCGAGCCACAGGGCAAGCTCCAGGTAGTTCGACGGCACGGTCTCCCAGTAGTTGGTCCGATCGGGAGTGGTGGAGCCGTTGAGGTTCGCCCCGACCTTTTGAAGCGGGTCGAAGTAGCTCCGGTTGTGGTGCTCTGACCCCTCGAACATGACGTGCTCGAAGAGGTGAGCGAAGCCCGTACGCCCTGCCTCTTCGTCCTTCGAGCCCACGTGGTACCAGACGTTGACCGCCGCGACGGGCAGCGAGTGGTCCTCGTGCACTATCACGTCGAGGCCGTTGGGCAGCGTAAACTTTTCGAAGGAGATCGAGACCATATCATCCCTTTGCAAGGTTGGAGTTGCGGCGCAACCGGAGGGCACCGCCCGGACGCCGGTTCGATTATAGCATCCGGCCCGGCCCGCGTGGCGTGACAGCGTCTAGCGGCCCCGCCGGCCGAGATTCTTCGGCGCAGCCTCGTCGGAATCACTCATGGTGTTGTCATCACCGTAACAAAGGGTGAAAATACCCGGCCCGGGTCCACAACTGTCCCAGTGCGGCCTGATTTTTACTGTCACCGATTCGACAATCCTTCGCTGCGCTCGAGGACAGGGCTCAGGGCAGGCTCCCGAGCGAAGCCGAGGGGTCTAAGGCGCTCTGCCCTCAGTCGCCGCCGATTTTACCTGTCAGCCTGAGGCCGCA
This sequence comes from Chloroflexota bacterium, assembly GCA_022566795.1. Classification (GTDB taxonomy): domain Bacteria; phylum Chloroflexota; class Dehalococcoidia; order Lucifugimonadales; genus JADFIF01. Next base: position 6,597 of record JADFIF010000085.1, read on the forward strand.
GCCGAAGGGTCTGGGGCGGTGGGCGGGTTCCGTTGGCGGGGTGGACCTCGTATTGCATATGAGCCAAACGCTCCCCACCCCAGATTCTTCACCCGCGGTTCAGGATCACCTATTTTCCGAGGAATGAGGTGGGTCAGAGCTTCTCAAGTCGGCCGAGCTCGTGTGGACTGCTCAGCGTCACATGAACAGGGTGCTCAGGTCTGCGCATCCGCGTCCTGACGGAGCGTCGTCGTATATACGTCATATGCCTGCGGGCCATGGCATACAAAGGTGACCTGCTCGATCGATGTGTCCTCGGCCAGGAAGCGCCGCACCTCGGACACGGCAATGGCCGTGGCCCGCTCCAGCGGAAACCGGTACACTCCGGTGCTGATCGCTGGAAAGGCGATGGTCCGAGCCCCGCTCTTGACCGCCAGCGACAGGCTATTTCGGTAGCACGCCGCCAGCAGACCGTCCTCGCCGCGGCCGCCGCCGCTCCAGACCGGGCCGACGGTGTGAACTACCCACCGCGCCGGCAGCCCGTAGCCCGCCGTGATCCTGGCCTCCCCGGTCGGGCAGCCGCCCAGCGTGCGACACTCTGCCAGAAGCTCCGGACCCGCCGAGCGATGGATGGCGCCATCTACACCACCGCCTCCCAGCAGCGAGGTGTTGGCGGCGTTGACGATGGCGTCGACACGCTGCTCCGTGATATCGCCTTCGAGCGCCACGGTCCTCTTTGGCGTCATCTGTCTCAGACTCCCGGCAAGGGGCTTCATCCTCCATTTTTCATCGGCCGGCTAGATCATGGAGCTGCTCTGGCCGCCGTCTACGACGATGCAGGCGCCGGTGATGAGGTCGGCCCTCTCCGAGGCGAGAAACGCGCACAGGTCGCCCACGGGCTCCGGCCAGCCGAACTTGCCCATCGGCAGGTTCTGCTCGATGAACGACGCCACGACGTCCGGAGGGTTGTCGTTCTGGAAGCGCTCCCAGGACCCCTCGGCGTGGGCGATCGAGCCGGGCGCGATGCTGTTGACCAGGATGCCATCGCCGGCGAGGGACAGGCCGGCGTGCTTGGTCGCGCCGATCAGGGCCGCCTTGGCCGACATATACGAGATGTTACCGCCGTGCTCTCGGCCCCAGATCGAGGCGATGTTGATGATCCTCCCCCACCTCTGCTCGCGCATGTGGGGAATGACCTGCCTCATCAGCTCGAAGCCACCGAAGAGGTTGAGGTCGAAGGTGCCTTTGAAGTCCTCCAGCGACGTTCCAACGATGTCGTCTCGCGACCGCGAGCCGCCGACGTTGTTCACCAGGATGTCCACCTGGCCAAGCTCGTCGACGACCTTCCGATGAAGCGACTCGACGGCCGAGGTATCCGAGATGTCGGCGACGACGCCGGCCGCTCTGACGCCCTGCAATCTGATCTCGCCCAGCGTCGAGTCGAGGGTGCTCTCGGTGCGGCCGCAGATGGCCACGTCGACGCCCTCGCCCGCCAGCGATAGGGCGCACTGCCGGCCCAGACCCCTGCTGCCGCCCGTAACCAGCGCGACCCTGCCCTTAATTCCCAGGTCCATGACTCACCTCCTCCCGGCTTCAACGAGTTGCGCCCGAGTGGGCCGGCGAAAAGATTAGCATGCCACCGCACTCGTTACAACGGAGAGCCACTGAGTTGAGGATCACCAGACGCCCGGAACGTGAAGTCGTGCGGCGCTGGAGCAGTGCCTTTTTAAAGTGCGTTGCGCCTGACAGTATGTCATGCTCGAGCCAAGCGAAGCATCTCTTCCTGGCTGGGCGAAAATGCCCGCCTCTTGCCACCCTTCGGCAAGCTCAAGGCAGGCTCTGAGAGAAGCTGAACGTTCCTGGGCGAGCGCCTGACATTCTCATACCGGCGACAATGAAAAGGGCCTGACCGTGGACGGCCAGTCTTGACTGGGCACTACCGCTGCCATACCATCTCAACGATGTTCCTGGACCTCCACACGCACTCGGTGGCCTCCGACGACTCCCGCGCCGAGGTCGGCCAGTTCGCCAGGTGGACCGGCGTCCTCAGGCGCAAAGGGTACCGCATCGACGGTTTCGTCCTCACAGAGCACCGTCAGTTCGACCTCGACAAGGACTACTCGGCTCTGGCGAAGAGCAGCGGCCTGATCATCCTGAAAGGGTCGGAGCTGGATACGGACCGTGGCCACTTTCTTGTCTACGGAGTCACCGAGGAGCTGCTGTCCCGCGTTGACTTCACGGTCGTCGGCCTGGACGCCGCCCATCTGGTGGCCGAAGCGGACGCCTGCGGCGCGATTGCCGTGCCGGCGCACCCCGGCCGCTTCGGTATCGGCCTGTATGAGTACGTAGAGCAGGGCGCCGGGCTGGGGTCGATCTCTGTCGTTGAGCGCCTAAACGGAAGCAACCGGCCGGGCGAGCAGGAGCGGGCGGACGCGCTCATCGAGAGCCACGCGCTGAGGGGGACCGGCGGCAGCGACGCCCACCTCGTGAGCGCCATCGGCGCCTGTATGACAAGCTTCGACAACGACATTGCCGACGAAGCGGAGCTCGTCCGCGAGCTGAGGGCCGGCGCCTTCCGCGCGGTGCGGCTGGAGGATACGACCCAAGGGTAGCCGCGGACCTCAGCCCTGGCAGCCCTGGCCGGCTCGAGAGACGAATCGTGACCTCAGACCAAGAGATAAAGTTCGACCGGAGCCTGCTGGGGGTCGAGCATCCCGTGGGCACGTTCCCTGTAACCAGGGAGATGATGCTGGCGTTCTCGCGCTCTACCGGCGAGACGAGCCCGGCATACGTCGGTGACGGCTCGGGCTCCGATAAGATCGTCGCACCGCCGACCTTCTGCAACATCTTCGCCTCGAGCATCACCCGCCCCGACATCAAGCTGGAGTTCGGAGACATCGGCCTGTTCGCGGGTCAGTCTATCGAGCCGAGGGCACCCGTAGCACCCGGCGATACGCTGACGGCCACGACGAAGCTCAAGGACGTGTACGCCAAGACCGGGCGCTCCGGAACGATGGTATTCGCGGTCTGGCAGACCTCGTTCGCCAATCAGAAGGGCGAGACGGTGGCGCTCGTCGAGGAGTCCTACGTACGCAGGAATAGGCGTGCGCAGGAATAGGCGCGGGGATGCCTAATTCACCGCTGTACTTCGAGGATGTCGAGATGGGCGACGAGGTAGGCCCTATCGAGCGGTCTGTCACCACCGGCCAGGTGAGGGAATTCGTCCAGGTCTGGGGAGCCCGATCCGAGCCGAGCCGCTTCACAGACCCGGATGCGGCCAAGGCCGAGGGTCTGCCCGGCGCGATCGTGCCCGGGGCCATGAGCATGGCGCTGATGTCGCAGATCATCACGGGGTGGTCCCCGTCGATGGTCCTGAGGAAGCTCGATATCGTCTTCCGTCAGACGGTCCCGCACAATGCCCCGCTCAAGCTTCAGGGGATCGTAACGGACAAAGGCGTGGTGGACGGTCGGCCTCAGCTCGAATGCGACGTGTTCATGGAAGACGCCGAGGGAACGCGGCTGGTCATCGGCAAGGCGACCGTAACCGTGCCGGCGCGCGGCTAGGCGTCCTATGTGGCGCTTCCCGCGCGAGCGCTCGCGCCCACGCTAGTACCTGGTCAGCAAGAAAAGCGATACGTACCTTTTCGCACCCGCCCACCCGTGAGGTCTATGGTCTGGGGGACACCCCCAGACCCCCGCCAGGGGGCCGTGCCCCCTTGGAACCCCCCGGGGAGCCGGAGGGGCTTATCCCCTCGGAGCCTTTTCGAGGGTCGGCGTGCGGAATGTATCAAGACTTATGCAACCAAGGACTAGTGCTCGACTACCGTCCCGCCGTTGAGGTTGATCGACTGGCCGTGGATCCAGGAGGCGGCCTTCGTGCAGAGGTAGGCGATGAAGTCGCCGATCTCCTCGTCGGTGCCGTTTCTGCCTATCGGCGTGTTGGCCGCCATCTCCTGCCAGCGTTCTCCCCTGCCCAGGTCGTCCATTCGGTGGGTGTCCACCGCGCCCGGACAGACGCAGTTGACGTTGATTCCGTGCGGCCCCAGCTCCTTGGCCATCGACTGCGTCATGCCGACGACGGCGAAGTTGCCCGCGTTGTAGGCCAGCGTGTTGGGGCTCCCCCGCTTCCCGGCGGACGATGAGATGTTGACGATCTTGCCGCCATCGCCCTGCTCGATGACCTGCTTGATGAAGGCCCTGGTGCACAGGTAGGTCCCGGTGACCTTGATGTCCAGAACGCGCTGGAACATGTCGGGGTCCAGATCGACTATCGGGACCCGGTCCGGCCCTCGCGCGAAGGCGGCGTTGTTTACGAGGATGTCGACGCGCCCAAGCTCTCGCACCGTGCGGTCCACCATGTTCTGCACGTGCTCCCGGTTGGTTACGTCGACCGTCAGCGTGAGGGCGCGGCGTCCCTGGGCCCTGATCTGCTCGGCGACGCTCTCGACGTCCTTCCACCCGACGGCCTTCTCGTCGGGAGGGAAGGTATCCGGGTCTCTGCCGGTCCCAGTGACCACGACGTCCGCTCCCAGGCGCGCAAATGATACCGCCGCAGCCCTTCCGATGCCCCTCAGCCTGCCCGCCCCCGTTACGATCGCGACTTTGCCGTCAAACTCACCCATCTCTCTCCTCGCTGGGCAGTGCCCGAATCAGGATTTGATCGCTGCGGCAGAGTATATCGCCGGGACGGGGCGCCTGCAAACGGCCCCGGCGGTCACAGGTTGGGCCGGAGCGTATGCCACTGCGTCGCCTGCTCGTAGGCGTATGCGACCCGCAGCAGCGTCTCCTCGCCCATCGCGTTCGCCATGAACTGAAGGCCGACGGGCAGGCCGTCCACCACTCCGCAGGGCACCGAGATTCCTGGGATGCCGGCGATGTTGGCGGGCATCGTGAGGATGTCGTTGAGGTACATCTGGACAGGGTCGTCCATCTTGTCCCCGAGTCTAAAGGCCACGGATGGCGAGGTAGGCATGACCAACGCGTCGAATCGCGTAAAGGCCTCCTGGAGCTCCTGCCGGATCAGAGTCCGTACCTTCTGCGCCTTGATGTAGTAGGCGTCGTGGTACCCCGCTGACAGCGCGTAGGTCCCCAGCATGATGCGCCGCTTGACCTCGGGCCCGAAGCCCTGCTGGCGGGTCTTCTCCAGCGCGTCCCACATGCTGCCGGCGTCCTGGGCGGCGTAGCCGTACTTGACCCCGTCGTAGCGCGCGAGGTTGGCCGACGCCTCCGAGGGCGCGAGGATGTAGTAGACGGCCAGGGCGTAGCCGGTGTGCGGCAGCGACGTCTCCTGGATTTCGGCGCCAAGGTCCTTGAGAACGTCTATCGCCTGACGTACCGCGCCCTCGACTCCCTTTTCGAGACCTTCGATGAAGTACTCCTCGGGCACTCCGATGCGCAGACCTGACAGGTCTTTTTTTAGCGCGGCGGCATAGTCCGGCACGTCGAACCTGATCGACGTCGAGTCGGCGGGGTCGTGGCCGGCCACCGCGCTCAGCACGATGGCGCAGTCGGTGACATCCTTCGTGATCGGCCCGATCTGGTCGAGAGAGCTGGCGAAGGCAACCAGTCCGTAGCGGCTGACGACGCCGTAGGTCGGCTTCATGCCGACGACGCCGCACAGGGCCGCCGGCTGGCGGACGCTGCCGCCCGTGTCCGAGCCCAGGGAGTAGACGCACTCGCCCGCCGCGACGGCGGCCGCCGGGCCTCCGCTGCTGCCGCCGGGCACGCGCTCCAGGTCCCAGGGGTTGCGCGTCGGGAAGAAGCCGGAGTTCTCCGTCGAAGAGCCCATGGCGAACTCGTCGAGATTGCCCTTGCCCATCAGCACGGCGCCCTGCTCGTAGAGCCTGCGCGTCACGGTCGCGCTGTAGGTCGGTACGAAGTTTTGAAGCATCCGCGACGAGCAGGTCGTGGCGACCCCTCGCGTGCACATGTTGTCCTTGAGCTGCATCGGGACGCCGGTGAGGGGCTGCGCGTCGCCCGAGGCGATGCGCTCGTCGGCCCTGCGGGCCTGCTCCAACGCGAGCTCATCGGTGACCGTCACGAAGGCCTTGACCTTGTCCTCGACCTCGTGGATGCGGTCGAGGACCGCCTGTGTCAGCTCGACCGACGAGACCTCCCCGCGGTCCAGGAGGCCTCGGGCCTCGTGGGCGGTCATGTGCACTACATCAGGGGGTTGCATATGGTAGGGCTACTCCAACACCGCCCTTACGCGTACGAAGTCGC
>JADFIF010000086.1 GCA_022566795.1 Chloroflexota bacterium
GGCAGGCAGCCCGCCGTATCGTACGACTGCTATACCGGTACTTCAACGAGAACCGAAACGAGATCCCGGCGGAGTACAGCCTCAGAAGCCGGTCTGAAGACCAGGCGGTCGTCGACTACATATCCGGCATGACCGATCGGTTCGCCGTCCGCGTGGCGGAACGAATAGAGCCGGGCGTTTCTGAAATCTTTCGCTCCAGACTGCTATAATGCCCGAGGTCACGGCGACGGACATGATGCGGGCACGCACGGTGGAGAACCAGGCACGGCTCATTCGCGAGCATCTCGAGGCGATGCAGCGCGATGCCCACGGCCTTGAATACGCGCCCTGGAAGCGCGAGGTTGACGCGCTGTGGAAGCGCACGTTCGAGCAGATCAATCGGATGAGCCCGACACCGCAGCGGCATAACCTCGAGTCGATCCGCGAGCTTTGGACCACCTACATCGCGCACTACTCGAGTGTTCGCGGCCTGACGTGAATCCGAGCCCAGTTTCAGGGAGGCCAGAGACGGCTAGCGCGGCATTTGGCGACGATGGGATAGAGCCTGACCTCGACCGGGCCAGACAAGCGGCTCTTTTGGCGCACGGTGTGGTGATCAAGTTTAAGGAGATGGGCCTGCCCGAGGAGTTGGACCCGGAGCTGGCTAGCCTGAGCACGGACCTTGGAGACCTGTGGAGCGCGCAGCACTCGCTGACGGCCCAGCTGGAGAGCTTCCTGAAGCCACCCCCGAAGCCACTCAAGGATTGGCGGTCGGTTGGAGACCACCTGGCGGACCTGAAATCCAGCATCGAGCACATGGCCTGGCACGTGAGCAGTGTTCGCAGACCGCTGAACCGCATAGCAAATTTCGCGTACCGCAAGGCGCTGGAGTCGGATGCGACCGGCTAGAGTGACATGAGCTCCATTGACGACGTAAAGTCTCGCCTCGATATCGTCGACATCGTCGGCGGCTACGTAGGGCTTCAGAAGTCCGGGCGTAGCTTCAAGGCGACATGCCCGTTTCACAACGAGAAGACGCCCTCGTTCATCGTCAACCCGCAGCGGCAAAGCTGGCGCTGCTTTGGCGCCTGCGCTATCGGGGGAGACGCGATATCGTTCGTGATGCGAATCGAGAACCTCGACTTTGGCTTGGCGCTGCGGCGCTTGGCGGACAAGGTCGGCGTTACCCTTACACAGGCGAGCCGGACCGACAGCGATCGCAACGAAGGGCTATACCGCATCAACAGCACGACCGCCCGCTTCTACCAGGACACGCTCAAGTCGCCCGAGGGGCAAAATGCCCGGACCTACCTGGAAAGCCGAGGCGTCGACGCGGAGACGTGCGCCAAGTTCGAGCTGGGGCTCAGCCCCTCCTCCCGGGACCGCCTCAAGTCCCACCTGCTGAAGCTCGGCATCGACGAGGCGCAGGCGGTCCTGGCCGGCGTCCTGCGACGCGCCGACGATGGCAACACCTTCGACTTCTTCGGCGGCCGGCTGATGTTCCCGATTCACGACCGGCGTGGCAGAATCGCCGGATTCGGCGGGCGCGCCCTGGACGATTCGACGCCCAAGTACCTGAACACCGCTCAGACCGACATCTTCAACAAGCGCTCTATGCTGTATGCACTCCATCTGGCTGGAGAGTCCATCAACTCCAAGAAGACCGGCATCGTCGTCGAAGGGTACATGGACGTGATTGCCGCCCACCAGCATGGCTACACCAACGTGGTGGCGTCCATGGGCACGGCCCTGACGGAGCATCAGGTCTCGCAGCTCAAGTCGCTGGCAAAGGACTTCGTGCTGGCCCTCGACCCCGACGCGGCAGGTCAAGAGGCGACGCTGCGCAGCCTGGAGTCGTCGTGGCGGGTATTCGAGCGCCAGTCCGTGGACGGAAGGCGACGCTCGGTCGGTACGCTCTACCAGCGCGAGCCGCTGCGGCTCAGAATAGCGGCGCTGCCGGCCGGACTCGATCCCGACGCTCTTATTCGCCAGGACCGGCGAGAGTGGGAGCGTTTGACGGAGGAAGCCCTGCCGCTTTTGGAGTATCTGATTCCGGTGGTTGCCGGCCGATTCGATACTTCTACGGGCCACGGCAAGGCACAGGTCGTCGAGACTCTGTTCCCCCTCATAGCGTCGGTGGAGAATCTCTTCGATCAGGAGCGATACTTCCGCACGCTCGCGCAGGTTCTGGACGTGAGCGAGGAGAGCCTCAAGGCAAGTATCGGACGGCTTCGAGAAGGGACCGCCCGCGGGAGGGGTGCAGATCGGAAAGCTCCCCAGCCGCCCGATGCCAGCGCTGCGCCGGCGGCGGGTGCGGAGGTCTCACTGGAGGAGTTCACGCTAACGTTGTTGCTGCGGAGGCCCGACTTGAGAGAGCTCGCCGACGACTTCTCTCCGCAGTGCTTCCACAAGGCAGAGAATCGAGAGATCTTTACGCGGTGGCAGAGCTCCACTAGAATTGACAACCTCCGCGAGTCCCTGGACGCGTCGCTAAAGGGCCATTTCGACCGTTTGGACGAGAGGGACCTGGTGCCCGCCGACACCCGGGAGAGCAGGCTGGCGGTGTGGCAGTGCCTCCAGAGGCTTGAGCGGAGGCACTTGCAGGGACTCCAGGAAGGGCTACTGGCGACGGAGGAGGCCGGCGTACCGCCTCCGCGCGAGGTGGAGAGCGCCATCGCCGAAGTGAACGCGAGGCTGAAGGAGCTTTTCTCCGAGCCGGGTCGATGAGGGAGTCATCCGGTGTTTGAAGTCCACAACGACTGCACCACCTTAGTAAGGTGTAAACAATGGCCTCATGTCCATGAGCGTAGCGGTGGGGCGCGGAAGCAAATTCTTGGCAAAGAACGGGGTTGAGAGCATGAATCGAGGCATCGACGGAGACGATACATCCACAACGCTCAAGGGATTAATGGAACAGACCACCTCGGCAGAGGATCTGATTCGGATGCGCACATCCAGAGAGGACGGGATCGTCCCGACGGAGGACGGTGCGAACCCAGAGGCCTCCGCGGAGGCGCGAGCCGTCCTCGGGCGAACTGCCCGCGCCAACGGTAAGGCCGCGAGCCAGTGGGAAGACCTGGGCGGCGTCGAAATGATCGACGACCCCGTTCGCATGTACCTTCGAGAGATAGGCCGGGTTAGCCTTCTCAAGGCCGCCGAGGAGCGAATTCTGGCCCGACAGCTCGAGGCTTGCAAATACCTCCAGCGCGTAGAGGCGGAGCTGACAGAGCTGGAGGGCAGAAAGCCGCGAGCGCGGAGCTGTGTGACACGCTTCCTGAAGCAGCTGTGTGAATCTGAGTCGCTTATCCTCGCGCTCGGCAGGTACAGAGGTCTCAACTGCGAGACGACCCTGGTCGCGATGATGTCGGACCCGGAGATCCGCGACATTCTGGATGGCGAGCTTCCCGAAGAGCTGCTCAACTTCGTGGGGGACGTGATGAACAAGGAGCCCGACGAGGTCAAGGCGGATATACAGGCGGCGTCCCTCGACAGCCGGCTGCTTCCCGGAGAGATCGTCGAGCTGCTGGGCGAGAGCATCACGTTGCAGGAAGTGCGGGCTCGGATGGAGGCTCAGGACTTCATCGAGGAGCTGGAGTCCTACGAGTTCAAATTCCACAGCCACCTGGAGAGTGTCCGAGGCGACGGCATCCTCGCCCAGCGCCACCTGGCCGAGGCCAACCTCCGGCTCGTAGTGAGCGTGGCCAAGAAGTACATCGGGCGCGGCATGTCGCTGCTGGACCTGATTCAAGAGGGCAACATCGGCCTGATCCGCGCGGTCGAGAAGTTCGACTACCGCAAGGGGTACAAGTTCAGTACCTACGCCACTTGGTGGATACGACAGGCCATTACGCGGGCCATAGCCGATCAGGCACGAACTATCCGCATTCCGGTGCACATGGTCGAGACCATCAACAAGCTGCTGCGCGTGACCCGGCGGCTGGTCCAGGAGTACGGGCGGGAGCCCACCAGCGAGGAGATCGGGCTGGGCATGGAGGTCGCGCCGGAGAAGGTGCGGGAGATCCTGAAGATTTCGCAAGAACCCGTATCGCTGGAGACGCCCATAGGTGAGGAAGAGGACAGCCATCTGGGCGACTTCATCCCGGACAGCACCGCACTGGCGCCCGCGGACGCGGCGTCTTACCAGCTGCTCAAGGAGCAGGTGGACGACGTGCTGTACACGCTCAGCGACCGGGAGGCGCGGGTCCTGCAGCTACGGTTCGGCCTCGAGGACGGTCGAAGCCGCACGCTGGAGGAGGTAGGCCGCGACTTTGGCGTGACCCGGGAGCGAATAAGGCAGATCGAGGCGAAGGCTCTTCGAAAGCTTCGCCACCCAAGCCGGTCCAAGAAGCTCAAGGATTTCTTGGAGTGAGCCCCTTCGAGTAGACCATCTCGAAAACGCGCGTGCCTTGGTCTCACTCGCCCCCAAGAGGCCCCTCACCCTCCTGCCAGGAGGGACCGCTCGTCGGGACTCCTCCGGGCGGATTTGAAGCAGGATCTGATTGTAGGGAGGCGTAGCTGTTGATCCAGCGGCCGCGCCTCCTCGGTTTTTCGATCGGTGGTCTGGCTAAAGCAGCTCCCGAGTGCTCACGGAGTGGGCTCGAATATGGCATCTGAGACCAGGCCCAAGTCTGGAACGGCTCCCACCGCTAAAGCCTCGGTTAGGCCGAAGGTCGCGGTAGTCATGACGCGGCCGGAGACGGTTTTGGACGATGTCTCACGCGCCATGCGGCTCGCTGAGTACGACGCCCACCTGCCCAAGGAAGTCGCAACGCTGCTCAAGATCAACATCTCCTGGCAGCACTACTACCCCGCGTGCTCGACGACGCCCTGGCAGCTCGAAGGCGTCATCAGGGAGCTGTCTGGCTCCGGCTACGAAGCGCTCACCCCGACACACAATGGCACCGTCGTCGTGGACGCTCACGCCGGAGCGGTCGCCAACAAGCACAGGCAGGTCGAGGCGAAATACGGCCTCGCCCCGGTTCATCTGGAGGACGTCGAGTGGGTCAGGTACGAGCCCAAGGCCGAGATGTCGGTGCTGGGCGACGTCTACCCGGACGGGATTCGCATTCCCGAGTTTCTCATCGGCAAGAACATCGTCCATCTGCCCACGATGAAGACCCACGTCTTCACGACCATAACCGGAGCGATGAAGAACGCCTTCGGGGGTCTGCTCAACTTCAAGCGGCACTACACACATTCGGTCATCCACGAGACGCTGGTAGACCTGCTCAAGATACAGATGGAGATACATCCCGGCGTGTTCGCGGTTGTGGACGGCACCTTCGCGGGCGACGGTCCGGGGCCTCGCGCGATGCGATGGCACACCAAGAACGTGATCCTCGCGGGCGCTGATCAGGTGGCCGTAGACGCGGTATCGGCCCGGATGATGGGGTTCGACCCCATGTCGATCGGCTTCATCAGGCTCGCGCACGAGGCTGGGCTGGGATGCGGAGACGTCGAGTCGGTGGAGATCGTGGGCGAGGACATCTCGAAGATCGACTGGCGTTTCGCGGCGGGCGAGAACACCTTCGCCAGCCGCGGACAGAAGCTCATCTACTGGGGCCGGCTAAGGTTCCTGGAGCGGGCCCTGCTTCGGTCGCCGCTGGTGCCGCTGGCGTACCTGGCCTCGAACGCCTACCACAACGGCTACTGGCTACCCTTCGTCGGCCGCCGGCGCGTCCGAGAGGCGATGAAGACGCCCTGGGGCCGGCTGTTTCAGAGCTACTGACTCAGACCCTGATCAGCGTAAAGCCCTTCTCCCCGGTGACACGCTGATCGTTCGGCTTGGGTATGATGACGCCGACGAGGGTGCCGTCCGCGTATCCCGCGTTGAACTTCCATGTCATCTGGACGGTTTCCTTGGGAAGCCCGACCGTGGTGAACACGACCTCGGTGTACTTTAGCCGGTCGGCCACGCGTACTGAGGAGCCGTGCCATTCGCTGGCGCCGCCGATCTCGCCGTCAAAACGGATGGCGACAGCCTTACGCTCCTTATCGAGGTGCAAGGAGACGTTCCGGGGCTCCGCCTCGCTGGGGATGATCAGCGACCCGCGAAACTCGGCCTGCTGCTGGTCGTCGGGTGTTTGCGTCATACTCGAACCGCCTTCTTCTTGTTCTCGAATCAAGGATAGCCCAGAGTACTGGGGAGCACAACTTTGTCGACCTGCCGCAGAGTCGGCGAGATCAATCTGATACAATCAGTGCCCTAGACTGTTATGTCAATGGGACCGGTCGGAGTGGAGAGCGAGCAGAGCCCCAACTACGCGGTGTTCGACGATTACCGCTACAGCCAGCGTATCGCGGTCGTGGTGCGATGGTTCCTGGTCGCCACGTGGCTCTTGTTGGTCAACTACCGGAGCGACGTCGGCGGCGCGACTCTCCTCATCCTGAACGGGATGGGGGCGGCGCTTACGGTTCTCAACGCTTACGTGCAGTGGCGCATCTGGCAGGGCCGGCCGATCACGAGGCGGTACGTCCTGGCCTTGAGCCTGATGGACCTCACCGTCATCACGGCGGGCATCGGCGTCACTAGCCGGTTCGGCAACACCTTCTTCCCATTCTACTATCCCGCCCTGCTGGGCGTGGCCGTGGTCTTCTCATCGCGTCGCCTGAGCTTCGCCATCGTGACAGCCGTCGCCGCGACTTATGCGACCCTCAGTCTGGCGCTGGAACCGGGGGTCAGCTTTGACGATGCAGAGGAGCGTATCCTGGTGGTGCGAATCGCCAGCATGTTCGCGGTGGTGGTAGCGGCCAACCTGATGAGCCGCATCGAGCGGACCAGACGGTGGGAGGCGGTCGAGGCGGAGCGAGTGCAGTCGGCGCAGAACCTGGAGCTCCAGCGAAGGGCCCAGGAGGCGGAGCTGGCCACTCAAGTCGAGAGACATCGGATTGCCCGCGAAATCCACGACGGCATCGCCCAGTCGATCTACGCCCTCGGCCTGAACCTTGAAACGTGCGCGGACCTGGCGGAGCGCGACAAAGGTCCGCTGCATGAGCAGCTTCGGCGACTCGTGCCCTTGGCCAAGAAGACACTGCTCGAAACGCGCCACTACATCTACGACCTGAAGCCGTTGCTCTCCGGCGAGACCGATCTGGTGGTCATGGCTGAGAATCAGGTCCACGAGTTCCAGACGGTGTCGGGCATCGACACGCAGCTCACCGTGGAGGGCGAGCCGCGGGAGCTCTCGGTTGCCCAGGCCACGGGCCTGTATAGAATCCTCCAGGAATCGCTGGCCAACGCGCTGAAGCATGCCAAGGCGGATAGCGTCACGGTCACACTGACGTTCGCTGAGAGCGACGTCCGGATTGAGGTAGTCGACAACGGAACAGGCCTCGACCAGGACGGCGTCCGACGTGGATACGGTCTGGATAACATGCGCCAGCGGGCGGAAGAGCTCGGCGGCAGCTTCGAGCTGCACGGCGTGGCCGGAGAGGGCACACGCGTCGTCGCGACACTGCCGCTACAGGAGGTGGACCATGGTGGACCGCATCAAGCTGTTGATAGTGGACGACCACGAGATGGTGCGCCTGGGTCTGAGGACGGCGCTTGAGGCGGAGGAGGACATCGAGGTCGTTGGCGATCTGGGAGATGCCACCGTAGCGCTGCGGGAGGCGGAGATCAGGCGCCCACACGTTGTGCTCATGGACGTGCGTATGCCTGGATTGGGCGGGATCGAAGCCTGCCGGATCCTGCGGGAGAAGCTGCCGGACACCCGCGTCGTCATGCTGACCTCGTACAGCGACGAAGACGCCGTCTTCGCGTCGATCATGGCCGGGGCCGCCGGATACCTGCTCAAGAACACCGGGCGCGCCGATCTCTTGGGCGCGGTCCGGTCCGCCGCCCGGGGCGACTCGCTGCTGGACCCCGCCGTCACCGCTCGCGTCCTGTCGAAGCTTCGAGAGCTCGCCAAAAAGGAGGAGGACCGGGAGGTCGCCTCCCTCTCGGCGCGAGAGAAGGAGGTCTTGGCGCTGGTGGCAGACGGCAAGACCAACCGAGAGATCGCCGGGGTGCTGATCATCAGCGAGAACACAGCCCGCAATCACGTGAGCCGCATTCTCGACAAGCTTGACCTTAGCCGCCGCAGCGAGGCGGCTACCTTCGCCGCGCAGCATGGGCTCTTGCGCAAGGACGACAAGGCTGACCGCTAGTTCGCCGGCACCGATGCCAGAGGTCCGGCGTTCCCGCTAGTTCGGCGCCGGGCAGCGAGTTTGGCTGCCCCTCACCTCAGTCCTCTCTCGCCGGCGCTGCCTATCATCAGCCACCGCGACGCCGCGAGCCTTCGACCCTTCGGGCTTCGCTCAGGGTGACCTGCAAGTAGCCTACTTGATGATTATCGTGACGTCTCTCGATGATTATCGTGAGGTCTAAGGAACACACCAATCCGCCTGGTCCTGGCAGACGGCTCGATGTACAGGGGCTACACCTTCGGCAGCAGTGCCATGTCCCATGTCACTTCGAGCGAAGTCGAGAAATCGAGCGCGTCTCGCCCTGCCGATAGGGGCCGGCGTACTTCATCTACGGCTGTGGCCGGTTCGGCCGTTGTCCGCCGGCGTCGATCTCGCGTAGCCTTCTCCGCATCGAGCGCAGTCATCCTCCGCCCTCGGACGCTCAATCCCGTTCTGGTCCTCTGGTAGCCCTACCAACGCGAAATAGTTCCTTTGCACCTGTCTCGCCCTCACCTCTCACGTCAAAATCGACGCATATCAGACGAAAGGAGGTGACGAGGTGAGAATTTTCTCGCGGATACTGTTGCTTTTCAAGGCGAAGGCCAGCGCGGCGCTGGACAGGGTGGAGGACCCACGGCAGGTGCTGGACTACGCCTATGCGCAGCAGCAGGAGATGCTGGTCAGGACGAAGCAGGGTCTGGTGGAGGTCGCGACGTCGAAGGTACGCCTGGAGCAGCAGGCTGTCAGGCTGCGAGACCGCGTGCCGCGGACAGAGGACCAGGCGATGCGCGCCCTGACGGCCGGCCGAGAGGACCTGGCGAGGGTCGCCCTGGCGCGCAAGCAGACGATCTTGGGCGAGCTCGAGGAGCTTGACGTCCAGATCGCCGAGGTTGGCGCGGACGAGGCGCGGCTCACCCAGGCTGAGCAGCAGCTTGCGGCACGCATCGACGAGTTCCGGACGCGGCGCGACGTGATCTCGGCCAGGTACACGGCGGCGCAGGCACAGGTCCGCGCCACCGAGGCGCTGACAGGCGTGTCAGGCGAGTTCGCGGAGCTTGGAATGGCCCTCGGGCGTGCGGTAGAGAAGACCGAGCGCGTGCAGGCTCGGGCCGCGGCCATAAGCACTCTGCTCGACACGGGCACGCTGGCGCTGCCGGTCCACGGGGGCGATGTGGTCGAAGCCGAGCTGATTCGCGCGACGGCCGAGCATACGGTCGAGCAGGAGCTGACATCCATGAAGGCGAAGCTCGCGGCGGACGAGCCACCCCGCGCCCTTGAACAGGGCTCGGAGTCGTGAACGGCGGTCGGGTCGAAGATTACAGAAAGATAGGAGGTGTCCAGATGTTTGAGAAGATGGTAAATCAAGCGACCTTGGGGAGAGACCTTGCTGAGGGTCAGATGGTGATCATCGCGGCGCGCTGGATACTGGTGCTGGCGGGGCTGATGCTGGCGGTCTGGGACCCTGCCGCCATCGGCGAGCTGAGGATGCAGATCATACTGATCCTGGGGCTCGCCGGCGCCAACTTCTACCTCCACGCGCAGATCCTCACGCGGAAACCCCTGCTGCCGGCGGTGGCGCTGGCGGCCAGCGCGGCGGATATAGCGGTGATATCGCTGATAATCATCGCTCAGGGCGGCGACTCAAGCCTCTTCGTGTTCTACTTCCCCGCCCTTCTAGTGATATCGGTGGCGTTCCG
This sequence comes from Chloroflexota bacterium, assembly GCA_022566795.1. Lineage (GTDB taxonomy): Bacteria > Chloroflexota > Dehalococcoidia > Lucifugimonadales > JADFIF01. The sequence continues at coordinate 9,843 of JADFIF010000086.1, forward strand.
GCCTCTGGTCACGGTCACGTTCGCCGGAGCCGCCATCGCCGTTTACGCGATGATCTTCGCCGGTAACTTTCCCGATGTCGACGGTCAGATCGTCGTGACAAGGATGCTGATGATGGCCGGCGTGGCCGTCTGCGGAGCCGTCTACTGGCGCCTCGAAGGGAACCGTCGTCGTGAGGACGAGGGTCCGAGCGCGACCCAGAGCCGTGGCGCCGGCCAAGAGGCCTCGGTCAGCTAAGTGCAAGACTAAAACCTCGAAAGGAGAGTTACGATGCGCGAAATCAGAACTGTGGCACAGGAAGCGGCGGAGGATATCTACTTCGGACAGCTCGTGATGATATGGGCGCGGTGGTTCCTGATCGCGGCGGGTGTGATCCTGGCCCTGTGGAACGGCGACGACTCCGCGGAGGCCGTGCTGGCTATCGTGCCGGTGGTCGGCCTCGTAGGCCTGAACTTCTACCTGCACGGCAGATATCTGGCCCAGCGCCCCGCCAATCCGCTGCTGATTACCCTGGCCAGCCTGATGGACATCGGGGTGATCACGGCGGTGGTGGTGGTATGGTCGGGACAGACGGGGCTCGTTAGCCCGTTCTTCACCCTTTACTACCCGGTGTTGCTGGCGTTCGCCTTCGTGATGCCCGCCAGGAGCACCGCCGTTTACACGGTCGCGACCCTGGCGGCCTACGTCGGCGCGGTCTTGATCGTACAGCTCGTGGTGTTGGACGGTGCATCTCTGGACGTTGACGAGGTGAAGCGGCTCGTCGTGAGACTGATCACTCTGGCCTCGATGGGTGGTTTGGGCGCCTACTACTGGCGGATTCAGAGGAGCCGCCGCCCGGCGGCCAGCCCTCCCAAAAGCGGCTCTGAGGCGGTTTCGTAGCGCGGCGAAGAATACGACCGGAGGCAGCAGCGATGAGGAGCATACTACGTCGAATCAGACTGATCCTCAGGTCCCTGGCGCACGCCTTGTTGGCCTCCGCGGAGGACCCGCGCCAGAGGTTCGCGGTTGCTCACCATAGACAGCAGCAGATGCTGGAGAAGGTCCGACAGGCCCAGAGCAAGCTTCGGATTGCCAAAGGGCAGCTGATCGCCAAATCCGATGCGGCCACGGATAAGCTGCCTCAGCTGGAGGAGCAGGCGCGCCAGGCCCTTGTCGAGGGGCGCGAGGACCTGGCGCGATACGCCCTGCGGTTGCGACTGTTGGTGGAGGAGCAGCTGGAGACCCTCGGTAGCCAGCTATCCCAGGTGGATGAGGAGGACCGGGCTATGTCTCTGGTGGAGCAGCGTCTGATGGCGCAGATACAGGCCGTCGCCGCCCGCCAGGAGCTCCTCGAAGCCCAGTACAGCACCGCCGAGGCCCAGGTGCAGGTCCACGAGGCTCTCGGCGGTGTGTCGGACGAGCTGGATGGCCTGGGCGACGCGTTGGAGCAGGCCGAGCAGCGGACGGAGCGCATGCAGGCGCGAGCCTCGGCGCTCGATCGCCTGGTCGACGCGGGTGTGCTTGACATGCCGGTCGAGGCGGGCGGCGATTGGCCGTCGCTCTCTTCGACGGAGGACCAGACGTCAGAGGCGGTCGAGGAGCGTCTTGCGGCGCTCAAACGTCGGGCGGCGCTATGCGACTGAGGACGTGGCCCGAGGTCACGCATGTGGTCGAGAAGCGCGAGGGGCAGGCTCCAAGCTCCAAGGAGCCTGCCCCTTTGTTGCGTGCGACGCCAGTCAGTGCCTCTGAAGGAATAGTTTGAATGCTTGAGCGGTGGACTCCAACCAGCGGGACATATTCTGACGGAAGTAATCAGGATTCTGTTGTGCCTGTCCGAATCTCCATACAGCGTTTGACACCCGTCTCGCGGCTATGAACGTGTCCAGGAATTCCAATTGATCATTAGGCACCGGACGATGCCGTGCGTATCCTCGGAAAAAGTCATCACGTAGAGTTGGGTTGCCATTTTGCAGAAGACTTACAGCCATGTCGTAAACCCGATGGCCAAATCCGCTATCGTCGAAGTCTATTACCCTCGTTTCCTTACCTGAAAAGAGTATGTTTTTTGTGTGCAGGTCTGCATGAATCAGTCCAAAGACATCTGGGCCGTCTCCCAACTCGCGCATCGCTTGCCTTACCTTTTCAGCTACCGCCTCGAAGAGTTCAGCATAGCGACGTGGAAGTGATGTCCAGATTTCCTGCGGGCTTACATCGAATCCGGCGCCTTTTCCAAACAACCCGTCCCAGTCCAAACGGCGTCTTGTAAACCCTGTGGGCGGCGACCAAGCTTCGGTGTGGTTATGCAATAGCGCCATGACCTCTCCAATGGCTGTGAGATGAGTGGTATGGGGACGCCGGTATGTCCTACCATTCATCCAACGCAGCAAAGAACAGGTTCGAGGCTCTGGCACATCTGGCACGGATGTTTCAGTTAGCTGCTCTCCCTCAAGAGTGGAAACCGGTTCTGGAACAGCTAAATCGGTATCACGGCGTAAGGCCTCAAGCCATTCCAGTTCTGAGGCGATAGATGCGGCAGTCTGGTAACCAGGGCCATGAATTCTTAGTAAGTAGCGATTTTGAACGTATCCGTTATTTCCTTTATTACACTTGCTTTCTTCTAGCGTGTCGATCTGAAAGGTGGCGTGTGTTTGATGCTTGATTAGCTTGATCCTGGCGTTGTCGAGTCCATACGCAATTAGCGCCGCCTTAGCCAAACGATGCAGTCGTCGCGCTTGACCGATGTGTGACAGTTCCTCGAATCGTTTTCTGGACAATTTTTAAATCCCTGCGCTCGTAGAATTTTCTGTGAATCTTGTAAACGCCCGCCAACGTCGATGCCAGATGAGAACACATGCTATCTAAATCCACCACTACACGTAGGTATAAACTGTGATCTGTTACGGGTATGAGGCTCTAAACCTGCTGCATGTGAAGCCTGACCAGTCTAATCTCCTCGTAGGAGTAA
>JADFIF010000182.1:0-1274 GCA_022566795.1 Chloroflexota bacterium
GGCAAGACCGCGCTGATTATCGACGACGAGATCGGCACGGGCGGCACCGTCATCGCCGCCGCCAACGCCCTGAAAGAACACGGCGCCGAAGAGATATACTGCTGCGTCACGCATCCCGTCTTCTCGGGCGACGCTTCCCGCATCCTCATGGACAGCGTCGTCCAGGAGTTCGTCGTCACGGACACCCTCGAGCTGCCGGCGGAGAAACGGGACTCCAAGGTCAAGGTGCTGTCTGTCGCCTCGCTCTTGGGCGAGGGTATCCACCGCATCCACAGCGGGCTATCGGTCGGTGCGATGTTCGAGGTCGCGTAGGTAAGGCCCGATTGGCATTGGCGAATCGGTTCCTCCGGAACGCCGAACAGGCTGATGAAAAATGGGGAGTGCAGTCCCGGTCCGACGGGATTGCCAGGAGTCTGAGGGTGTCCCTCAGATACAGATTCCTTCCCTTTCCTCACTCGAAAGGGCGCCAGAGGGATGGTCGAAAGAGTTTTTCAGCGTTCTGCTAAGCAGGGGCGGGCTTGAAACCCGCCCCTGCTTGACGTGAGGTCATCTGGGCCGGTACAGGCTGATATAATGTAGGTTGGAGTGGTGCGTCCCCGCGGGGGCGATGGGAAAAGGATGTAGACCGGATGTTTAAGAGTCTCGCAAAGCTTATTGGCGGCTCTGACGAGGCAGTCGTCAAGAAGCTGCAGCCTGAAATCGATGAGATCAATGCCCTGGAGCCCGAGTTCGAGGCGCTGTCCGACGCCGCGCTCGGCGACAAGACCGCCGACTTCATCGAAGCCCTACAGCAGGGCTCGGACCTGGACGACATGCTGCCGGAGGCGTTCGCGGCGGTCAGAGAGGCTGCCAAACGGACCCTCGGCCAACGCCACTTCGACGTGCAGCTCGTGGGGGGCATCGTCCTGCACCAGGGAAAGATCGCCGAGATGAGGACCGGCGAGGGCAAGACCCTGGTAGCTACCCTCCCCGCCTACCTCAACTCCCTGGGCGGACGCGGTGTTCACCTGGTGACCGTGAACGACTACCTGGCCCGGCGCGACGCGCAGTGGATGGGCGCCATTTATCACCTGCTCGGTAGGACGGTGGGCGTGCTGCAGCACGACGCGGCCTACGTCTACGATCCGTCGGTCGAGGGTGATGGCCGCGGCATGGAGAAGCTGCGCCGCGTCGAGCGACGAGAGGCGTATCGAGCAAACATCACCTATGGCACGAACAACGAGTTCGGATTCGACTACCTGCGAGACAACATGGTCGTGGATGTCTCGCAGCGG
>JADFIF010000182.1:1373-3359 GCA_022566795.1 Chloroflexota bacterium
GTGCAGAGCGAGCGAGCCTACGCCATCGTCGACGAGGTGGACAATATCCTCATCGACGAAGCGCGGACACCGCTGATTATCAGCGGACCATCGGAGCAGTCCCCCAAGGAGTACAGTCGCTTCGCCCGGCTCGTCCCTTCCCTGCAAGAGGGAGATGACTACGCCATCGACGAGAAGCACCGGACCGTGTCGCTTTCCATCGACGGCATAGCCAAACTCGAAAAGACCCTTAACCTGGAGAACCTGTACGACGCCTCGAACTATGGCGTCGTGCACTTCGTGGAGAACGCCCTCAAGGCGCAGGCGATCTTTCAGAGAGACCGGGAGTACGTGGTCAAGGACGGCGAGGTCGTAATCGTAGACGAGTTCACAGGCCGGCTCATGCAGGGACGCAGGTACTCCGACGGCGTCCACCAGGCGATTGAGGCAAAGGAGGGGTTGCAGGTCCAGCGGGAGACCGTAACCTACGCCACTATAACGCTGCAGAACTACTTCCGTCTCTACGAAAAGCTCTCCGGCATGACGGGGACCGCCGCGACCGAGGCCGAGGAGTTCTGGAAGATCTACAAGCTCGAAGTGGTCCTCGTGCCAACGAACCTTCCGATGATCCGCCAGGACACCAACGACCTTATCTATCGGGACCAGAAGGCAAAGTACGACGCCGTGGTACGGGATATCGAAGAGCGCCACGAGGCCGGTCAGCCCATCCTCGTTGGCACCACGGACATAGACAAGTCCGAGCTGCTGGGCGAGCTCCTGAATCGCAAAGGCATTCCTCATGAGGTGCTCAACGCCAAGCAGCACGAGCGAGAAGCACAGATCATCGCTCAGGCCGGGCGGCCGGGCGCCATCACCGTCGCTACCAACATGGCGGGCCGAGGAACCGACATCGTGCTCGGCGGAAATCCGGCCGGCCTCGACTTGAGCCCAGAAGAGTGGGAGGCGGATCACAAGCGGGTTGTGGAGCTGGGCGGACTTGCCATCATAGGGACCGAGCGCCACGAGGCTCGACGCATCGACAACCAGCTCCGCGGCCGCTCGGGACGTCAGGGCGACCCGGGCACAACTCGATTCTACGTCGCCCTCGACGACGACCTGATGCGCCGCTTCGGTGGCGACCGCATACGGTCGATCATGGAATGGGCCGGAATCGAAGCGGACGTCCCCATCGAGAACAGGATGATCAGCAAGTCCATCGAAAATGCCCAGGTCAAAGTGGAGGCCTACCACTTCGACATACGCAAGCACCTCGTCGACTACGACGACGTCGTCAACACCCACCGCGACATCATCTACACCGAGCGTGAGAAGGTCCTCCAGGGGGCAGACCTCGAGTCCAATATCCGGTCCATTATCGAGGATGAGGTTCAGGAGATCCTGGACGCCTACCTGGCTGGAGGCCGGCCCGACACCTGGGACATCGAGGCGATGCTCAAAGAGGTCCTGGGGATCATGCCACTGCCACCCGACATGTCCGACCCAGACGAGGTCGCCCAGATGGCCCAGGAGGAGATCGAGGACCGAGTGCTGGGCTACACCCGCGAGATCTACGGGGCGATGGAGGAGCAGGTGACCCCGGAGGCGATGAGGACCATCGAGCGCCAGCTCATGCTCCGCGCCATCGACGCCAACTGGGTGCAGCACCTGACCACGATGGAGAATCTGCGCCAGGGCATCGGGCTCCAGGCCTTCGGGCAGCGCGATCCTCTCGTGATGTACAAGAAAGAGGGGCGCGAGACCTTCGACAATCTCCAGGCGCGCATTCAGCACGACATCAGCCACACCATGTTCCACCTCGGTTTGGCAAACAACGGGAGTCCCGGCGCCCGAAGCCCGAAGCAGAGTCCCCCGTCCGTCGGGACCAGCGTCATGACAAAAGTCGTCAACCGCAGCCGCGAGGCCGTTCCAGCCGGGGACCGCAAGATTGGGCGCAATGAGGCCTGCCCATGCGGCAGCGGCAAGAAGTACAAGAGGTGCCACGGGTAG
>JADFIF010000087.1:0-4771 GCA_022566795.1 Chloroflexota bacterium
CAGCAGTTCGGCGAGGACAACGTCTTCGACCTGTCGCTGGGCAATCCCATCATGGAGCCGCCGGACGAGTTCTTCGCCGAGCTGAGGCGCATCGCCCACAACCCCACTCCGGGGATGCACCGCTACATGCCGAACGCCGGATACCCCGAGACGCGAGCCGCGGTAGCCTCTCAGCTTCGAGAAGAGACAGGTCTGGATTTCACCGAGCGAGAGATCGTGATGGCCTGCGGAGCCGGTGGGGCGCTGAACGTTGCCCTCAAGACGCTGATGGACCCCGGCGACGAGATTGTAATTCTGGCCCCCTACTTCGTCGAGTACCACTTCTACGCCGACAACCACGGCGGTAGCTGCCGCGTCGTACCGACCGACGCCGACTTCTTGCCCGACTTGCAGGCCCTGGAGAGTGCGATCAGCGCTAAGACCAGGGCGGTCCTCGTCAACTCGCCCAACAACCCTACGGGCGTCGTGTACACCGCCGAGGTGCTGGCGGCCATGGCCGAGGTCATCCGCCGAAAAGAGCGAGAGCACGGCGGCGAGATCTTCCTGCTCAGCGACGAGCCCTACCGGCGCATCCTGTTCGACGGCATCGAGTACCCCCACATCTTCAGCCACCACCCTCGCAGCATCGTGGCCACGTCCCACTCGAAGGACCTGGCCCTGCCTGGAGAGCGCATCGGCTATCTGGCGGTCCATCCCGACTACGAAGGCCGAGCCGATCTGGTCGACGGCTTTACGTTCTGCACTCGGACCCTGGGCTTCGTGAACGCGCCTGCGCTCATGCAGCACATCGCCAGGAACCTTCAGGCGGTAACTATCGACGTTGCGCAGTACCAGGCCAAACGCGATTTTCTGTACCGAGAGCTGACGGCGATGGGCTACGAGATGGTGAGGCCTCAGGGCGCCTTCTACATGTTCCCTCGCTCGCCCATCGAAGACGACGCGGCCTTCGTCGCGGAGCTGCAGCAGCATAACGTGCTGGTCGTGCCCGGACGCGGGTTCGGCATGCCCGGCTACTTCCGCATCTCCTACTGCGTCGCCGACCGGACCCTCGAGGGCTCGCTGCCCGGGTTCCGGAAGGCCATCGAGCGGCGTGGAGGCGGTAGCTAAAGCCCGTCGCCCGGCGTCGTCCAGCTAGCCGGATTCCCCAACCCCCGACTCCGAGCCGGTGGCAGCGCCGTCGGTCTGTTCCCGCGGCCTTAGCTCCTCCAGCTCCTGTAGAAACTCCTGGTAGTCGCCGAAGCCAGACACGGTCCTGATGAAGGAGCCGACGTCGGGGAGGAAGGCTCGAAGCTCGTCGAGCTCGTCGCCGATGGGGCTCAGCGACGCGGGACTTTCGGCGTAGGTGCCTCTGAACGCGAAGTAGGCCTGGTTCAGCTTGCGCAGACCGTATCCTCGCAGCGCCAGGAACCACCAACGCTCCTTCATCAGCTCCTCGGCCTCCTCCACCTTGCCCTCGGCCAGCAGGCTCTCGGCCTCCCGGCGGGCGTTACGCATCTCCCGCGTGAAGTTCGGGTCCCTGTCCTCCGCGGCCCCGTAGCGGCCGGGTGAGATGCTCAGGTCGCCTCCCATGCGGGCGAAGACCGCGTCGCCCAGCTCGCGTCCGGCGATGTCCGCAGCCGTCTCGTTGAGGGTGAACATGTCGGCGGAGGCGCGCATGTTACGGCCCAGCGGTCGGAAGAAGAAGTAGTGGTGCAGCCACTCGTGCGCGGCGGTCTGGACAATCGCGCGCAGCGTGTACTGGTCCGAGACTATTGAGGGATAGGTCCCGAGTCCCGCGAGATTGTCCACCAGGGCCGACAGGTCGTAGTCGGCCATTATCTCCCGCTCCAGCGCGTCCCTCTCCAAGACCGGAATATCGGGGTCGAGCAGCACGCCCTCCTGGTAGTGGATGCGGTCCCGCGGCGAGAGGATGAGAAGCGTCGGCGGCTCGCCGAATCGCAGGTCGACCGGAGGGAAGATCAGGCCGAACCGGGAGCCCAGACCCTCTTCGATCAGAACGGCGCTGACCTCCGACTCGATAGCCTCCTCCGCTCTGGCTCTGAGGCGCTCCCTGCCGCTGATCAGCTCCTTGAGGTAGTCATCGGACAGCAGTGGCGACTGCTTACTCGCGCCGCTGTCAAATGTGGTGCCACCGCGAATTCTCGCCCCCTTGAGCCGGTCCTTTTCCTTCTCGGCCTTCTTGGACACACGCAGGTAGTCATCTATGAGCTCGAGCCGCTCCCCGCGGGACAGCTTCCTGCCTGGGACGAGGTTGTACAGCATGTGAAGCCACTTGCTGGGAACGTTCGCTATCTCCCAACGAGCCAGGGAAAACATGTACTGGGACGCAGTAGCCCTGCCGGGACTCAGGTGGAAGGTGTCGTTGGGGAGTAGGATAATAGCGATGAGGCAGAGTCCGAGAACAGCTTTGCTTCGCAGACGGAGCCTACGCCCTGTTTTGGGCGGCGCCTGGAGCGTGCTGTCCATCGGGTCTGGTTCGGGCAATAGCGACCTAGCGCGGGAGGCACAGGGGTAAATCGAGTTTAGCAGCGCGTCATCCACGCGTCAAACAGGCTGGCGTAGCTCAGCAGAGGCCAGTAGCATATTACGATCCCAATCCGACGCTGGATCTTGTCGGATCAGGCCATGCGCTCAGCAGCGGGAACAAAATGCCGTCCGGGCGTCGTCGTTAAGGTTAGGACCCTATGAAGGCCCTGACACGGTTGCAGAGGAGTATCCGATCGTGAGTAAACGCAGAGCGTTGGTCTGGACGGTGGTAGCTACCGTCGCGCTAATTACCGCCGTGGCCTGCGGTCAAAGCTCGGACGAATCCACACCGGGCGCGGTGGGTGGCGGCGGGCCTGGTGGCATCGCGGGCATCGTGACCGATCTTGACGGGGCCCCTGTTGCGGGCATGAGGGTAGGTATCGTCAGCGGCACGGCGGCCTTCCCCGAGATAGCGCCGGAAACAGACGAGGGAGGCTCCTACCAGATCAACAGCGTTCCGCCGGGGACGTTCCAGGTCGGCGTCCACGACAGGGACGGCCAGCGGATCGGCCTCGAAAGCGTCGTCGTGAAAAGCGGGGAGACGGCGTCGCGCGACTTCTCCGTTTCGGTGGGCGCAGCCCCTTAAGAGCAGCCGGCGCCGATCGACGTAACGTCGGCGAAGTCGGGCGAGGCCCTGACGGTCTCCGAGTCGCACTTCCTGTCGCTGCTAACGCCGGAGGATGTGAAGAAGCTGCTTGCGACCGAGGTTCCACTAACCACCACCGTCAGGGACTTCAAGGAGATGGCGGGGGGTGTAGACCCGGCGCAGGTCGTGAAGATGGATAGCTGGTTCGGCCTCACCATCGAGACGGCCAGCGGTGACGGCATGACGTTCACCCTGATAGATTTCGACTCGCCTTCCTCAGCGCGCGCCCACTACGAGAAGATGAGGTCCGAAGCGCCTCCCGAGCTGGCAGCCTCGCTTGGGGACACGTCTACCGGATAGAGCTGAACGCCCAGGGGATCGGGAGCATGCTGACGATGCTCGACGGCGACAAGCTCCTTTCGTTCCACACCGTGAAGTCGGAAGGCCAGGCGCCCCTGGTGAGCCTGGAGGGCCTGGAGGGCCTTGAAGAGCTTGCCAGACTGGTATTGAGCAGGCTGTTGCGAGCTCCTAACGGGCCGTCCGCCTTAGCAGGCTGATGAAAAATGGGGAGTGCAGATCCCGGCAAGTCGGGATTGCCGGGAGTCGGAGAGCGATAGTAGCAATCGGCCCATGGAGAAAGGACGACACATGCGAATGGAAACAGCAGATGCGAGCGGGTTCATGACGGCGGCGGCAAGGCGGATGGTGTTCTGGGGCTCGACGATCGTTGGAATCCTGGGCATAGTCTTGGCGCTCAACGCGGCGCTTAGCGACGAATACACCGGCGCTGGCGCATGTCTGGCAGCGTCCGCATTGGCTCTCGGTATCATCGGATTCGCTTTCGTACGCAAATAAGAGGCAGAGACAGGTCGCGGACGGGGTTGGGAATGTCTACGTTGCAGGCTTGACTGCAGGCGGAAAAGTCATTGGCGACGCCCTCCTTCGCAAGTATGACCCCACTGGCGAGGAGCTTTGGACCCGGCAGTTCGGCTCTCCTCAGCATGATTCGGGCTTCAGCGTCGCGGTGGACCGAGAGGGGAACGTGTACGTGGCAGGCCGCACACTGGGTGCAATGCCTGGCCAGACGCACTCCGGTACGCAGGATGCGTTCGTCGTACAAGTAACTCAATAGCGCCTGCGTCGCGACTGACTTGAGCGGGCAGCTACTCGCAGGGGTTCGGCGCCTCGCAAAAAAGGCTGGACACCGGAAGGCAACACCGGTATCCGGCCTTTGCTATATAGGCGGCTGTGCTACGTGGCGGATGGGCCGAGTCTCGGCCCAAGTCGCGTTGAGCGAAACTCTTCGATCTACACTTGAAATTGGAACACATGTTCGCTATCATGCATACCACCTCTCGCACATCCAGAGCTCAGAAGTGGTGGTATGAAGATAGCCTGCGTCCTGATAAGCCACCTTCCGGCGAAGGCGGAGCAGAGAAGGCACCCAGACCTTCGCAGAAGGCCCGTCATCATAACCGAGGAGTCTCGGGCCAAGCGCGTTGTGCTCGACAGCTCACCGGAGGCGGCTGGAGTCTCGGCTGGCACACCGCTGCAAGAGGCCCTGTCTCGGTGCAAAGACGCTACCTTGCTCCAGGCGGATATGCCCTACTACCAGAAGGTCTTCGACAGGGTCATCGAAGGCCTGCAGCAGCGGAGCCC
>JADFIF010000087.1:4870-12556 GCA_022566795.1 Chloroflexota bacterium
GCTGGTGGAGAAGGCGGAGCTGGGGTGCGCCTACGTGGGTGTGGACGGGCTGGAAGGCATTTACGGAAGCGAGGCCAGGCTCATAACCTCCCTGCTACAGGCGACCCCACATGATCTCAGCGCGCGTCTGGGACTGGCCTGTGGCAAGTTTCTCGCATACGTAGCTGCGGCCACGAGCAGCGGAGGCCATGCCACCAGGGTCCCTGACGATGCGGCAGGGTTTCTGGCGCAGCTTCCGGTCAATCTGCTCCCCATTTCATGGGACAAAAAAGCCCGGCTGCACGGCTTCGGTCTTCATACGATGGGCCAGCTCGCATCTCTGCCGGTAGGCTCTGTTCAGGCCCAGTTCGGCACGGAGGGAAAGCTGGCCTGGGACCTGGCCAACGGCGTCGACCCGAGTCCTCTGTTTCCGTACAGACAAGAAGAGGCGGTGACCGAGTTCCTCACCTTCCCTTCGCCGGCCACGACAATCCACGCCATCGTGCCCGCCGTGGAGGTGCTGCTCGGCAGAGCCTTCTCCCAGCCGGCCCTGCGGGGCAAGTACGTCCGCACGGCGGAAATGGAGAGCAGCATACTGAACAAGCCCCCGTGGACAAGGCGCTTCGCCTTCAAAACGGCGATCAACAGCAAAGGAAGAGCTCTGTCGGTCGTCAGGAGCTCCCTGGAGAGCGCCGAGCTGCCTGGCGCCCTCGAGGATTTGAAGCTGACCCTCGCCGGCATAACGGGTGAGTCGGGAATACAGGGTGGCTTCTTCTCCGACGTCCGACGACAGGAGCAGCTCAGGGAGACGATGAGGCAGCTGGAGGCGCGCCTGGGTCCCTCCGCGAAAGGGCCGCCGATTTACCAGGTAAGGGATTTAGAGCCGTGGTCGAGAATTCCGGAAAGACGTCAGGCGCTAGTGCCATACGACCCAGGGCCAGGGCTCGCCAGGGCTCGCCCTGGACCCGTGAGGTAGGCGCGGCGTGGCTCTGCCAGGGCATGGGCTTTTGGATCCGCGCCGGCGCCCCGGTAGGGGCAGGCCCCCGTGCCTGCCCTGGCGCTGGGCAACCACAGGGGGTTGCCCCTGCGGTGGCATACGAAGCCTAACGGACCAGGTTTTTTGTAAAAATATGGCCAAGAGCTCTGGAAAGGCGCTCGGCGCTGGTGCCATACGAAGCCTGAACAGGCCGAAAGAGCTGACCGTAAGAACGGCCGAAGGCTCAGGGCGGCGCTCAGGCGGCGCCCTCCCTGAACAAGCCTCAGAGCTCTTCGCAAAAACCGTAAAAAGGCCAATCTCGCTCAGGCTCCATGGCCGTTGGTTCGAGGTGGAGTCGGTGGAGGACATCTGGCGCATCGACGACGAGTGGTGGAGGGAGGAGGCTGTCAGCCGGATGTACTATAGGTGTGCCGTCGATGGCGGAATGTCGGTAACGCTATTCCACGACTTGATTAACGGGAAGTGGTACCGTCAAAGCCAGGGCTAGCCCTGGACCCGCGAGGGTGAGGGCGCGGCGTGCTTTGCCTGAGGCAGGCCTAATGGGTCTGCACAGGACTCTCAGAGGGTGGGTGGACGGCGAGATAGATCACCACCAGGGTCGAGACCAGAAGGGACAGGACTGTGGAATTTCCCCTACTCACCATCTTCTCGCTGCTCATATTTCTTCTCGTCCTGCTTGTCTTCTTCAGGCTGATCTCCATCTCATTCGTCAAGCTGGGGGTGCCGAGGTCGCTGGTAGGCGTGCTCCTCGTGGCGATTCTGGTGGGCAGCTTCGTCAACATCCCGCTCTTCGCCGTCTCCGACGAGACTCCGGAGCGCCTGTTCAGGTCTGGCCGAATGTTCTTTCGGGTTCCCCCTCAGGTGACGACCACCATCGTGGCAGTGAACGTCGGAGGCGCGGTAATACCCTTTGTGCTGAGCATCCTGCTTTTGACGCGGGCCCCTCTGGTCCGGACCGCCATCGGTGTCGCGGTGGTCAGCGCAGTCGCCTTCGCCTTTGCCCGGGCGATACCCGGCGAGGGAATCGTGCTCAACGCCTTCATACCTCCGGTGGTCGCGGCAATCACGGCGATGGTCCTCGCATGGAGGCGCGCCGCTCCCATGGCCTACATCTCCGGCGTGATGGGCACCATAATCGGCGCGGACCTGCTGCATATGCAGGAGCTGCTGGATGGGAGGGGAACGTACCTCTCCATCGGCGGCGCGGGAGTCTTCGATGGCATATTCCTCGTCGGCATCGTGGCGGCGTTCCTGAGTCCGGCATCGCGCGATGAAAAACAAGTTGTACGCTGAGCTTCACTGCCACACCAACTACTCCTTCCAGGAGGGCGCATCCTCCATCGGCGACCTCCTGGTGCGCGCCGAAGCGCTGGGCTACCCCGCGCTGGCCATTACGGACCACGACAACCTGTGCGGCGCGATGGAGTTCGCCCAGACAGCCAGGGACCTGAGCGTGAGGGCCATCATAGGCGCGGAGGTGACCTTACAGGGCGGCGCCCACCTCACGCTCCTGGCGGAGACGCAGAAGGGGTACAGCAACATCTCGAACCTTCTCTCCCGAGCCTACACCGATGGAGGCCGGCGAGACCCTCAGCTCGACCCGGAGCACATCCCCCAGTACACCGAGGGCGTCATCCTGCTGACGGGATGCCGCAGCGGCCAGCTCTCGGACCTGGTAACGCAGGGGCGCTCCCAGGAGGCAGAGGGTCTGCTTCGCAGCTATATCGAGTGGTTCGGAGCGAAAAACGTCCTGGTCGAGCTGCAGCAAAACCTGGTCTATGGAGACACGAGCCGCAACCGGCGGCTGATGGACCTGGGCAAGCGCATGGGAGTCGGGGTAGTCGCCACCAACAACGTGCACTACCACGCGCCCGACCGCCACAGGCTTCAGGACGCGCTTGTCGCAATACGCCACAACAAGACCTTGGAGGAGACGCACCGGGAGCGCCGGCCCAACGGCGAGTTCTACCTCAAGTCCCATGCGCAGATGGCCGCCCTGTTCGACGGCTGCCCCGAGGCCATCGAGAACACCGTCCGGTTGGCGGAGCGTTGCGGGTTCGATCTGACGAAGGACCTGGGCTACCGCTTCCCCGACTATCCTGTGCCGGACGAGCACACGCCTCAGACCTACCTCCGGCAGCTCTGCTACGAGGCGGCCATGCGCAGGTACGGGTCAATCACCCCGAAGGTGGAGGAGCGGCTGGCGAAGGAGCTGGGCCTTGTGGAAAAGCACGGCCTGGCGGGCTTCTTCCTGATCTACCACGACATCATCCAGATGGCGCGCCAGATCATGATCGAGATGGGGCTTAGCGACCCCGAGATACCCCTGGAGGAGCGCCCGCCCGGCAGAGGCCGGGGCTCGTCGGTAGCGATGCTCATCGGCTACCTGATCGGCCTCTCGCACATCGACCCCCTCGAGTTCGGCCTCTCGCTGGACCGCTTTCTGAACGACGAGATGGAGGGAGCCATTCCAGACATCGACCTGGACTTCCCTCGCAACATCCGGGAGGAGCTCATAAAGCGGGTGCATCAGGAGTGGGGGCCTGACCACGCCGTGCTCACCGGCATGATAAGCACCTACAAGATACGGGGTTGTGTCAGGGACGTGGGCAAGGCCCTTGGACTTCCACTCGAAGACCTGAACAAGCTATCCAAGCGGGTCGACTCGTCTCATGCCGGAGCGCTGGACGCGGAGATGGGCTCGCTCCCCGAGTTCAAAGGCAGGGTGAACGCGCCGGTGTGGCGCGATCTCATCGACCTGTCGCGGCAGCTAGCCGGCTTTCCCAAGTATCTGGCGCAGCACCCGGGCGGCATGATCCTGGGCTCGTCGTCGCTGATAGACCGGGTGCCGGTGCAGCCAAGCGCCATAGAGGGGCGCTACCTCTGCCATTGGGATAAGGACAGCATAGCCGACGCCGGGTTCGTCAAGATCGACTTCCTGGCGTTGGGTGCGCTCTCCCAGATGCAGGATGCCCTTCTGCTCATCGAAGAGCGCACCGGCCACTACATCGACCTCTCGCGCATCGACTTCGAGGACGCGGCCGTCTACGATTCGCTCAACCGCGCCGACACCATCGGCATATTCCAGGTCGAGTCGGCGGCCCAGATCCAGACCATCACCCGCATCAAGCCTCGCAACCTCACCGACATGGCCTACGAGGTGGGCGCCGTCCGTCCCGGCGTCGGCGTCAACGACGGCGTCAGCCAGTTCATCAAACGCCGAGCCTTCGGCGCTCCCTGGGACTACGATCACCCGCTGGAGAAGAGGGCGCTTGAGCGTACTCTCGGGGTCATCCTGTTTCAGGACCAGCTCAACCAGATCGCGGTGGACGTGGCAGGCTTCAGCGCCATAAAGGCCAACAAGCTGCGCCTCACATTCAACCGCAAGAACAACGAGGCCATGCTCGAGCGACTGCGCGACGACTTCATGAAGGGCGCCGCGGCAAAAGGGGTCTCGTCACCTATCGCGGAAAAAATCTTCAACAAGTTCAATGGCCACTACATGTTCCCCGAGGCCCACGCCTTCGCCTTCGGGGTAACCGCGTACCACATGGCCTGGCTCAAGTACTACTACCCGCTCGAGTTCTACGTGGCCATCTTCAACCAGCAGCCCATGGGCTTCTACAACCTCGAGACCCTCAAAGAGGACGCCAAGCGCCACGGGATCGCGGTGCTGAACCCCGATGTCAACTTCAGCCAGGAGAAGTCGATCATCAAAGACGAGTCGCTTCTGATGGGGCTCCGCAACGTTAGAAGCGTGGGCGAAGCGGCCGCGAGCACGGTGGTTCAGGAAAGAGCGCGGGATGGACAATACAAAACTCTGGCCGATGCGATGCGCCGCACCGGGTTGCAAAGAGAGGCGGTCGAGAACCTGGTGATATCCGGCGCCTTCGACTCGCTGGTGCCGGACCGCCGCCAGGCGCTGTGGGAAGTCGGCCTTCGCTACCGTCCCGCCGGCCAGCAGAGGTCGCTAGAGCTTTCGGTCGAGCAGGACATGGCCCAGCTGCCGCTTTTGAGCGACTGGGAGGCGATGGGTGGCGAGTACACCACGATGGGCGTCCACCCGGGCGGGCATCTGATGGAGAAGCTGCGCCCGACCCTGGGCGCGGACGTAGTGCCCAGCGACGAGGTGCCGTACCTGGAGGACGGCATGGAGGTCACCGTCGCCGGACTGGTGATACGCCGCCAGCGTCCTCTGGCCAAGGCGGTCTTCCTCACGCTCGAAGACGAGTTCGGCCACACGCCTATCGTCGTATGGCCCAAGACGTACCAGCGCTACCGCCACGTGCTCAGAGAGGCAGTGCTGAAGGTCCGTGGCGTGGTCTCCAGACGCGAAGGCACGCTAAACATAGTCCTCACCCACGCAGAGCGCATCTCGACTCTGGACACGCTGCCCGAAGCGCACAGCTGGCGCTAAAACCAACATCGCAAGATATCCTCGCTCGCTCTCCGGGCCGGACAGCGTTGGGTTCGAAACCGACATTTTCGTGGGAATGGTGCCCGCTAGGCGCTGGTGTTCCGTCCGGTAAATCCGTAGGGGCAGGCCCCCGTGCCTGCCCTGGCGCTGGGCAACCACAGGGGGATTGACCCTACGATGTCCGCGGGCGCGCGGGACAAAATACGTTCGCGTATCTTTGCAACCAAGCACTAGTCGCCCGTCTCCTTGGCGGGAGTGGTCTCGGCCGTCCGGAGAGGGGAACCCGCTGGGGCCGGGACCCGCTGAGCCTTGCCACCCTTCATGAACGAGACAACGACTCCGACCGCCATAAGGCTGCCCATCGCCAGATACGCGATGCGAAGGCCGGCCGTGAAGGAGTGGAACAACCCCCCGCTTGCTCCCTCCTCCACGGCCGCGAGGGTCGGCGGAAATCCCATCGAGGCCATGGTCGCGGTCACGATCGCCGTGGCCAGCGCTATGCTAGTCACGTTGCCCGAGTTCCGTACCAGGTTCAGGAACCCCGAGACAACGCCGTATTTGGCCGGGTCCACCGTGCTGAGAATCGCGCTGTTGTTGGGCGCGTTGAACGTGCCGACTCCAAGGCTCTGAAGTATCATGCCGCCCATGACCAGGGCCAGCGGAGAGGTCTCGGTCATCCGCGACAGCAGAAACAGACCTGTCGCTGACATCATCAGTCCACCGACGTTGAACCTGCGCCAGCCGTATCGATCGGAAAGCCGGCCGCTCAACGGTCCCATGATGATCATGCAGAAGGCGCTCGGAACGATGATGAGTCCGACCTGGGTAGGGCTGTAGCCCATGACCGCCTGCAGGTAGAACGGCATAAGGAACCGGACCGACGACATTCCGACGAACGAGATGAAGCTCGCCGACACGCCCATGGTGAACAGGCGGCTCTTGAACAGTCTCACGTCGAACATGGGAGCCGCACAGCGGAGCTCCCACCAGACGAAGAGGCCTACAAACGCGGGGACGCCGACCAGAGCCGACACGATTGGGGCGGATGTCCAGCCAATGCGGTGACCGCTGGTCATGGCCATGAGGAAGACTACCAGCGCCGCGGTGGACAGTGCAGCGCCGATCCAGTCGAAGCCAGGCCGGCCGCCGTCCCGTGCCACGCGTCGCCCGCCGAGAACGATCAGCGCCGCCACCGT
Source organism: Chloroflexota bacterium (assembly GCA_022566795.1). GTDB lineage: Bacteria > Chloroflexota > Dehalococcoidia > Lucifugimonadales > JADFIF01. The sequence goes on from JADFIF010000087.1 coordinate 11,460, forward strand.
GGCCGCGAGGCCCAGGCCTACGCTGACGAAGAATACCGAGCGCCACCCAAAGGCGCCTACGAGGAAGCCGCCCATCGCGGGTCCGGCGACGCCGCCGGTGCCCACGACACCGAGCTGGAGACCAAGGGCTCTGCCGCGCTCCTCGCCGCGGAACGCGTCGAGAAGCATCGCCATCGACGTCCCCTGCGTCATAGCGGCCCCCACTCCTTGGAAGGCCTTCGCGAAAATCAGCATCAGCATGCTTGTCGACAAGCCGGCCGCCAAAGCGCCGATCACAAATATCGCGAAGCCGGAGACGTAGACCTGCTTGCGCCCGACGATGTCCGACAAACGGCCCATGGGCATGAGGAGGGCGCTGATGGTAAGCGCGTAACCTATGACCACCCACTGCGAGGTAGGCAGGTCAGTGCCGAAGTGGTCGGCGATCGAGGGAAGGGCGACGATGACGCTTCCGGTGTCGGCCACAGAGGAGAACAGCCCGATGGCCAGCGCTCCAAACGCCCACCATTTGTAGTTTTCACTCTGGTCTGAGACGAACCCGCGCAATAGCCGCTTCTCCTGACGTCGTTCGAGCATAGCACACCGGAAAGGCGGATTTCCTTGGCCCACCGTTGTTGCGATGGAGCGCACAGCAACCCTGTACTCCCAGCCGATTGGGTCTATAGCCGACGAAGCTGGCTAGTAACTCGCGGACGGCAACGCCGCCTTGGCTACCAGGGGTCCGAGAACCCGTGCGTGTTCTAACATGCCATGACCGCGGTCCGTCGCGGGGCGGATGTAACGGCCATGGTGGGCGGCGCGGGGTTGACACTTAAATCGGCACGACTACAATTGCGCAGAGCCTCCGAATCATCCGCTTGGGAGCCATCGATGATTACCAAATTCGACAGCAGTTTCGCCGGGCACGTGGACATGGCAGACATCGGTTACGGGGGGGCCGCGGTCAACGATCGCTGGTTCGCCAACGACCACCTGGTGACCGTGTTCGACAAGACTGTGGCCATCGCGCAGCTCATGGACCGCACCGGCTTCGACACCTTCTGGATGGCCGAGCACCATTTTCAGCCCGAGGGATACGAGTGCATCCCGAATATCCT
>JADFIF010000009.1 GCA_022566795.1 Chloroflexota bacterium
CAGTCGGCGTTGGCGTTGGCGTCTCGGTCGGCGTTGCCGTTGGCGTCTCGGTCGGCGTTGGCGTCTCAGTCGGCGTGAGCGTTGGCGTCTCGGTCGGCGTTGGCGTTGGCGTCTCAGTCGGCGTGAGCGTTGGCGTCGCGGTCGGCGTTGGCGTCGGCGTCCCGGTCGGCGTGAGCGTTGGCGTCGCGGTCGGCGTTGGCGTCGGCGTGGGAGTTAGCACGTTGGTCGCGTCGAAGTAGAAATCGACCTGAACCGTACTGCCCAGCTCTATGCCAAACACGAGGCTGATCTGGCCTGCCGCTGAGTCGAGGTTGCCCACCGGAACGGGGAGGCCGTCTACGATAGCCATCCACGGAGGCTCCTCTGCCGGGGGAAGTATCAGCGGGGTATTGGCGGGATTGGCGGTGTCGTATATGCACCCTGGATTGAGGCTGAACGTGGAGGGGTCCGGCGCCCCCGTTGCGACGCTCAACCAGCTATCGTGCGCCACGTCAACGCTGATTGCGTCCCAGAGCGCGGTGCAGCTGCCTGCGGCGACCGCACCCGAAACAGCCCCTGCGTCGACCGGCGAATCTTCGGCAGATGCGCCGGCCGAGGCGGCGAGGGCGAAGGTCGCGAGCAGCGCGTAGGTGGCGGCGCGCCATGTCGCGGTGTGAGGCCGCATCCTGGCTCCTTGCATTTCGAGCAAGGTCTCGAGTAGGCGAGGCGCATCGCGGCGTCGAGGCCGGCCGCCTCCCGTGCAGCTGCACGATGTCAACCGTCAGAACACGGCGCAGCCGAAGCATGATGCTTCGGCACTAGCAAGCGGAGCTACGCGGTCAGCAACCGGTCGATTTCGCCCATCTCATCCTCTGTGAGGCGCCATCCGGCGGCCTTGGAATTGGCCACGATCTGCTCCGCTTTTGTGGCGCCTGCGATGACACAAGAGACGCCGGGATTCGCCAGCAGCCACGCGAAGGCCAGCTCGAGCACGGTGTGCTCGCGCTCGGCGCAGAACCTCTCGAGACCTTCCAGCAGGTCGAACATCTTGTCCGTGAACATGCCTCTGTCGTTCTCGGCCAGACGCGTGCCCTCGGGGACCGGCTCGCCTCGGCGGTACTTTCCGGTGAGGAAACCGTTTGCCAGCGGATAGTAGGGAAGGATGCCCAGGCCGTACTGGACGCAAAAGGGCACTAGCTCTGTCTCGACGCGGCGGTCCAGCATGCTGTACGCGGGCTGGACGCTTATGAAGGGCGCTACTCCCAGAGTCTGGGAGGTCCAAATCGCCTCGCAGACCTGCCAGGCTGTAAAGTTGGAGCAGCCGATGTAACGCACCTTACCCTGGTGAACAAGGTCGTCCAGAGCGCGAAGCGTCTCGTCTATGGGTGTGTTCCGGTCCGGGAAGTGGATCTGGTAGAGGTCGATGTAGCCCGTGCCGAGACGCCGAAGGCTATTTTCGACCTCCGTCATTATGTGCTGGCGCGAGTTGCCCGCCTGGTTAGGCCCATCCCCCATCCGGCTCGAGACTTTGGTCGCGATGATGGCCCGGTCGCGTTTGCCCTTCAGGGCCCTTCCTATGTACTCCTCCGACAGGGTTCCACCGTAGCTGTTGGACGTGTCTACCAGGTTGATGCCCACGTCGAGGGCGTGGCTGACGACGGTATCCGTGCCCTTCGCGTCGACCCTTCGCCCGAAGTTGTTGGTTCCCAGGCCGATGACGGAAACCTGGAGGCCCGACTTCCCTAGCTGACGATACTCCATTTGAAGCTCCGTTTCGATGTGACGGGATTGTGGCGGCACACGACGCGCTGCAACAGAGAGGGATGGCGTGTAGCGCCCTTGGCGGTGGGCCGCGTCGGATTATAGCAGCCGCCGCTCCCACACAAAAGCCCGCTTGGCTCAGGGGGAGCGCGCCCTCAAACGGCCTTGGGCGTCGCGACCAGAAGGCCGTCCCGTCGGACTATCTCTATGGCGAAAGACACGGTGTCGATCTCGACCGCCATATCTCGGTCGCGGGAGTGGAAGTGAGGCTGGGCGGGATCGCCGTACTTCTGCGCTTCGGCGCCGGCGAGGACCAGGCTTCGCACCGCGCTCCGGTCGGGCCTGAGTCCCAGGAGCAGGTTGCGTATGTAGAGTGCGCACTGCTCGTCCTCGTCAGTCCTGGACCTGCCCTCCGCGCCCATGGCGACTATGCTCACTGTTTGAGGCGAATCGCGCAAAACGGCCATTGCGGTGGCTTCGGCGGTGACGAGCGACCCAGCGTAGATTCTCTCGGCCCCGGTGGCGGCCGCCACGCCCACCGTGCCGGCGCGCGTGGACTGGATAAGCCTTCTGCCCGCAACATCGGCCCGAGAGAGCTCATAAGGCGAGTTGCCGAAGTCGAACCCCTCGGGGCGCATTCCCGACACTTCGCCCATGCACAGGTCTCCGTGGCCTTCGTCGCGGAGCCTCAAGGCATCGGCCACCTCCGCCACCAGGACTATCCGCTCAGCCCCCCTCGAGAAGGCAACTGCCGCAGTAGTGAAGGCCCTGAAGACGTCGATGATTATCGCCGTCCCCTCCGCCTCTTGGGCCCCACGCAGCAGGCTGCCGACTGTTATCTTCATCGACGACTCCTAAACCCGGAAGATTCAGACTGCGCGCGAGGTGTACGAACCGCTCTCCAACGGCTTCGTCTATGTTCCTCGCGTCACCGTGGATGTCAAGGGAGAGGGCGAGACGGAGACACGGTGGCCGGTGGGGATGAGATCAGGATAGAATCCGTACCACCACCCTGAAACGGCGCATTGCACAGGTCGCCCGAAGCTCGGTAAAACTCACCACCAGGGCAGTTTCGAAGCCCTGGCCTCCTTCGATCTGAGCGCCTATCTCCGGGAGTCCGGCCCGGTATACTTGGCCCAGCGGCTCGTCCTCCTCAGAGAACAGGTACCACGTTGTCGTTGGAAGACAGGTTTCCGGCCTGTCGCTCATCTGTTGCGATACCTACTTCCCCGTTCTTCACGAACTCCGCGATCCGCTCTCCGATGGCCATGGTGGTTGCATCGGTGAGGTCTCCGTAACCCCACTTCACGTCGTCAGGCAAGCTCTCGACGCTGCGATAGTCAGGCCCGGCCTCCAGCAACAGCACACTGCGGTCCGGGTCCTCAGTGAGGCGAGAATGGCCCCAGCAGAACCCGCCCCACGATAATCGTGTCGTATCCCATTCATCCCCCAGGGGCAGGCCTGAACAAAAGAGCGGTGTGGTATGCGCCAGGCCCCGAGGACCACGACGTCCAGGCCGCGCCTTCATGGACCGGGCCCTGCTCACTGGCAGGCGGCGCTAAAGCTGCGGGTGGGCCTGGTGGTGGCTGGCGCTCCGCTGAAAGAAGCGCTCGGGAGGGGCCGGCTCGCGAAGTCCCGCCTTCCGCTGAAGCACCGGCGTGACTCTGACCAGGTCCGAGACGAAATCTATCATCGTCGCAACGGCCGGGTGCTTGAGCATCACTCCGGCATACGTCTGCTCTCCCCTGAACAACCGACAGAGAAGGCGCCACATTATCGAGGTCCGGCGCTCGACAGAAAAATAGAAGCCGGGGGTCAGGTGGAACAGATCGTGGAACTGCCGCGAAACACGAAGGTCGGGCAGCAGGCCCGTCTCGACATCCCGTCGATACCCATCCAGATGCGTCTCTTCGCCCCCGGCCCAGGGCCTAGCGAAGCTCCTTGGGAAGGACGAAACTCACATCCTCTTCCGCACCCTCTATTGGCAGGACCTCTTCGGCGTCCAGAGCCTTGATGACATCTTGCACGAGCGATTCCGGGGTCGAGGCGCCAGAGGTAATCCCAACCTTGGTCACTCCTTCGAACCACGACCCGTCGAGCTCGCCCGGGCCGTTGATCAGGTATGCGGTCACGCCATTGGCCTCCGCGACATCTCGGAGGCGATTGCAGTTGGAGCTGTTGGGCGCCCCTATAACCAGTACCAGGTCCACCAGTTTGCACAGAGCCTTGACCGTAGCCTGTCGATTGGTGGTCGCGTAGCAGAGATCGTTGCGGACGATCACGTCAGAGAAGCGTCGCTCGATCTCGTCGATGGACCGGCTGGTGTCGTCCACTGAAAGCGTGGTTTGCGTTATGACGGCGATAGGGGTCTCGGGGTCCCAGTCGGGGAGCTCAATACCCTCTCGGTCGTCGAGCAGGGCCATAGGCGTCTGGCCCATGGTGCCTTTGACTTCCTGGTGGCCGCGGTGCCCGACGAGGATAAGCTTCCGGCCGTCGCCATCGTACTTTCGGGCCTCGTTGTGGACCTTGGTGACGAGAGGACAAGTTGCGTCTATGACATGAAGATTCCGCTTCGCGGCCTTGGCGAAGTCCTCTGGGGGGGAGCCGTGGGCGGAAAAGACGACGGTCGCTCCCTCGGGAATCTCATCCACATCCTCCACAGTTCTCGCTCCCTTTTCCTCCAGGGATTCGACGACGTAGGGATTGTGGACAATCTGGTGCTTCACGTACACGGGAGCCCCGTATTTTTCGAGTGCGAGGTCTACGACGTCTATGGCGCGCACCACTCCGGCACAAAAACCCCTGGGGACGCCGATGTACACCTTCACTGGTCATTCCTCCCGGTACGCGGCCGTCAGTGACCCGGAGATTTTATCACAGGCGGCGGCAAGAGTCCGTTGCTTCGACCCGCGTGCTGAGGGACGTTTCCGTCGTGTATACTACGCGCTAAATTACGACGATGCGAAGGCGCGGCTGAGGATAGAGCCATGCAACTATCGGAGCGAATGAGCCTCCTTGGGACTGAGACAGCCTTCGAGGTCTTAGCGAAAGCCCGCCGGCTAGAGGCCGAGGGGATGGACGTTGTCCATCTGGAGATAGGGGAACCAGACTTCGCCACGCCGGACCACATCGTCAGCGCCGGCGCCGCGGCGATGGCGCAAGGTTACACGCACTACGGGCCGTCTCCCGGCTTCCCCGAGTTGCGCGAGCGAATCGCCCAAGAGGTGTCCGAGACGAGAGGCATCTCCGTGACCGGCGACAACGTCGTGGTCACTCCCGGGGGCAAGCCCATCATGTTCTTCACAATGCTGGCGCTCGTAAACCCGGGCGACGAGGTGCTCTACCCAAATCCCGGATTCCCTATATACGAGTCGATGATCAGCTTCGTCGGCGGCGTCCCCGTGCCGATGAAGCTCTACGAGTCGCGGGGGTTCAATATCGACGTCGACGAGGTGGCCACACAGGTCACATCGAAGACTCGGCTCATGATCATCAACTCGCCCAACAACCCTTGCGGCAGCGTAATCGAGAGGGACGACCTGGAAGCTCTCGCCGACCTGGCGCGAGAGAACGAAATCACGGTGCTTTCAGACGAGATCTACAACCGATTTCTCTACGAGGGAGAGCATCACAGCGTGTCGAGCTTCCCGGAGATGCGCGACCGGACGATCATCCTCGACGGTTTTTCCAAGACGTATGCGATGACCGGTTGGCGCATCGGCTACGGCGTCATGCCAACCGCGCTGGTGGAGCCAATTTCGAGGCTGGTAACTAACAGCGTGTCGTGCACCGCCAGCTTCACCCAAATGGCAGCTCTGGAGGCGATGAACGGCTCACAAGAGGAGTCGTACAAGATCGTGGCCGAGTTCGAGCGGAGGCGCGACATCATCGTCGAGGGTCTGGAGCGGATTCCCGGGATCCGATGCCTGACCCCCAAGGGCGCCTTCTACGCCTTCCCGAACATCGAGGAGACGGGCATGACCAGCGAGCGCTTCGCCAGCGGGCTTCTCGAAGATGCCGGTGTCGCGTGCCTGGCCGGCGAGTCCTTCGGCCAGTTCGGCCGGGGCTACGTTCGGTTTTCCTTCGCCAACTCCGCGGAGAATATTCGCAAGGCGCTCGATCGCATAGACTCCTTTGTGGCGAAACGCCGATAGGGCGTGGCGAAGCGCCGATAGCCGTCTCCCTCGGCTCGGTTCAGCCCAGGTGGACTGCAGCGACTTCAGAGCCTGCCCGCCCGAGGACTGTGGAACTCGCCCCCATCCATCCCAAAGCCGCATCGCCGCCTGACTGAAAGGAAGCGCCTTGACCGCTGACACCGAGCAACGCACGCAACACCCCTACTACATGCACGACGCCGTGCTTGGCCAGCCGGACGCCATAGCCGCGCTCTTGGAGCGTGAGAAGGAGCCTGTAGCGAGTCTTGCAGAGAGGCTCGCTGGCGCCGAGCGCATACATCTCGTTGGCATCGGAACCTCTTGGCACGCCGCCCTGGTTGGAGAGCATCTTCTGCGGACCATCGCCGGGAGGGGGGACGCCCGGGCATGGAACTCCTTCGAGTTCTGCGCGTACCCGCCGGCCCTCAGCGCCCGCGATGCCGTTGTGGTGCTGAGCCATCGCGGTACGAAGCTCTACTCCGCGCGGGCCCTGGAGCTTGCCCGGTCCGCGGGCGCCTCGACGGCCCTCGTCACCGGCATCGGATCGGCGGCGAGGGTCGACCTGGCCGACTCGGTGGTACGGACGTCGCAAGGCGAGCGGTCCTCGGCCTTCACCATCAGCCACACGACCGCGATGACGGCGCTAGCGATGGTAGCCGCCGAGACCGGCGCCATCGCCAATAACCCGGCCGCCGCCCAGCTCGGCCGAGACCTGGATGGTCTGCCGCATCTGATGGAGACGGCGATGGAGCAGGAAGCGGTCGTTCGGAGGTGGGTCAGACAGGTCGCGGAGTCGGACCGGCACTACTTCACGGGGTGGGGCCCAAACGCATCCACCGCCTACGAGACGGCTCTCAAGATCAAGGAGACCAGCTACTCGACGTGCGAGGGGTTCCAGCTGGAGCAGTACCTGCACGGGCCGTTCGTGGCCACCGACGCCGGTTGCTCCGTGACGTTCATCGCCCCGCCGGGACCCGGCCTGGAGCGCGCAAGGGCCATCATGGCCGCCACCAACGCCACCGGAGCCTACACCGCCACCGTCGTGGAGGATGGCGACTCGGAGACTGCCCGCCGCGCCGACAACGCGATACTCATGCCCGCCACGCCGGAGGCCCTGACGCCGATGGTATACCTGGTCCCACTGCAGCTTTTTACCTATTGGCTCGCAGATGAGCTGGGGCATAATCCAGACGTGTTCCGGCTGGACGACCCGACACACCTGGCGGCCAGGGACCACTATACGCTGTGATATACTTGGGAGCCCGACCTCGTACTCGGGCGGAGGCGCGATGCGCACGCTAAGGCTGGCGCTGGCCCAGATCAACGTCACCGTCGGCGACCTGGAGGGCAACACCAGGAAGATCGTCGAGCACATCGAACGGGCGCGCTCGCTCAAAGCCGATCTGGTAGCCTTCCCCGAGCTTGCGGTCACGGGCTACCCCCCCGAAGACCTCCTCTTCAAACCGCAGTTCATCCACGACAATATCGCCCGAATGCGTGAGGTCATCGCCGCCTCCACCGGCATCACGGTGGTCGTGGGATTCGTCGACTCCGATACTGACATCTACAACGCTGCGGCGATTGGATACGACGGGCGGCTCGTCGGGGTATATCGCAAGATGTACCTGCCCAACTACGGCGTGTTCGACGAGGACCGCTACTTCCAGGCGGGCACCGAAGCCCCGGTGTACGTCGTGGGTGGCACTCTCATTGGGGTCAACGTCTGCGAGGACATCTGGTACGCGACCGGCCCGACGGTCGTGCAGCGGGCAGCCGGCGCCGAGGTCATCGTCAACATCAACGGGTCGCCGTTTCACGCGGGCAAACGCGAGTTTCGCGACAAGATGCTGGCAACCCGAGCCGTCGACAACGGCGTCTTCGTGGCGTACCTGAACCTCGTGGGCGGCCAGGACGAGCTCGTCTTCGATGGGGCCAGCACCATCGTGGACCCGACAGGGCAGGTTATCGCTAGAGGCGCCCAGTTCGAGGAGGAGCTGATCGTCGCCGACCTGGAGGTCGAGACGGTCTTTCGCTCACGCCTTCGGGACGCCCGGCCCCGAAAGGAGAAGCCGGCGACCATCCCTGAGATCGCCGAGTCGAAAGTGGTGCCGGTCTCGGAGGCCGCGCCAAACTCGGACAGGCCTCCCGTTCCGCACCGCGAACCTCGGGAGCTCGACGGCGTCGAGGAGGTCTACGCCGCCCTGGTGACCGGCACACGGGACTACGTCTGCAAGTGCGGCTTCGAGAAGGCGGTGATCGCCCTTTCCGGCGGGATCGACTCGAGCCTGGTGGCGGCTGTGGCCGTCGACGCGCTGGGCAGCGAGAACGTCCTGGGCATCTCAATGCCGTCCCGCTTTTCGTCCGAGGGTAGCGTTCTCGACGCGGAAGCGCTGGCGGAGAACCTCGGCATCGAGCTGAGGACGATATCGATCGAGGACCCGTTCTCCGCGTACCTCGACGCCTTAGGGCCGCATTTTGAGCACACCGACTGGGACACAGCCGAGGAGAATCTTCAGTCGCGTACCCGAGGCAACCTGGTGATGGCGCTGTCCAACAAGTTCGGCTGGATGGTGCTGACGACGGGCAACAAGAGCGAGATGGCCACGGGCTACGCGACCATCTACGGCGACATGGCGGGCGGCTTCGCGGTCATCAAGGACGTGCCCAAGACGCTGGTGTACGAGCTAGCAGCGTACCGCAACGGGCTGCAGCCGAAGCCGATCATACCCCAAGCCATTCTCGAAAAACCGCCCAGCGCCGAGCTGCGGCCGGACCAGAAGGATGAGGACAGCCTGCCGCCATACTCGACGCTCGACCCCATCCTGCAGGCCTACGTCGAGGACGATCGCAGCTTCGACGAGATCGTGGCCATGGGCTTCGACGAGGCGGTCGTGAAGCAGACCATCGGCCTGGTGGACCGCAGCGAGTACAAGCGTCGCCAGTCGCCCCCCGGCATCAAGATCACGCCGCGCAACTTCGGCCGCGACCGCCGCATGCCGATCGCGAACCGCTACCGGCCGTTTTAGGGGCGGCGCTGGCTAGAGCAGCTCCAGCGCCTCGCGGGGGGATAGCACCTTGAGTTGAGATTGCCCTTCCCCGGCGAGGGGCTGGGCGAAGTGCGCCCTTTCGCAACTCTCTAAGGCGTGCAAGGGCCAGAACGACGATGAAGCGCGCTAGCTCGCGCTGAACGCGTACCGGGGGCTGGGGAGATGATGATTGACCCGTATCCAGAGGCGAGCATATACTCTCAACATCCCAGTGGACTAGGCAAGGATGAGTTGACATGGGAAGCTCCGGTCAGCTCACGACCGGCCACTCAAGGGACATCCGCATCCCGGGCGCCCCAAACCGCTCGAGTGCCGGTGGACGTACAGGCCCAGGGCAAACTCGAGGCGCTAGAGTCTGCGGGACGCGGGGTCACGAGAGTAACGCCAAGCGCAGAAGTTCCGGCTGCAATCGAGCGACTGGCCGCCAAGATGGCGTAGACAGGTAAAGAGGCCCTCATGATTAAGGCTATCGTGTTCGATTTGGATGGCACGCTTGTGCAGTCGGAGAAGCTGAAGGCGCAATCCTACGCCATCGCGGTGCAGCGATTACGAGGACTGCCCGAACCCGACCCGAAGGCCATCGAAGCCTACCGGGATATCGTCGGGGCCTCCCGCGATGTCGCCTCGCGCCACATCGTCGAGAAGCTCGACCTGGAGGAGGATCTCACTCCTCTCATGCCGCAGTACGACGCGTCCAAGCCATGGCAGGTCCTCACCAGCATGCGCAAGTCGATATACGACGATATGGTGTCCGATCCGCAGGTCATCCGCGACAACCAATGGCCGCACACGATCGGTCTGTTGCGTGTAGCCAGAGAGACGTACTGCCGGACCGGCCTCGCCACGATGTCGTACCGGCAAGAGGCACTCCACGTGCTGCGGGCGCTGGACCTGGAGGAAACCCTGGACCTGGTACTCACTCGCGAGGATGTCCAGCGGCCAAAGCCGGACCCAGAGATCTACCTGCTGGCCGCCGAGAAGCTCGGCGTGCCCCCCGAGGAGTGCATGGCGCTGGAGGACTCGCCCAACGGAGTCAAGTCCGCCGTGGACGCCGGGATGAACGTGATCGCGGTGGCCACACCGTTTACCATCGCCGGTGTTCACGCAAGCGAGGTGCTGGACCACGCCTGGGTCGTGCACGAGCCGGAGGAGCTGCCTGACGTGCTCAGACAGCGAATCGAAGAGCACAACCGGACAATGCACTAGTCAAGCGTCGGACAGCGCTCTCAGCATCCCACGCAGGAACCCGGCAGGGCTCCAGGAATGCCAGGTCGCCTCGAGGCTGCGAAGCAGGTACTGATAGCTGATGGCCTGGTGAAGCCAGCCGAGGGGCTCGGCCAGCGCCCAGGCCTCTCGAAGCCTGTCCATCGGCTCGTAAGCCGACCACTCGCCCAGGTACGCCTCGATCAGGCGCTCGCGCGCAGACGGCACGTCCGGAAGCCGCTCTCCATGACCCGGGTTCTCGATGAGAAGGGTTACAAGATCGAAGAACGGATGGGCGACACACGCGTCGGTCCAGTCGAAGAACACGCAGCGTCCATCCACAAGTGCGACGTTGCCCGCGTTGAGGTCGCCATGCACGAGGGTCTGAGGGACCGCGAGCTCGCCCAGTCGAGCGCACATGGCCTTCAGGTCCGGTGCTAGGGCTCGGACCCGCGTGATCTCACTGGCATCCAGGCCCGAGAGGGCATCCGCATCTTGCATGAGACCGTCGATCTGCGCCGGCATCACGTGGAGGCGACGGTCGAGACAGCCGGACGACAGCAACCGGCCGAGATGGGCTGCTGACTCCACCTGGAGCCTTGCGAAGCTCTCGATCGCGCCTTCCCAGACCCGGATGTCGGGGGTCCGCACGAGCAGGTCATCACCGAAGTCCGAAAGCAGCATCCACCGGCGTTGCGGCTCGACGGCGAGCGGTGGCGGGACCATGCCGGGAAATAGTCCGGCCAGTGCGCTGGTCGCCGCAGGCTCATCGGCGAACAGCGGAGAGCGGCACGCCTCCTTGAAGAACAGCATTCCCTGGTCTGTCGGCACCTCAAGTATGGCCGAAAGCCCCCACACCTTCCGCTGCCGGATGTCTCCGGTGCGCCGATAGCCGAGTATTTCGACCTGGCTCGATATCCAGTCGACGGCTTCGGCGTGCCAGCCAGCGCGAGACCAAGGCGGGCGCCGCTCGGGGATATCTCCACTTTCGGCTTCGGCCAGATGCTGAACAAGAGGCGCGCGGTGCTCGGGGAAGGACATTGCCAGTCGTTCGAGCTCCTCACGGCCGACCCAGCTCCAACCGTCGGGCAGGTCCAGGAACGAGCTGCTGACCTCCAGAGAATAGACGGCGTCGACTGTCAGGGCGGACTCGCTTGTGCGGGCGTGGAGGCAGTCCAGGACGGTGGCGTCGATGCCAAGCTCTCGGCGGGCGCCTTCACGAACGTGGGCTACAAGAGACGGCTCGTGGCGTCCATCGAGGCTCAGGACCGGGAGAGCCCATCCAGCGTCGGTCGAGCGCATCAGCACTCGGGGCTCGGAGCTATGAGTGACTACCAGGTGGGAAGTCGTACGCCACTGTTGGCTGGTATCTGGCATCGGCAGAGGCGCCGGAGTTGCGATGCCCCGGACTAGGCGTACAGCTTGCTTTTGCTCAGATCGACGGTCTCGAAGGGCAGGCCGCTGGCCTCGGCAACCCGCTCGCCCTCCCGCGTAACCAGCAGCGTGCCGCCCGAGCCAACGGAGCGGCCATCCACCATGATGGGCTTGCCGGCTACCAGGCTCATTGCGGGTGCGTTTTTGGCCGGGTCCAGCACGGTCACGTCGGCGTCGGCGCCCGGCGAGAAGTGTCCCTTGTTCAACAGGCCCAGCATCCGTGAGGGGTTCCAGGAGAGTTTCGTTGCCATCTCCAGCGGGCTCAGAGCGCCGAACTGGACCAGCGCCATCGTGCTCTGTATTGCAACGTTCCGCGGATGCGACCCTCCGTCCGTGCTGACGGCGTCGACGATAAAATCGCCGTCGGCGTTCTTGGCGGTGACGAGCCGGAAGGCCGAGTCGGGCAGGTTCACGGGAAAACTCATGCCCACGTTGGTTCGGGTCTCGTCGAATATCTTCAGGGCGTCGGCTCTTTTTACGTACACGACCTCGTCACCCTTCTGAGCCACCACAGAGGCGTAGCCGTCCATGATGGCTCGCCTCATCCCGTCGATATCGGCGGAGTAGCCTCTGAGGCGCAGGCAGTTCCTAGGGACGTCCGCCATCACGGCGCCATCTTTATCGCAACGGCCGCTGGTCCCGTTGGGCACCGCATGGTAAGCCTCCGAGTTGAGCTGCCCGCGCATGCTCTCCAGAATGCTCAGGGCTTCGTCGCACTCCGCCGGCGCATCCGCCACGAGGCCCCGACAGTACGAGTTCACATGGCACACGTGCAGACGGCCGTCGCCGACGAGCTTCGGGACCTCTCGCAGCCCGCCGAGGTGGCTGCCGGACTCGGTGGTCCCCAGGTGAAAGCCGACGTAGGCCTGCTGCTCGTTGCATGCCCGGATGATATTCGAGGTGGTCTCGGGTGAAAACGGATGATATCCCCCGAGCAGCTTGACGCCGAGGCAGCCTTGTCGAAGCGCCCCCAGCACGATGTCCTTGATCGCCGGAGCCGACGGCTCATCGCTCGGGATGGTCGCGCCGGGAATAAGCGCGAACACTCCGGCCACGTTCAGTCCGGCGCCTCTACGCTTGATGCCGTCGATCAGCGTGGGGCCGGAGCCTCCCATGTCGAGCACAGTCGTGGTACCCGCCCGCGCGAGCATCCCGTAGCCGATAGCCGGGTCCCAGTTCCGGGCAAGCCCCGCCACGTGGGCGTGAGTATCTATCTGGCCCGGCATGACCCACTTTCCTTCGACGTCGACGACCTCGCTGGCCCGGGCCGGGTCGAGCTCGGGACATACCCGCTCGATCTTGCCGGCAACGATGGCCAGGTCCGCCACCTCTTCGCAACCGTTGGCCGGGTCCAAGATGGTCCCGCCCTTTAGGATCACGTCGTACTTAGGCATCCAGACTTCGCTCGCGCTGGCGGTTGGTACTTCGGGCAGACGAAACGGGCGCGCATGGTGCGCCAAAGGTCTGTGTGAACCTCCGCCGCGTCCGACGCTATATAGTACACTATGCTCCGGCGTGTGGCTAAATGCGCTGGGCCGGCGCGAGGGCCTTTTGATTGTCATGCTCTCCCGCCCGATGCACTTTGAAAAGGCCCTAGGGCCAGCCAGACGGAGGTAACGCAGATGCGACTAGGTGTGGTCTTCCCCCAGACCGAGATAGGCTCAGACCCGATTGCGGCTCGCGACTACGCGCAGGCCGCAGAGTCGCTGGGTTACGACCATCTGCTGGCCTTCGATCACGTGCTGGGCGCGAACGCCGAAAGCAGGCCGGGCTGGAGTGGGGCCTACAGCCACACCGACTCCTTCCTGGAGCCCTTCGTGCTTTTCGCCCACCTGGCCGCGCTTACAGAGCGTCTGGAGCTCGTCGCTGGCGTGATCATCCTGCCGCAGCGTCAGACGACGCTGGTCGCCAAGCAGACCGCGACGCTGGATGTGCTCAGCGGTGGTCGGCTCCGCCTCGGCGTGGGCATAGGCTGGAACACCGTCGAGTACGAGGCGCTTGGCCAGAACTTCAACAACCGCGGCCTCCGCTCGGAGGAGCAGGTAGAGGTCTTGCGGAGGTTGTGGACGCAGGAGCTCGTCAGCTACGAGGGACGCTGGCACAAGATCACGGACGCGGGACTGAATCCGCTGCCTGTTCAGCGCCCCATACCGGTCTGGTTCGGAGGAAGGGCCGAACCCGTGCTCCGCCGCGTGGCCCGCATGGGGGACGGCTGGTTTCCGCTGTTCCGGCCCGACGCGGAAGGCGTCGCAATGGTCGAGAGGATGAAGGGCTACGCACGGGATGCCGGCCGGGACCCGGCCGACATCGGCATCGAAAGCTGGGTGTCCATCGGCGACCGGAAGCCGGAGGATTGGCTCGCCGATGCTGAGGCGTGGAAGGCCGCCGGCGCCACACACATCTCCATCAACACCATGCGGGCCGGCCTCTCGTCGCCCGACGCCCACATCGACGCCATCCGCCGCTTCAAGGAGGTGGCGGGAAGTCTGGTGTAGGACGCCATGCCAACTCGGCGGGCACCATCGCAAAAGAAACTATTACCAGCAGCAGGAGTTGTGATTGACGGTCTCTGATGAGCTCAGACGAACGCCGCTGTTTGAGACCCACGTGTCGCTGGGCGGACGAATGGTCCCGTTCGCTGGCTGGGAGATGCCCATCCAGTACTCGAGCATTCTCGAGGAGGCGCGCGCCGTCCGCTCCAAGGCCGGACTGTTCGACGTGTCGCACATGGGCAGGGTCGACTTTCGAGGGGCAGACGCCGCAAGCGTCTTGGACCGCAGCCTGAGCGTCAGCGTGCCCGGCCTCCGCATCGGACGCGCCAGGTACAACATCATCTGCGACGAGGCCGGCGGCATCATCGACGACTGCATCGTCTATCGCCGTGACGAGCAGCGCTTCCTCCTCATACCGAACTCCGCCAATACTGGCGCGGTGCTCGAGTGGGTCTCGCGGTGGGTGTCGAGCGCCGACGATGTCCAGATCGATGAGGTCACCACCGACCTGGCGATGATCGCCCACCAGGGGCCGGAGGCGGCGTCGATGCTCTCCGACCTGACGCCCGCAGACATCGCGTCGATGAGGCCCTTCGCGGCAGTTGAGACAGAGGTCGGCGGCGTTCCGACGCTCCTCGCTCGAACAGGCTACACCGGTGAGGACGGATTCGAGCTGATCCTGCCGAGCGATGCAGCGCCCGATATCTGGCGGGCGCTGATGGACCGAGGAGCTGTCCCGTGCGGTCTGGGCGCCAGGGACGTCCTAAGGCTGGAAGCTGGACTGCTGCTGCACGGCAATGACATGGACAGGTCGACAAATCCGTACGAGGCGGGGCTCGAACGGTTCGTGAATCCAGACCGGGAAGGCTACACCGCGGGCGAGGCGCTTCGACGCGCACGAGACGACGGCGTGAGCAGACGGATGGTTGGGTTCAACATGGTAGGCCGCGGTATTGCCCGCCACGGATATGCCATCACCCACGGGTCTGAGCAGATTGGCGAGGTCACCAGCGGAAGCCACTCGCCTACCCTTGACAGGAGTATTGGATTGGGCTATGTTCCTACCGGTTTTTCGGCCGAAGGATCACGCGTTCAGATCGACGTGCGGGGCCGTTCCGTAGAGGCTGAAGTGACCGCCCTCCCATTCTACTCACGGAAACGGAGCGCATGAATCCACCTGAGCTAAGGTACTCGAAGGAGCACGAGTGGCTGCGCGTAGAATCGGACGGCACAGCCGTCCTGGGGATCACGGACTTCGCGGCCGAGAGCCTCGGAGATGTCGTCTTCGTCGAGCTACCCGACGTCGGTTCGGAGCTTGGCCAGTCTGAGAAGATGGGCGAGATAGAGTCCGTGAAGGCCGTCTCGGACCTATACTCACCCGTCGCAGGACGCGTCATCGAACGAAACGAAAGGCTCATCGACAACCCGGAGCTCGTCAACTCCGGCCCCTTCGACTCCGGCTGGATGCTCAAGGTGGAGCTCAGCGATGCGTCCCAGCTAGACCAGCTCATGAGCGCCGAGGAGTACGAGTCGTTCCTGGAATCGCAGGAGTAGTGGGATCGCTCCGGTGATCTTTGGGGGGGTTGGGGCGGCGGCTGCGTCCGATACATCGTCTTTCGCGACCTTACCCAAGCCCACGTCATGCGCCTGCATCTTGGGCGCTGTCGTTCAGCGCGAGAAGCCCTGATGGTGCCCGACGCGTTCGCCTCCCCATACACGCCGAACACCGACGCCGACCGCGAGGAGATGCTTCGAGTCATCGGGGTCGCATCGGTAGACGATCTCTTCCTGGATGTCCCCGTGGAGCATCGCAGCCCATCTCTCGACCTCCCCGAGCCGCAATCCGAGATGGAGCTTTTGCGCTACGCGCATGGCCTGGCGGCCATGAACAAGGTTCCCGGAGAGTACGCCTGCTTCCTGGGCGCGGGCGCCTACCGCCATCACATCCCCGCCATCGTCAAGCAGATCGCCACCCGCAGCGAGTTCATGACCGCCTACACGCCCTACCAGCCCGAGGTCTCGCAGGGAACGCTTCAGACCGAGTACGAGTTCCAGTCGATGTGCGCTCAGCTCACGAGCATGGATGTCGCCAACGCGGGCATGTACGATGGCTCGACCTCGCTTGCCGAGGCGGCGCTGATGGCTGTCAGGATCACCAAGCTCGATCGCATCGCCATTCTCGACTCGGTGTCTCCGCTTTATCGCGAGGTGCTGCAGACATACTCACAGGCGCCCGGCCTCAAAATCGACGTCGTTTCGGCAGGGCGAGGCGGGCTGGAAGAGGGCACCGCCTGCCTGCTGGTACAGCAGCCCAACTTTTTTGGGTATATGGAGGACCTGGCCGAGCTCTCTGAGCGCGCCCACTCGCAGGGAGCGCTTCTGGTCGTCTACTCCGACCCCATATCCCTTGGACTGTTCAAGCCCCCGGGCGACTACGACGCGGACATAGTCGCGGCGGAGGGCCAGGCCATGGGCGTGCCGCTGACCTTCGGCGGACCGTACGTAGGGATATTCGCGTGCAAACAGCGTTTCATCCGGCAGATGCCCGGCCGCATCGTCGGCAAGACGGTCGACTCCAGGGGGCGGACTGCATACGTGCTCACGCTCCAGACAAGGGAGCAACACATCCGGCGCGAGCGTGCGACCTCCAACATCTGCACGTCGGTCGCGCTAATCGCCCTCATGTCGACGATATACATCGCGGCGAACGGCAAGCGGGGAATGAAGCGCATAGCCGAGCTCTGCTACCACAAGTCGCACTACGCAGCATCCCTGATCTCCGACATCCCGGGCTACGAGCTACCCATGGATGGGACCTTCTTTCGCGAGTTTGTGGTGCGTTGCCCGCTGCCCCCGGGCGAGATCAACGACAAGCTGTTGGACCGTAGCATCATAGGTGGCCTGGACATCAGCGCGCAGGTACCAAACGGCATGCTGGTATGCGTGACGGAGATGAATTCGCGAGAGGAGATCGAGTCGTTCACGGCGGCGCTGGCCGAGATCGGCGCGAAGGCATGACCGCTCTGCAGCAAAAGTTCGACGAAGGGCGGCGCAGGCTCCTCATGGATCGAAGTGTTCCCGGACGAGTTGGGGCCACCCTCCCTCCGCTGGACGTCCCCGAGCAGGACCTGCCTCCCGACTCCTTGCTTCGGACCGAGCTGGCCCTCCCAGAGGTCAGCGAGGGCGAGCTCGTGAGGTACTTCTCGCAGATAAGCCAGTCAAACTTCTCCATCGACCACAACTTCTACCCTCTTGGGAGCTGTACGATGAAGTACAATCCCAAGATCAACGACGAGATTGCCTCTATCCCGGGCCTCGCCGCGATCCATCCGCTGCAGCCGGAATCCACCGTGCAGGGCGCCTTGAAGCTCATGTACGAGCTTCAAGGGTATCTTGCGGCGATCACCGGGATGCCGGGCGTGTCTCTCGCGCCGATGGCCGGCGCCGATGGCGAGCTGGCCGGCATGCTTATGACCCGCGCGTACCACCTGGAGCGGGGCGAACCCAACCGTAAGAACGTGCTCATTCCCGACAGCGCCCACGGCACCAACCCCGCCTCGGCCGCAATGGCCGGCTTCGACGTGGTAACGCTGCCGTCCGACGCCAACGGTGACACGGACCTGGAGGCGCTGCGGGCCTCGGTGAGCGAGGACCTCGCCGGCCTGATGATCACGCTGCCGAGCACGCTGGGCCTGTTCGACGCCAACATCGTCGAGGTTTGCCGCATCGTACGCGATGCCGGAGGCATCGTCTACGGGGACGGCGCGAACCTCAACGCCCTGCTGGGTCGCGTCAAACTGGGCGATCTCGCCTTCGACGTCATTCACTCCAACCTGCACAAGACCTTCACTCAGCCCCACGGAGGCGGAGGCCCCGGCGCAGGACCTGTGATCTCGGGCCCGCGGCTGCGGCAGTACATGCCCTCGCCGGTGGTCACGCGCGAGACGGACGCAGACGGGACGGAGACCTACTCGCTTTCGTCCCCCGAGAAGACGATCGGGCGTATGGGCGCGTTCCACGGCAACTTCGGCGCTCTGGTTCGCGCGTACGCCTACATCTCCACCCTGGGGAATGCCGGGATAGCGCAGATCAGCGATGACGCGGTGGTCAACGCCAACTACATCCTGAGCGGGCTGAAAGGCTACTACGATCTGCCGTACGACCGGACGTGCATGCACGAGGTTGTGTTCTCGGCAAGGAACCTCAAGCGAGCTTACGGCGTCAGTGCCCTCGACGTGGCGAAGCGTCTCATCGACTACGGCATACACCCACCTACGATGTACTTTCCGCTGATCGTCGAAGAGGCGCTGATGATCGAGCCAACGGAGACAGAGTCTAAGGAGACTCTTGACTACTTCATCGAGGTGATGCGGACGATAGCTCAAGAGGCTGCGGAGAACCCTGAGCTGCTCCACGACGCGCCTCACGACACCCTGAACAGCAGAGTGGACGAGGCTCGCGCGGCCCGCCAACCCGACCTGCGCTGGAGGCCCGCGCCCTAAGAGACCGCCAGGGCCTCAATTCCGAGGCATGGTCGATGAGAAGGCCTGCGTCGGCAGGTTACGCCGAGCTTTCAGTGTCAGCGGATGGCGGTCGAGATGCCCTAGGTTCTTTCGCCCATGGCTCTAGAATGACATCGTCATAATTACCAAAGTTCCGTGGAAGTATCACACGCAATCGTTTAGGGGAGGAACTCATGGTCGACATCGGGCAATCCGCGCCGGATTTCACGCTTCCGGCACACGGAGGGGAAACAGTTACCCTTAGCCAGTACAGGGGGCAAAAGAACGTCATCCTGTCCTTCCACATCTTCTCGTTCACCGGCGGTTGAACGCATCAGGTCTCCTCGTTCCGAATTGCCAATTCGGACTTCGAGGAGAAGGATACCCAGGTCCTGGGTATAAGCACCGACGCCAGGCCCACACAGACGGCCTTCGCGGCGTCTCTCGGAAATATCCCATACCCCGTGCTGGCGGACTTCCATCCCAAGGGCCAGGTCTCGAAGCTCTACGGCGTGTACAACGAGGAGCGTGGCACGGCCAATCGGGCGGTCGTCATCGTTGACAAGCAGGGGATTGTCCGCTTCAGTCGCGTGTACACCAGCATGCCGGAGCTCGATACCGCCGACGTGCTTGCCGAGATTGGGAAGCTCTAGGCGCGCCAGGGGCAACCCCCTGCGGTCGCCCAGCGACAGACCAGGCACGCGGGCCTGCCCCTACGGGATCGTCGCCGATGTGCGGATACGTAGGGGCAAACCCCTGCGGGTGCCCAGCGCCAGGGCAGGCACGCGGGCCTGCGGTACGGGATCGTCGCAGGGCAGGATGGTATTTTCAATATGGCCGACGACCAGCACCCAGCATACGTCTTCCGAGAGGGAGACCACGCGCTTATCGTCGATCGGAGGGGGCGACACTACCTGATCCAGCTCGACCCCTCCGCGTCTTTCCACACACACGTCGGCAACTTCCCACACGCCGATCTCATCGGCCAAAACGAAGGGACCTGGGTCACGACGGCTCAGGGGCACAACCTCATCGCCTTCAAGCCGAGCCTGGCCGACTTCACGCGCGAGATGCCGAGGATCGCCACCGTCATCTACCCCAAAGACCTCGGAGCGATTATGACCTACGGCGATATCTTTCCCGGCGCCACAGTGCTGGAGGCGGGCTCAGGCTCGGGAGCGCTCACCCTGGCGCTGCTTCGCGCGGTGGGCACAAGCGGGCGTGTGATCGCCTACGACGTTCGGGCCGACATGATCGAGCGGACGGCGGCGAACGTCGCATCGATCCACGAAGAATCCCCTAACCTCGAGCTGAAACAGGGCGATGTCTACGAAGGCTTTTCGGAGAGCGGGCTCGACAGGGTCGTGCTCGATCTGCCGGAGCCCTGGCAGGTCGTCTCTCACGCGTCGGGCGGTCTTGTTCCAGGTGGTGTCTTCGTGAGCTTCTTGCCCACTGTGCTGCAGGTCCACGAGCTGACTCAGGCCTTGAGAAAGCAACGCACCTTTGAGATGATCGAGACCTTCGAGATTTTCATACGCACGTGGATGGTCGGAGGGCGCAGCGTCCGTCCATCCCATCGCATGGTCGGCCACACGGGGTTCATCACGACGGCCCGTCACTGTTCGCCTCGGCCCGGCGCCGAGATCGACGTATCTCCACAAGAGGAGGCATGAGCATGGACAGGGAAACTGCGCTGAAGGTTGTGGAAGAGCACGCGAAAAGCGACAGCTTGAGGAAGCATCTGGCGGCGGTGGAGGAGTGTATGCGGGCCTACGCCCGCAAGGAAGGCGAGGACGAGGAGCTGTGGGGAATCGCGGGGCTCGTTCATGACTTCGATTGGGAGGTCTGCCCGACGCCCGAATCGCACCCGACCTTTGGCGCCGAAATCCTCAGGTCCAATGGCTTCTCTGAGCCTATCGTCCGGGCCGTGCTGTCCCACGGCAATCACACGGGCGTCGCGCGGGAGACGCTTATGGAGAAGGCGCTATTCGCCTGCGACGAGCTCTCAGGATTCGTTACAGCCGTTGCGCTCGTCCGGCCCACAAAGAGCCTCTCCGAGACCTCCGTGCGATCGGTAAGGCGCAAGTTCAAAGACAAGCGATTTGCGGCATCGGTCAGCCGCGAGGATATTTACGCGGGCGCCGAAGAGCTCGGCGTAGACCTCGACGAGCACATACAGTTCATCATAGACGCCCTGAAGCCCATCGCGCCGAGGCTCGGCCTCGCCCAGTAGGACGAGGCCATCAGAGTGACCGCTCCGACGGCCATAGCTCGTCAAAATCCATCGCCAAGTGCGGGTACCGCCCCTCCATGAGGGGTGTATGCTCCGGACCCAGCAGCGGGATGGGCAGATTGAGGGCCGCCTCGGGGGCGGGCGTCAGGTCCGAGTAGCTGGCGACTCCCGAGCCCCGCTCCTGAATTAGGACACTGAACCCTCCAAGTCCTTCTGGCTTCACCAGCTCCCGCATGGCCATGGTGTTGGCACTCAGGTCGCTGCGGCTCAGCTGCACCGTCTTCAGCCGGTCAAGCATGGCCTGGAACCCGAGCCCCTTCAGAAAGCTCGACTGCGGCATCAAGGTCAAGGACCGTAGTCCCAGCGCCTCGCCCTCGGATGCCACCGACGAGAAGTCCACGTGCGCCGTCATGTCCTGCCGGCCTATCCGTATATAAGGGCTTCCGCCCTCGGAATGGTGGTAGTAGGTCTTTAGCGTTCCGGCGGACCTGTCGGCACCGTATAGCACCTCCGCCGGGTAGCCGTAGTCGATGGTCAGCACGAATCCTCGCTCCAGCCCGTCCGATACCTCACGCATCCATGGCCCGATGCCGAGGTTCACTTCGCCAGAGAATCCGTCGCCAAGCTCGAACCCCAGCTGCCGGATGCGTCGCTCCAGCATGGGTGTACACGGGTCCCCCAGCGCCTCGGTCAACTCGTCATGCTCGTCGAGCGTGACGAACAGTTCTTTGACGGCCCTGCCCTCCACGCGGAAACGGTGGACGGGGAAGGCGTCCAGGAGCTCGTTGGAGATGAAGCAGCCAACGGCCTTCCGGAACGGCGCGCCGACGGCTGCCACTGGGTGGGGCCGGACCTCCGCGTGCACCGCCATCTCCTGGGCCACACGCCGATCGACGGGCACGTAGCGCAGTGCCCGGGCGAACCGCTGGCCGAGCGCAGGCGCATGGCCGGCCACCTCGGCGGCCAACAGCCCATCGCCCGCGCCCATCTCGATCACATCGAACGTAGACGGACGGTCCAGCACCTGCCACATGCGATGAAGCTGAACGGCGATCAGCGCCCCAAACACAGGGTGCGCCGCAGGGCTGGTGAAATAGTCGCCCGCGGCTCCAATGGCCCGATCGCTCGTGTAGTAGCCGCCCATAGGGTGATAGAGGGCGACCTGCATGAACTCGGCGAAGCAGATACTTCCTTTAGCCTCTATGAGTCCGCGTATCTCGGCTTCAGGAGTATCTTTCATATGGATGGGCATGTGGACGGGCTCCTGTGCCAGGCGGACCGCACATTCGGGAGCGATTACCCACCGCCGATGGCCTCCGGTGTCAGCTTGGGTGCCTCAGAGTCGCTATCACAAAAAGGGAGAGGGTATCTGATGAAGATACCCTCTTGGCGCTCAATATGCTCGCGGAGTTGGCGCTGCGTCTCACCTACTGCGCGCTTGCCTGACCCTCTTGCCCTGGGCGCTCTCCCTGTCCCATCCGGAGCCCTGCATCGAGTTCCGGAACTCTGAGCGCTCACCGCATATCTTGCAAACGCCTTCGCTGGTGGGCCCGTTGGGGCTGTCTATCATCCAGTAATGCTTACACTCGGTTACCGCCTGTTCCTGATTAGTCAACGTTACCGCCTTTCCTAGTCGCTTTCAGCTTCGCTTGCAGGCTCGGCAACTGATCAGTCCGCTAGAGCGAACGCTAGTCCCGGTCGCCCATTTTGACATATTCCAGGTCCATGGGCCCTGTGTACTCAAGCCGAGGCCTTAGCAGGATGTTGTTCTCGAACTGCTCCATCACCTGCACAGTCCAGCCCGGTATGCGCCCCATCGCGAAGATAGAGATAAAGAGATCGTCTGGGATGTCGAGAAGATAGTAGATGGCCCCGGAGAAGAAGTCGACGTTCTGGCAGATGCCGCGCCTGGAGTACGGCTGCATGATCTCGATGACCTCTTGGAGGATCGAGAACCACTTGGGCTGGCCTTTGCGCTCCCCCAGCTCCCTCGCGTCGTCCCGTAGGTGGACGGACCGGGGGTCGACGGCCCGGTACACGCGATGCCCGAAGCCCATCACCCTGCCGCCGTGCTCCACGAGATTTCTCACGTACGGCCCAGCGTTCTCTTCGTTGCCGATTTCCAAGGCCATCTTCATGACCTCTTCGGCGGCGCCGCCGTGGGCCGGCCCCTTGAGAACGGCTATGCCGGTGGTCACCGCGCAGTGCAGGTCCGCCTGGGTCGATGCGGCTACTCTGGCTCCGAACGAGGAGGCGTTGACGCCGTGCTCGGCATGCAGGACAAAGTCCTTGTCGATCAGCGCCGCATCGCGAGGGTCCGGCCGCTCGCCGAACAGCATGTAGAGGAAGTTTCCGGCGTGGTTCAGTTCCAAATCCGGCTCGACAGGGTCCTTGCCGTTACGGATTTGGGCGTGAGCCGCAACGATGGTGGGAGCCATCGCAGTGAGACGGACCCCCTTTCGCAGGTTCGCCTCGTGGGAGTTATCCGCTACGTCCGGATCGTACGCCGCGGTAGCCGAAATCGCGGTGCGAAGCACATCCATTGGATGCGCATCTTTCGTGAGCCTGATAATCTCAACGATCGCCTCCGGAAGGGCTCGGTTGGCCTTCAGGTCGGCGTCGAATGCATCTAGCTCGCTCTGGGTCGGCAGCTTGCTATACAGCAGGAGGTAGATCGTCTCTTCGAAGGACGCGTTCTCAGCTAGGTCGTCGATGTTGTAGCCACGATAAAGAAGCTTGCCGATCTTGCCATCGATAAAGCTTGACTGCGTGCGGTCGATGTACACATCGCGAAGGCCTCGATGAAGACGGACCTTCTCCTGGGTCATCGTCTACCCCTCCAACGCCGGGCATCCGTTTGAACGCTCGGCAGATGTGGCAACATCTGAAGCCCCGGACAGGAATCCGTCAACATGGACACCCGGCCAGGGCCCTCAACCGGCTACCGAAAACGGAACCCAATTCTAGCACCCGCATTTGGGGGTGTCAAGAAAGCTCGAAGGCCCGCCCTTTCCGCAGCAGTCAGTCTATTGACAGATAACAAGGCGCTCGCTCAAACGCCTTATCGATCGTGCGATATGCGAGATGCCTTCGGTAGTTCAGCGATTCACAATCGACTCACGATGGGATATACTGGAGCCAAAGTTTCTGTCCGCAGGGCGCAGCCACGCATTGCCGCCGGCGTCTCCATAAGCTCTTCACTTCAGGTGGCGTCGCAAATACTGGCACTCTTCCCAACCACGATAGAGGAGGCCCATGGAGACCTTCGAAGTCCCTGAGGTAGTCGTCCTCAGGCTTCCCCTCTACGTGAGAGCGCTGACTCAGCTCCTTGCCGACGAAATGGAGGTGGTAAGCTCCCAACAGCTCGGGAACCGTCTCCAGATGACCCCGGCTCAGATTAGAAAAGACCTCAGCTACTTCGGCAGGTTCGGGAAGCAGGGCAGAGGATACAACGTTCACTTCCTGCTGGCCGAATTGAGGCAGATTCTAGGGTTAGACCGCGAGTGGTGCGCCTGCCTCATCGGAGTGGGCCGCCTGGGGCGTGCCATAATCAACTACCCCGGATTTACGCCTCAGGCCTTCAACGTTGTCGCCGCCTTCGACAATGACCCGGACCAGGTCGGGCAGGCGTTCGGTAGACTCACGGTGCAGCCCATGTCCGAGCTACCTGAAACCATCGCGGCGCGCGACATTCGCATCGGTATCGTTGCGGTGCCGGCGTCGCACGCCCAGACGGTCATAGATGCCCTCGTCCAGAACAACGTTCAGGGCATCCTAAACTACGCGCCGATAGCGCCGCAGGTCCCGATGGGCATCGTCATGCGGAACATAGACCCGGTGCTGTCCCTTCAGTCCATGACTTTCTATCTGCAGCAGATGGACTAAGAAACTATCTCAAAAAGGCAAACGCCTTGTTCCCACCCTCAGGGCCTTTTTGTTCCTGGGGGCACGTCCCCCAGACCCCTCTGGCAAGGGGTCTGCCCTCTGGACTCCCCGGACAGGATTCGAGATAGTCTCTATGGGGATGTATTAGCAGGACACCGAACAACTCTTTCGACCATCCCCTTCGACGATGCTCAGGGCAGGCTCTAGAGCGCCCCTTCGAGTGAGGAAGGGGAGGAAACCGTATCTGAGGCCCCCCTGAAACTCCCGGCAATCCCGACGGAACAGTTACTGCGCTCCCCATCGTTCATAAGCCTGCCAGGGGCACAGATGTTTGAGTCCCGCCGACCCGCCATCGACGGCCTCCGGGGGGTACATTCCCACAGGGCCGGGCCGAAGGCGACACCCCTCTGAGCCGCGCGGCCGCAGGGGATTCTCCAAGCTATGCAGGCCGGGCTACCGCGGGGATCAGAGTGGCGCGCCGTTGCGGCGACGTCGCGGCCGGCGGCCGACCTTGAGGCGGGCCTCCGACCTGCGCAGCAAGGCTAGGGCACGCTCGAGATCGAGGTCTCCGGATGAGGCTTCCACGAGCTCGCGGGCTCGGCGAAGGGCCTCCTCGGCGCGCTGGACGTCGATCTCTTCGACGCGCTCGGCCGTGTCGGCCAAGATCGTGACCTTGTTGGCCAAGATCTCCAGGAAGCCTCCGCTCACCGCCATGAAGCTCTCCTCGCCGTCCTTGACAACGCGGATCTCGCCCGGCTTCAGCATCGTCAGCAGGGGCGCGTGACGCGGCAGAACTCCAAGCTCGCCGTCGATGCCGGGGGCGACAACCACGCTCACGTCCTCCGAGTAGACGACGCGCTCGGCGGTGACGATCTCTAGTCTCATGTCAGCCATCGCGTGCTCCCCAACGCCCCACCTTCTACTCCTGCGCCCGCATGGACTCGGCCTTCTCGACGGCTTCGTCGATAGTTCCTACCATGTAAAAGGCCTGCTCGGGCAGGTCGTCATGCTGGCCGTCGAGAATCTCTTTGAACCCTCGTACCGTGTCTTTGATGGCGACATATCGCCCTTCCTGACCGGTGAAGGCCTCGGCGACAAACATCGGCTGGGTGAGAAAGCGCTGGATCTTGCGGGCCCGCGCCACGGTGAGCCGGTCTTCCTCGGACAGCTCCTCGATGCCCAAAATCGCGATGATGTCCTGCAGCTCCGTGTAGCGCTGCAGCACCTGCCGCACGCCCTGGGCCACATCGTAGTGCTCCTGGCCGACGATGGCCGGCTCGAGAATCCGAGAGTTTGATGCCAGCGGGTCGACGGCGGGATAGAGCCCTTGAGCTGCCAGGGACCGCTCCAGCGCCACAACGGCGTCGAGGTGTCCGAAGGTGGTGACGATGCCGGGGTCGGTGTAGTCGTCGGCGGGAACGTATATGGCCTGGAACGACGTGATGGAGCCATCCTTGCTCGAAGTGATTCGCTCCTGGAGCTCGCCCATCTCCGTGGCCAGCGTCGGCTGGTAGCCCACGGCCGAGGGCATCCTGCCGAGCAGCGCCGAGACCTCCATTCCCGCCAGGATGTAGCGATAGATGTTGTCGATGAACAAGAGCACGTCCTGGTTGCGCCCCTCCTTGAAGTACTCGGCCATCGTCAGGCCTGTCAGGCCGACGCGTGCGCGAACCCCCGGCGGCTCGTTCATCTGGCCGAAGACGAGCACGGTGCTGCTCAGCACCCCGGACTCCTGCATCTCACGCCAGAGGTCGTTGCCTTCTCGAGAGCGTTCGCCGACGCCGGCGAAGACCGACACGCCCTTGTGGACGGCGCCGATGTTGCGTATGAGCTCCTGGATGATGACGGTCTTGCCGACGCCCGCGCCGCCGTATGCCCCGACCTTGCCCCCCTTGGTGAAGGGAGTTATCAGGTCCATTACCTTCACGCCGGTCTCCAGTATCTCGACCGTGGTCGACTGGTCTTCGAATGCCGGCGGACTGCGGTGTATCGGCCAAGTCTCCTCGGACTCAACCTCCTCGAGGTTGTCCAATGTCTCGCCCAGCACATTGAAGAGCCTGCCCAGTGTTGGCTCGCCGACAGGAACGAGAATGGCCTGGCCGGTGTCCTCGACCTCGACACCGCGAACGAGTCCTTCCGTCGGGCCCAGCGCGAGGCAGCGAACCCAGTTGTTTCCAACGTGCTGCTCGACCTCCAGGACGAGGCGATTGCCGTCGATCTTCGTCTCCAAGGCGTTGTAGATGGTGGGCATCTCATCGGACGGGAACTCGACGTCCACCACCGTGCCGATTACCTGCGTTACCCGGCCTTTAGCCATTGTTCCTCCCGAGTTGCGGCGTCTGAGCAGCGCTCAGTATCTCGATAATGTTACTACGCCACCGTAATCGTCTGAATCTGGCCCCTCGCAGGGCTTTGACAATCTCTTGAGACCATCCCTCGGCTCCCGGCAATCCCGACTTGTCGGGATCTGCACTCCCCATTTTTTGCATCAGTCTATTTGGCTTGCACCGCTGCGGCGCCACCGACGATGTCGAGCAGCTCACTCGTGATGGCGTTTTGCCGTACCTTGTTCATCAGCAGCGTCAGGTCCTCCACCATCTCGTTGGCGTTGTCGGTGGCGTTGCGCATGGCCACCATTCGCGCCGACTGCTCGCTTGCCGCGGCCTCCAGAACTTGGTGGTATAGCTGCATCTCGACGAAGCGCGGCAACAGGCCGGACAGCACCGTGTGGCTCTCCGGCTCGTAGATGTAGCCAACAGCGTCTTGCGTTCGAAGCTCCGCCGGAACGACCGGCAAAAGCGGCTCCACCACGACCCTTTGTACCGTCGTGCTGACGAACTCGGCGTAGGCGACGTACACGGCGTCCACCCGCTCTTCGCCATAGTCCTCCACCACAAGATGGGCGATGGGAGTGACGTCCATAAGCGACGGACGGTCCCCAAGGTCGGTGAAGACGGCTCTGACGTTGCGGCCGGACCTCACCATAAAGTCCCTGCCCTTCCGGCCGACGGCGATAACGCTCTCGTCTCCGCCGTGGTCCAGAAGGAATCGAGCCGCCGCGCGGTTGACGTTGGAGTTAAGGCCGCCGGTGAGTCCTCGGTCCGGTGTGATAACTACTAAGGCAAGACTGTTGACCTCGCGACGGCGCAGCAGCGGGTGGAGCTCTTCTTCGTCGTGGGGCTGCGCCGCTAGATTTGCCAGCAGGCCTCTCATCAGATCGGCGTAAGGCCTGCCCCGTACGGCGGCTTCTTGCGCTCGCCGCATCTTCGAGGCCGCGATCATTGACATCGCGTTGGTTATCTTGGCGGTGTTCTCGACGCTTCGAATGCGCCGTCGAAGCTGTCTTACGCTCGCCATCGTCCGTGTATCACCGCTTCCGACACCGTCCTTCGCCTGGGTCCTTGCCTAAAGCCGCCGAACAACTTTTCCACCATCCCCCTGCGCCCTTTCGAGTGAGCAAAGGGAGGACAATGTATCTGAGGGACACCCTCAGGCTCCCGGCAAAGGGGCTTAGCCCCTCTGCACTCCCCATCTTGCATCAGCCTGCTAAAGTCGCCAACCGCAAGGTGGTAGGCCCAGCGTTCGTGTCTCCTACCGCCAACAGCATCGGCGATCTAGCTGTACTCGTTGAAGGGATTTCTGTTCTCGCCCCACGTAGGGAGAAGCTAGAGGGGGCCGTGGCCACCTCCTCTGAGCTAGTACGGAACGCTGGTCTTGAACTCCTCTGCCGCAGCCTTCAGCGACTGCTCTGTCTCGTCCGTGATCGCCTTCGCGTCGGCGATGCTCTTCAAGATCTCAGGGTGGTTGGAGTCCATGAAGCGGTGGAACCCCTCCTCGAAGTCTCGAATCTTGGGTATCTCCACGTCGTCCATGTACCCGTTGACGAGGGCGTACATGATGGCCGTCTGCCGCTCGACAGGCAAGGGCACGTTTTGGCCCTGCTTGAGCACCTCGACTGACCGCTGCCCGCGCTCGAGCTGAGCTCGCGTGGCTGCGTCGAGGTCGGCCGTTCCGAACTGGGCGAACGCCACCAGCTCCCGGTACTGGGCGAGGTCGAGACGCATGCGCCCCACGACGCCTCGCATGGCGCGGGTCTGCGCCGCGCCGCCGACGCGGGACACCGAGAGACCGGCGTTCACGGCGGGCCGGATTCCCGCGTTGAACAGCTCCGGCTCAAGGTAGATCTGCCCGTCGGTGATGGAGATCACATTCGTCGGCACGTAGGCCGACACGTCCCCCGCCTGCGTCTCGATTATCGGCAGCGCGGTCAAGGAGCCGCCGCCGTGCGCGTCGTCCAACTTGGCGGCCCTTTCGAGGAGCCGGCTGTGCAGGTAGAACACGTCGCCGGGGTACGCCTCTCGGCCGGGCGGGCGCCGCAGAAGCAAGGACATCTGCCTGTACGCCCATGCGTGCTTGGACAGGTCGTCGTAGATGATCAGAGCGTCCTTACCCTGATTCATGAAGTACTCGCCCATCGCGCAGCCTGCAAACGGCGCGAGGTACTGCATGGGGGCCGGATCCGCGGCGTTGGCGGCCACAACGATGGTATGCTCCAGCGCCCCGTGCTCTTCCAGCAGGGCCACCGTCCGACTCACCTTACTCGCCTTCTGACCTATGGCGACGTAGATGCAGACGAGGTCGCCACCCCTCTGATTGATGATCGTGTCGATGGCGATGGTCGACTTGCCCGTGGAGCGGTCGCCGATGATCAGCTCGCGCTGTCCACGACCTATGGGCACCATCGCGTCGATGGCCTTGATGCCGGTCTGCACCGGCGTATCTATTGACTTCCGCGTCGAGACGTCCGGGGCGACGATCTCGACGGGGCTCGACTCATCGCTGCTGAGAGGCCCCTTGCCATCCAGGGGGCGCCCAATGGCGTCCAGGACGCGGCCGATGAGGCCTGCTCCTACCGGCACCTCGACGATACGCTTGGTGCTGCGGACCTCGCTGCCCTCACTGACGGCCCGCGTGTCGCCCAGAATTACCACGCCGACGCTGTCCTCCTCTAGGTTGAGCGCCATCCCGACGAGGCCGCCCTCGAACTCGACGAGCTCGTTATAGCCGACGCCTGAGAGCCCATGGACTCGGGCGATGCCGTCGCCCACCTCGACGACCACGCCGACGTCGACCATCTGGAGCTGTCCGCCGAACTCCTCGATCTGACGCTTGATTACCGACGCGATGTCCTGTCCTCGGACTGCCATTTCAGCCTCCGTATCTTACGTTGCACGCAGACGTGGTGATTAAGGTCCGGCCACGGCTGCAGTCACTGCCCTCATATCGGAACGCGCTCAGGAGCGCCGCTCAATCAGCTCCCTGCGCATCGACTCCAGCATGGTAGCCGTGCTCCCGTCAATGAGGTGATCTCCCACGCGAGCCACCATGCCGCCGATGATTTGCGGGTCGACGCGAGAGGTCAGCCTGATCTCCTTGCCGACCATGTCCTTGAGAAGCTCTTCGACACTCGCGCGCTGCGCGTCGTTGAGCGGCACCGCCGACACGACCTCGGCCCGTTCGATTCCGTTGTGCTCATCGAGGAGGCGTTGGTACTGCTCGCCGATCCCAGGCAAGAGGGCCGCAAGATTGCGGGACGCGAGCAGCGAGACGAGATTCAGCGCCAGCGGACCGACAGTGTCGGTCAAAGTGCTCTTGAGCACAGAGATCTTCTGGCTCGGCGACAATTGGGGCGCGTCGAGGAATGCCGAAAGCTCGGCATCTTGGACGGCGGCGGAGAGGACGGTCAGATCGTCCAGCCAGCTCTCCAGCTCGTCGTTTTCATTGGCAATCTGAAACACGGCCTGAGCGTACCGCCTGGCCGACGCGGATCTTGGCATCGAGCAGTCCTACACCTATATCTATCTGTTTATTTCGGCCGGACCGCCGCCCTCAACCAGCGGGGCCTCCGACGGCTCTCCCCTTTTGCCCGGGGCGAGCCGGAGAGCGGGGTCAACGACTCCGCTCAGGACTGGATGGAGACAGCATTAGTTGCGGCCTGTCTGGGCACTCTCTTCCAACACCCTCTCGATGAGCTCTCGGTGAGTCGGCTCATCCAGCGACCGATGGATCACACGCTCTGCGGCGGATATGGCCAGGCCCGCGAACTCGCGGCGCAGCTCTTCGATGGCGGCGTCGCGCTCCCTCCGGATGTTCGCTTCGGCTCGGCTCCGCTCGGCACTGATCTCCTGTCGCGCCTTGGCAAGCTCGTCTTCTCGGAACCTGTCGGCGACTTCCCGTGCCTGAGCGATTAGCTGCTGGCCCTCAGTACGCGCTTCCTGTAGCTGACGCTGCATGTCTGCCTGAGATTCCGCCGCTTCCTGTCGCACGCGCTCGGCGGTCTCCAGGCTCTCTCTTATGCGAGACGAGCGCTGGTCGAGGACGCGCAGCACCGGCTTGTACAGCAACCAGGACAGCAGCGCGAACAGGATGGCGAAGCTGACCAGTTGAGTAATGAGGCCGGGTAAGTTAATCCCTAAGGCACCCATGCCATCTCCTCGATGCTTCCTTCAGGCGTCCGCCTCAGACGAACTTGATGATAACGGCAACGACCAGAGCGTAAATGGCAATGGCTTCCGCGAAGGCGATGGCCAGAATCATGTTCGTCTGGATAGGGCCGGCCGCCTCCGGGTTCCTACCCAGCGACTCCATCGCCTTGGCGGCCAGTATTCCGATGCCGATTCCCGGGCCTATCGCCCCGAGTCCGATGGCAATACCGGCTCCAATGTCCTTGAGCTCTCCCTCGATCATCGTGCTCTACCTCCGATTCGATTTGGCGTTTCGATTTGGCAGGTCCCGCGACACAGAGCGGCGCGTGTTCTCAGTGCTCCTCCGCCCCGTGGCTCACGGTAGCCATTGTCGCGAAGACCAGCGTTAACATGGAGAATATGAACGCCTGGATTACTCCCACGAAGAGCTCCAGGCCCAGGAAAGGGATGATGCCGATTAATGGTAGCAGGAACGCCATGGCTACCAACAGCACCTCTCCGGCGAACATGTTGCCGAAAAGACGGAAGGTGAAGCTGATAACCCTCGCCACCTCGCTTATGGCCTCCAAGAGGCCCACGAACAACCCTATGGGGCCCTGCTTGAAGTTGACGAATTTGCCCATGTGGCCGAAGAATCCGAGCGTGGAAAATCCCCAGAAGTGGATCATGGTCATCGCCACCAGAGCTATGGCCAGCGTCATGTTGACATCGGTGTTGGCGCTTCGGAGGAAGGGTACCAGAAGCCCCGCCTGTTGCCCTTCCTTTACGCCGTGCTCCTCGACTTCGAGCGCCGTGATCTCGTCGTCGACCGAGCCGAACGCCACGACCGCGAATGAGCCATCGCCGTCGAACAGTTGGAGCCTCACGTCGGCGAGGTCGACCTCGTCCCCACTCTCCTCGAGGTGGTGCACGACCTCTTCCGCCGGCTCTATCCTGCCGATGGTCCCGAACCCGGGAAGGATGCCCATCCAGTTGGCCGTGACGATGAACAGGAATATGGTCATGATCAGAGGGAAGAACTTCCGGGCTCTCCCAGGCCCCGCGACGCTCTCGGCGAGGTTCAAGAAGCCTTCTATGACAAT
This sequence comes from Chloroflexota bacterium, assembly GCA_022566795.1. Classification (GTDB taxonomy): domain Bacteria; phylum Chloroflexota; class Dehalococcoidia; order Lucifugimonadales; genus JADFIF01. The sequence goes on from JADFIF010000009.1 coordinate 32,258, forward strand.
CTCGACGACGTTTTGGAGGCCGGTAGGAACATCCTTGAGGCGTCGTGTCGCCAACACCGAGATGACGACCAGGAAGAGGATGGCAAGCCAGGTGGTCACCATCGTGTTGGTAATCTGGAAGTCAGCGAAAAGCGAACCCGAGGTTATCGACTCGGCCGGGAGCTGGATGTGGGCTATGGGCGAGGCCAGGAATCCGCCGCCGAACTCGTTTCCGAGAGCGCCACCGGCCAGACTGACAATGAAGACAACGCCCGCAACAACAAGCACGGCGAGCGTCTTGGGCCTCCTGAGGAGCGTCGACACTACTGACTTCCCTCGTCGTCGGCGGCAGCCGCAAGTACGGCCATCAACATTCTGAACATCCCAGCCATTGCCAAGAAGATGCCGAGTGCCAGCCCCACGAGCGTTAGAATGGGACGGCTATCGAACTGGCGATCGAGCCAGAGGCCCCCGAAGGCCCCCCCTCCAATACACAGGGCAACGTACCATCCGATGCCCAACAGCCGGAGCACAGTGCCCATTCTACTGGCGTTCACAGGGACTCCTCCGGAGCTTGTGTAGTGTATCACAATTGAAATCTGAGGGTCAATTTGCGGCGTGCCGCCCGCCAGGCAAAGTTTCAGGCATGCGAGGTCGCATGGTATCTTCGGGCCCGGCCCAGGGGGTATTTGCGGCCGTTGGAGTTTCGAGGTCCACGGTACCGGCTGGGGGCCGCGGACCGTCTTCGCCGAGTTTTATACAGCCTTGCAGAGTTCGGGGCGCGATACCTGCCCACCCACCGACTGGAACTTGGCGATGGCCGACCGTACAAAAAAAAGCCCCACCGTACGCGGCGGGGCTTTCGCCTTGACTAACGCGTTTGGCTACTCAGACCCGGAGCTTTCGCCAGGGGGTGGCTGCTCCTTGCCGATATCCTCGAGGTCAAGGGTATCCACGAATTCGCTGAAGGCGGACAGGCTCTTGAGCTCCTCTTGCGTCAGCGGACGCTTCTCCTCGCCGCCCTCTCCCGGGAGAATGGGCTTGCCGGTCTCCAGGTCCATCTTGACTCCGGCCTTCTCCACGACCTCGTCGTCCGCGTAGATGGTCGCTTCAACTCGGACGGCGAGGGCAATAGCGTCGCTCGGCCGGGAGTCCAACTCCATGGTCGTCCCATTCTGCTGGAGCACGACTTTTGCGTAGAAAGTGTCGTTGCTGAGCTCCGAGACGATGATGTGATTGACGGTGGCCCCGAGACTGCTGATCACGGCGTTGAGGAGGTCGTGGGTCATCGGGCGCGGCACCGAAACGTCCTGAAGCTTGAGCGCTATCGCGTCGGCCTCAGTGGGGCCGATCCAGATCGGTAGGTAGCGGTCCGAGTCTTTGACTCGCAGAATGACCACTCTCTGATAGTTCGCGAGGCTGACACGAATGCTGTCTATAACCATCTCCAACATCGACCCTTATCCCTCCTCGGCAACGTAGACTTGAATATAATTGTAGGCCCAAGCCAAATCGGTGTCAACGCAGTTTCGTACAGGTGTTTGGCGTAACCCGGACCGCTCCGAGTTTCTGCGGCCCTGTCACCATCCTCGCACCTCGTCGCGCCGGGACGATGCCTCCAAGGGGTCGTTCTTGCACCGACAAATGGATTAACCCTTTTGGCCTACCCCGAAACTTCCGGGGGCGCGATCGACTTCATACGCTTGTGGAGCTCGGCGCGTGACAGAAGGACGCGGCGCCCGCAGGTCAGGCACTTAAGGCCCATGTCGGCACCGACTCGGACGATCTCCCACTCGAAGCCGCCACACGGGTGAGCTTTCCGGAGGCGGACGACGTGGCCGAGTCTCAGCTGGGGTCCCAAGGCCGGCCTTCCGCTTCGAGAACGCAGTTGATACGCTCCCGCAGGTCTTCGGCCGCCGCTCGGGCAGCGTCAGCGAACGTCTCAGCCGAGCGCGACGCATAGGTTATTCCCCGCGAGGAGCTTATCAGGATGTTGGGGGCGCCATCGTCGAGCCCGTTTCGGACGCTGGTCGCGAGGTCGCCGCCCTGGGCGCCGACGCCCGGAATGAGAATGGTCATACCCGGGCAGTGGGAGCGGACCACCTTCAACTCATCTGGGAAGGTCGACCCCACGACGAGGCCGACGTTGCCTCGCACGTTCCAGCTCGACGCCCTTCGCGCCATCCACTCGTAGAGAGGTACGCCACGAGGTTCGCCTTGCAGGCGCACATCCTGGAACTCCTTGGCGCCAGGATTCGAAGAGCGGCACCACACCAGCACCCCTCGATCGCCATACTCCATGAACGGCTCGAGGGACTCACCTCCGCCCCATGCGTTGACGGTGGCCGCATCGAACCCCCAGACGTCGAAGAGCGCCCGTGCGTACATGACGTTGGTCGAGGCGATGTCGCCACGCTTTCCGTCACCCACAACCTGAACGTCGGGGGCGACCCTACGGATATGGGCCACGGTGCCCGCCAGCGCCTCCAGGCCCGACTGGCCCAGGGCCTCGTAGAACGGCAGGTTGGGCTTGTAGGCGCAGACTATGTCCTTCGTCGCGTCGATGATGGCGCGATTGAACGTGAGCACGTCCTTCACTGCCATCAGGTCGGGGTCAGGGTCGAGCCCAACACACACCAGACTCCGGTTCCGCCGGGAAACTGCCGCCACGCGTTCGACGAATGAGTTCACGTCTTCACCCTCAGGGACTCTCGCCATACCAGTGTAAGGGCCGCGTAATGGCCGGGCAAGTTGTCCCGCTACACGGCCAGTGCTAGCATATCCGCCGGTGGAGGCCTAAGGTGAAGCTGCATCCCGATCTTCGGAACGCCAACTTCGTGCGGCGGCTAAACCGATTCGCCGCGCTGATGACGCTTGACGGCGAGGAGGTCTTGACCCACGTCGCTAACTCGGGCCGGCTGACCGAGCTGCTGACACCACAAAATCCGATGCTGCTCGCCCCCGCGCCCTCGAACACAGCGCGCAAGACGGCGTATGACCTCGCGCTGGTCGAGGTGGATGGAGTGCTCGTCTCCGCCGACGCCCGCCTGCCGAACGCAATTGCGTCCGAGGCCATCTGTAAAGGGCGTATCCCCGAGCTATCGGGGTACGACAAGATCACGCGAGAGGTGCGGTTCGAGGACAGCCGGCTCGATCTGCTGCTCTCCGGGCCCGGCCGTCTATGCTACGTCGAGGTCAAGTCAGTCACTCTCGTCGAGGGGGGCACCGCCCTTTTCCCCGACGCGCCCACCGAGCGAGGCCGCAAGCACCTGGCGACGCTTCGACACGCCAGAGAGCAGGGCCACAGGGCCGCCGTCATGTTCGTGGTGCAGAGACCGGACGCCAATGCCTTCGAGCCCAACGTTCAGGCCGACCCCAAGTTCGCCGAAGCCCTCGATGGAGCCGTGAGGTGTGGCGTCGAGGTATTCGCCTACCGCTGCGCCGTGAGCCGCACCTCCGTCGAGATCTCGGACCGGCTGCCCGTGCGGGTCGGCTAGATGTCCGACGGCCTGCGAGAAAGCCTGATGGCGGTCTACGAGCGGATGCTTTCGCGCTACGGCCCTCAGGGCTGGTGGCCGGGAGGGCCCGGCTTCGAGATGATGGTCGGGGCCGTGCTGACACAGGCCGCCTCTTGGGCCAACGTCGAGAGCGCTCTCGCCAACCTGCGTTCAGCCGGTGCGCTGACGCCGCGGGCGATTCGCGCCATACCACAGGACGAGCTGGCCAGGCTCGTACACCCCAGTGGCTACTACAACGCCAAGGCCCGCAAGCTGAAGGCGCTCGCCGAGTACATCGGCGAGCGGTTCGACGACGACCTCGACGCCATGGCCCACGAGGATGTCGACACCCTGCGAAACGACCTACTGGGGGTCTACGGCATCGGCGAAGAGACAGCGGATGACATCCTGCTGTACGCGATGGGCAAGCCCAGCTTCGTCGTCGACGCCTACACCAGGCGACTGTTCTGGCGGCTGGGGTTGGCCCCCGCAAAGGGAAGCTACGCGGGGTATCGCGCGCCCTTCATGCAGCATTTGCCGAAGGACCCGCGGCTGTTCGGCGAGTATCACGCGCTGGTCGTCCGGCACGGCAAGGAGGTCTGCAAGAAGGAGCCTGTCTGCGAGGGGTGCTGCTTGCTCGAGGTATGTCCGACCGGGCAAGACCGGACGGGTGGCTCTGCCAGCCTAGCGTCATCCGATTCGGAGGAGGTCAAGCCAGTCTGAGTCTAAGTGCGCCGGCTCGGCCTGGCCGTTGAGTAGGACTTCGTATTCTGTTTTCCCAGGGCCACGCCCTGTAATGACGCCCTCCAACTCCTCATAATCGCCTGGGGCCTTTTCATTTGCCCGCACTCGATCACCGGCGATGAACTTCCAGTTGCCTTTGCGTTGAGGGGCTCTCGCTGAGAGACCGGACTTTTCTCGACTCATCACCATTTGCCTCCCCTGATTCTCTAATGGCAGGCCCCTGTGCCTCCCCTGACCTTGGGCAACCACAGGGGGTTGCCCCTACAAATATACGGCGCTGATTAGGGGAATTGGTATAAGGCGTGGTTCGACACACTCAAGCACTCCTTGGCGGTTTCATACGGCAGTAGGCTTGATCCTACATCTCTCCGAACTGTGCGGGCCGCAGCAACACTCCTCAGTCGGGGGCGTCGAGTATCCCGATGCTGCTGGTCTTAATGATGAGGTACACCTTTTGTCCCCGGCGAAGCTGGAGTCTTCGCAGCGAGCCCTGCGTTATCTCGACGACGAGGCGCGTGCCGATGTCGACGTACACCAGTGCCTGGGGGCCAACCACGTGGATCTCTTCGATGACGCCGGCGATCACGTTGCGGGCGCTGGTCTCGGGAGGAACGTCCAGCGCGACGATGACGTCACCCGCGCGGATGGAGACGGTCACGATCTCGCCCTCGCCTCGATTCACCGACGGTCCGATCAGCCGCGCGTGGCCGACAATCAGCTCCGACAGGCCCTCCTCCACCTCTGACGAAGAGATCGAGGCCGGAAGCAGGTTCTCGAACGCCCCATGGTCGGCGATTCGGGCCACCATTGGGTCGGCGAGGACCTGAGACGTCTCGCCGTGGACCACCTTCCTGCCGCCGGCCAGCACCAGCACGGTGTCGGCAAGCGCCATCACCTCGGAGATAGAGTGCGAGACGTAGACCATCGGGGTTCCCAGCTCGCGCCAGATTCGCCGCAGGTACTCGATGATGACGCCTCGGAAACCAGCATCCAACGAAGCCAGGGGCTCGTCGAGAAGCAGCACTCTTGGAGACGTCGCCAGGGCACGCGCCAATGCGACTCGCTGCCGCTCCCCGCCCGAGAGGTTCGCGACTCCCCTGTCCATCAGGTGCGACAGCCTGAACAGCTCTACAAGCTGCTCAGGATCGACCTCGCGATGGTCCGGATGCGTGAGCTTGTGCCCGTACAAGATGTTGTCCCGGACGCTCATATTGGGGAACAGGGCCGCTTCCTGCAGCACGTATCCGAACCGGCGCTTGTTCGGGGGCAGGTTCTTTCGGGAGGCCGACGAATAGACCGTGCTGCCGAGGGCCTTGATTTCGCCACGGTCGGGGGTCAACAGTCCGGCGATGCAGCTAAGCAGGGTCGACTTGCCGCTGCCCGACGGGCCAAAGATTCCGGTCACGCCCGACTCGAAGGTCGCCTGGCACTCCAGCGAGAAGCCGGAGAAGCGCTTGGTGATGTCAAAGGTCAGCAGAGGTGTGGTCACGTCCGCCCCCTGGACCGCTCCAGCAGCCAGTTGTGCACGCCAAGGGTCACCACAGCCAGCGCGATCGACACGGCCACCAGCCGCATGGCGTCATCGGTCTTGTTCAGCTGAACGTTGGAGAAGATCGCCAGGGGCAGCGTCTGAGTGCGACCTGGGATGTTGCCGGCCACCACTACCGTAGCGCCAAACTCGCTGAGAGCCCGAACGAATCCGAGCAACGTGCCCGCCAGGATGCCTCGATAAGCTAGTGGGATGGTGATGGTCAATGCGACTCTCAAAGATCCCGCGCCCAGGCTCCGCGCCGTCATCTCCAATCGCTCGTCCACTCCCCCAATGGCGACCATGATGGACCTGGCGATGAGGGGAAACGACACTACGGCGGAGGCAAGGGCCGCGGCCACCCAGGTGAAGACTATGTCGACCCCCAGTAGCCTGTGGACTGGGGAGCCCACGATTCCGTCTCGCCCAAGGAGCTCAAGCAGAAAAAAGCCCACGGCGACCGGAGGCACCGCCAGTGGAAGCGAAACGAGAACGTCGATTATGAACCGCCCGCGGATCCTCTTTTTCACCAACAGCCAGCTTATCCCGATGGCCAACGGGAAGTTGATCGCCGTGGCGACCACCGCGATCTGTAGCGTCAACCTCAGTATGGAAAGGTCCAAGCTACCTCTTTCTTCCTCTTCAACCTCGTCAAGCTCGACAGCCGTCGCGTCGTGAGTGCGATCAGGGATCCGCCGGCTCGAAGCCGTGGCTGCGGAATATCGCCTGGGCGGTGTCGCCGGTCAAGTAGGCCAAGAACTTAGCCGCGAGGGCCTGGCTCTCCGACCGCTCAACGATGGCTGCAGGGTAGATTATCGGCGAGTGGCTGTCGGGGGGCACGATGTCGTAGATCTCCACGCCGTCGGCGGTGACGGCGTCGGTGCGGTAGACTACCGCCGCGTCGGCATTGCCCGTTTCGACGTAGGTGAGCGTCGCACGGACGTCCGACCCCTTTATCAGCTTCTCCGAAATGTCGTCCCAAATGCCCAAGCTCTTCAGCGACTCCCGTGCGTAACGACCCGCCGGCGCCAGATCAGGGTCCGCCACGGCAACTCGCTCTACACCCGGCTCCAGAAGGACTCGCAGGGACTCCGCAAGCAGATCGGGCCTCGTTACCAGCACGAGCTCGTTGCGGAGGATCGGCTCGGGCGCGGAGCTTAGGAGCCCGTCTTGCTCCAGCAAGTCCATCGGAAAGACCCCGGCCGCGATGAACACATCGGCCGGTGCGCCCCTGACGATCTGCTGAGCCAGAAGCTGCGAGCCTCCGAAACTGACGGCTACCTGGGCGCCGGACTCCCTCTCGAACGCTGGTCCGATTTCGGCGAGCGAGTCGGTGAGGCTGGTGGCGGCGAACACGAGAAGCTCGTCGTCGGACCCGCCCGCGCATCCGAGCAAGCCGCCGAGAAACACCGCCGGCACGAGAAGCCACCTGGCCAACGAGAACTGCATCATTCCACCACAGAAGAGTCAGGCAGCGCCCCGGACCGGAGTGGCCTGACTGATCCTCTCACCGGTCGCCAGGGCAGCGAACATGCCCACGAAGACCGCAATGGCGCCAACGTAAAATGCCCATGCCAAGGAGCCGGCCAGATCGCTGATCCAGCCGCTGACCAGCGGGGCCACGAAGGCGCTGGAGATCCCCACCGTGTTCATCGCCCCCATCGCCGTGCCCATCCCCACACGACCGGAGGACACCGTCACGTCTCCTGCCCACGCGACGAGGACCGGGTTCCACGCCAGTGCGCCGAAAAAGCCGTACAGCCCAAGGGTGGCCAGGGCAAGCCGGGTCGAATCGAACTGAGGCACCAGCCAGAGCAAAACAGCGGACGCGCCGAACATCCACAGCGTCAGCCGCTTGCGGCCCATTCTGTCGGACATGCGGCCCCAGGCCAGCGCTCCGGCCAGCGAGGTCAGCGCAACCAGCGCCACGTACACACCCGAACGCGTGACCG
>JADFIF010000088.1 GCA_022566795.1 Chloroflexota bacterium
AGTCGAACGTGGGAGGGCGCTCGGCGCGGCTCGTACCGATATGCTCGCCGTCGCCGTCGATGGGAATGAACCAGTCGAACCTGGGCTCAGGGCGTTTTTGAGAAGGTGACAGGTTCATGGAGACTTCTTGATTTCTTCGACTATCTGACTCGCCAATTCACGGTGTCCAGCCGGACTAGAATAGGCCGCCACAGGGCCGCCGGTTTGCCAGAAGGAATCTGCCATGTAGGTCTGACTCTTGCGGAGGATCCCCGCGACGCTATCTGGCGCAAAATCCAGGTTCGAAATACACAGGGGGAACACGTGAGCTGCCGCTACTCTATGCATTACGAAAAGACCCGGAGACTTCTGGATTGAGTATTGTTCGGGACTCGCGAACGGTCCCGGCATTACTTGTTTGATGCCCATCCAGTAGTTCACGATGACTGCAACAAGGCTCGGGTCGTCCAAATCCCGAACTGGCGATCGTGCGCTAACAAGAGGCCTGAGCGAATCTACAAATGACTTGAGTGAGGCAACTTGGCTTGGAACTCGAACATTTGGCGCGGCGATCCGGCCTGTCCAAGGCGTGTTAGGCATTCCCGCGATCGCTGCTACTAACCTCGTCGCCCTGATCCTGAAGCGGTTCCCCGGCCCCGCTAGATTGTACAATTCCTCCAAGTCCGATTCGGTCGCCATAGCTTGCATCAGAGTCAAAGCTAGATCGGTGTCGATTCGCTTTTGTTTGTTGTTCACTAGATAGAACTGTCGAATCTCCTCGAAGATGGGCGCATCGGCGAGGATCACTACAGGAACTATGAATTCCTGAAGGTGCTCAGCCTTGAGATCCTCGATGGCGTATCGAAGACCTCGCCAGCGGTGCTGATAATCAACTATGCACAAGTATCGACCGTCGGGGATAGTGATGTGGCCTAGGCCTCCAGAATCCGGGATCTCCTCGAAAGGAAGGAGGCCTAGCTCACTTTCCCTCGCGGCCAGGAGAGCCGCCGTCGGCATCAACGGCTCTCCTTCACGTGCCAGAAACCGGCCGATCTGTCGATAGTGCCGCTCCACGGGTGCTCTTTGATAACCCTGCTGTTCCAGATCCCATCCCAATGATGGGTCCCATTCGGTAGTGATTCCAGAGTCCAACAACTGGCGTGCGGTCATCCTCCCAATATAAATCGTGAAGTCGCGCTGAGTAGCCTTGATAACAGGGATTCTTAGCATGGCCGATGATCCTTCCGGAAGATGAGAGAGCCTGCAGCCATTACGTCACATTGGCCCTCGTTGGCTCGGTCCGTGATCTTCTAATCACCCGTGGCGGTCTCTGAGCAGACCTGCCCCCTCGCACATGGCGCGGAGCTTGAGGTAGGCTTCGTCCAGGTCCATGGGGTTGGCGCTGGAGGGTGAAAAGCCACAGTCGGGGTTCAGGGTGATGCGCTCTTTGGGTAGGTACTGCATGGCCGCCTCGACCCGGGAAACAACCTCCTCCGGCGTCTCGACGTGCGGGTCGGTGTGGTCGATGACGCCGAGCCCGAGCACCTTATCCGCCGGAAAGTCTCTGAGGACCTCGATGCCGCCGGCGTCGGGCGTCGCGAACTCCATGGCGAAGCGGTCGACGTTCATCTGTCCCAGGGCGCCGATGATGAGATCGTACGGACCCCGCGTGCCGTGGCGCCGGTTGAAGTGCGCGTGGCACATGTGGAGGCTGACGAACAGGTGGTCGAGGCCCTCAGTGGCCCCGTTTACGCAGCGGATGCACATCTCGATCTCGTGGTCGATGTCCGTGATGCCCTCTCTCTCGCGATAGTCGGGGTCGACCAGTAGCGCCAGCCACGGGTCGTCGAGCTGGATGGCGTCGACGCCGATCTCCGTGAGGGACTGAATCTCTTTGCGGATGATCGGGATGCACGCCTCCATGAACTCCTCGCGGGTGGCGTAAGCGGAGGTGGAGTGCTCGGCGCTCCACATCCGGCGGCCGATGGTGTAGGGCGATGGGATGGCGACGATGGTCCGGGCGCTCGTGTGGCTCCGCAGGAAACCGACCTCTTCGCTCGCGATCGGACGCGTCGGCTCCAGCTTTGAAACCACGGCGGGGTAGGCAAGGCTCGAGAACTGGGAGCTCCCTCCGCCGAACAGGTCAGCCTTGAAGCCTTTGACCGCGTCGGCGAAGACCTTGACGTAGCTCTCGCGCCGCCACTCGCCGTCGGAGACGTAGTCGAGGCCGGCGCGCTCCTGCATGCGGATGGCCAGGGGGATGGCGTCGTCCAGCAGCTTGCCGGCGTCCTCGCCGCTGATACGGCCGGCCTTGCGGTCCTCGATAAGGTCGCGGACCCACTGAGGCCTGGGCAGGCTACCGACGACGAACGTGGAGAAGGCTAGACCGTCTTGCGGGACCGCCATGGGCGTCTCCTGGTGGCACTGTCAAGGCACGGAACGGGCGAGCTCCATTCTACCACTGGTAGCTGCACCTTCGGACTCGCGGGCGGCAGTCGCGGGCGGCAGTCGCGGGTCGATGGGGGAATCTGTCCGCCCTCGTAGCCCATCAAGGCTACATGGGCAGCGGCGCGTGGCTCTTCCATCGGGCGATGGCGGCCTCGGCCCTGGGGCTGATGGCGTTCTGTATCTGAACGTTGAGCAGCGCCGGCCGGTCCAGCTTGAGCACGCGTTCTACCGCCGACGGGAGCTCATCCGGGTGCTCGACCAGCTCGCCGTAACCGCCGAGGCCGCGCACTACCCGATCGTATCGGGTTGGAAGCAGGTCTGTGGCCACGGCCTTGCCGTAGACGCCCACCTGTATCTGGCGGTCGATACCCCACGCGGCGTCGTTGCCCATGATGGCGACGATCGCCAGGTTGTGCCGGACCGCGGTGTCAAACTCCATGCCGTTGAATCCGAAGGCTCCGTCGCCGGTAAACATCACCACCCGCCGGTCCGGGTAGGCCAGCTTGGCTGCGATGGCCGTCGGCATCGTAGACCCCAGCATTCCGAGGGTGGGCAGGTACCACCAGCTTCTGGCGGTCCGCGCCGGGTGAAATGCCCTGCCGAAGTGGCAGTAGTCACCGCCGTCGAATATGAGGAAGTCATCGTCGGACAGGTGTTGCCGGATGGCCTTGTGGACGAACATCGCGTGCATCGGTGCTTCTGGGACGGCCAGCGAATCGAGACTTTCGACCTGGGCTTGCCGCTCGGCTCTGAGCCTCTGCAGCCAGGGCAGCTCCCGCCAAACGTGCTTGGCCGCCTCGGCCGCAAGCTGGTCCGCGATGGCGTCCGTGTCGCCGACGATGCCGACGGCGACGCCACGGTTTCGGCCGATCTCCGCGAAAGAGGGGTCGATCTGGATTATCTTCGCGTCGGCCGCTACGGTTGGAGGCATCGCGTAGCCCACGATGAGGTCCTGCTTCTTGCCGAGCAGCACGACCACGTCGGCCTCGCGTATGAGCCGTGCGGCCCGATTGAGTCCGCTGTCGAAGAAGCCCATGCAGTATTCGTGGTCGTCGGAGACGAGACCGCGGGCGCTGCCCTCGGTCATCAGCGGGATGCGCGTCGTCTCGATGAGCCTTGCGAGGCTTTCGCCCGAGCCATTGTAGGCGGCGGCGTTACCGGCGACGATCAGCGGCCTGCTCGCGGAGTGAAGCAGCTCGATGGCCTCTCGAATCTGGTCGTGCGAAGCCGGAGAGGGCGTGAAGCTCCGGTAGGACGACGGCTCGTAAAAGGTGACCTCGTCTTCCGCGACCGATTGCTGCTGGATGTCTACCGGGATGGTCAGGTGCACCGGCCCTCGCCGTCCGCTGAAGGCGACCCGAAGCGCGTGGGCGATCATGTCGGGGATGCGTCGGGCGTCCGTGACCATCCATGCGCCCTTGGTCGTTGGCCGGGCCATCCCCACCTGGTCGATCTCTTGCATTGCGCCGCGGCCCAGCTCGTGAAGCTCCGCCGAGCCGCTGATCGATAGCAGCGGGCTCTCGGAGTGCATCGCGTTGGCCAGGCCGGGAACGGCGTTGGCGAAGCCGGGCGTCGTATACATCGCCACGCCGGGCTGGCCGGTGATGCGCCCCCAGGCGTCCGCCATATGGACCGCCGCCTGCTCGTGGCGAGTGTCTATGAATCGGAACCCCTCGTCCGACATGACGTCCAACGCCGGCAGGATGTGGTCGCCGGCCAGGGTGAATACGTTCTTCACGCCCTCGAGCTGAAGCGCCTTGGCGATCAGATGGCTCCCGGTCACCGTGCGGGCCGACGGCATGTGTCCCTCCTGGGTTTCGTGGGTTTCGTGCCGGGTTGTGCCTGCGTTTCGGGAAGCAGGCCTCCGACATTGTAGCGGGGGGTATATGGGTGTCAAGGCTACGGAAGGCAGCAGCCGGTATCGCTGTTTGGGCTCCTCTCTAGCTCTCCCCATTGCGGCTGGGTGAGCCGGATAATCCCTTCGCCCGAGGGGGAAGGTTATGCCTGTCCTGAGCGAAGCCGAAGGGATGGGGGCGAAGCCTCTGCCCCCAATCCCGCCGCCACGCCCCTCTCTAGCTCTCCCCGTTGTTGGGGTATTCGGGCAATGTTATACTCGACGAGAGTCCGGCTACGGTCGCGCGAAGGCGACTACACTGGGGTGGAGCAGGCGCACAATGTCCGACGATGGCAAACCCGGAGCGCTGGCGGGCATCAAGGTCGTCGATTGGACGATATGGCAGTTCGGGCCGGTCGCCTCCACGATGCTGGGCGACCTCGGCGCCGACGTCATCAAGATCGAGGCGCTGGACGGCGATCCCGGGCGAGCTGTATTCGCCGCCGGCGGGGTTGACCGCAGCCTGGACGCAGGACGGAACGCCTACTTCGAGGCCAACCACCGCAACAAGCGCGGTATCGCCCTCGACCTGAAGCGGCCAGAGGGCGTCGAGGTGGTCCACAAGCTCGCGTCGAAGGCGGACGTCTTCGTCCAGAATTTTCGTCAGGGAGTAGCCGAGCGCCTGGGTCTGGGCTACGAGCGGCTGCGCGAGCTCAATCCCAAGCTAATCTACGCGTCGGGGTCCGGGTACGGCCCAAAGGGGCCCGATTCGCACCTGCCGGCGCTGGACAGCGCGGCCCAGGCGCGCAGCGGCCTGATGTACGCAACGGGCCCGGACGGCGCAGACCCCTATCCGGTCCAGGGCGTCATCGGCGATCAGATCGGCGGCATCACGCTGGGCTGGGGGATCCTGGCGGCGCTGGTGGCGCGGTCCATCCACGGAATCGGGCAGAGGGTGGACGTCTCGCACCTCAGCAGCTCGATCTGGCTTCAGGGTCTGGCGGTCAGCATGGGGCTGCTGACCCGCCACAAGCCCGACTCGCCGATCAACCTGAGCTCGAACCCGGCCAGGCACGATGCCTACAATCCTCTGGCCAACTACTACAGGTGCAAAGACGAACGATGGATGATGCTCGCCAACTTCGAGGCGGACCGATACTGGCCGTCCTTCGCCCGAGCCGTCGGGCTGGAGGCCCTGATCGACGACCCGCGGTTCCGCGACACGCCCTCCCGCGGCGAAAACCGCGCCGAGCTGGTGCGGATCCTCGACGCTGTCTTTGAGTCGAAAACGTACGAGCAGTGGGCCAGGATCCTGAGCGAGGCGGGCGATTTCATATTCGCGCCGGTGCAAGACCTGGCTCACCTCGAGCACGACCCGCAGGTGCTCGCCAACGGCTACATCGTCGAGGTCGAGCATCCGGTGCTGGGTCGGATCAAGCTTGCCGACCACCCGGTGCGATACAGCGAGACGCCTCACGGCATCCGCCGCACGGCGCCGGACCTCGGCGAGCACACCGAAGAGATACTGCTGGAGCTCGGGTACGACTGGAGCGATATCGAACGCCTGCACGACGCCGGGGTTATCCTATGACGACGGTGGCCGTTATGCGACCCGCGCCGTAGGGGGTAGACGTCTAAAATGAGCGTCCTGGTTACCGGATGCGCCGGATTCATCGGCTCGAACGTATGCCGAATGCTGCTGGAGCAGGGGCAGACGGTGGAGGGCGTGGACAATCTCAACGACGCCTACGACCCGCGCATCAAGCGGTGGCGCCTGGACAAGCTAACGGCCACTCCCAACTTCCGCTTCAACAACCTGGACATATCCGACCACGCGGCGCTGAAGCCGCTGTTCGAGACCGGAGACCCGGCCGGTGAGCCCGCGTTTACCGGCGTCATCAACCTCGGCGCGCGAGCCGGGGTGCGACCCAGCGTCGAGGACCCCTGGATCTACTACGAGGCCAACACGCTCGGCACGCTGAACCTGCTGGAGCTGTGCCGAGAGTTCGGTGTCAAGAAGTTTGTGCTCTCCTCAACTTCGAGCGTCTACGGCGACGACACCCCGCGCCCCTTCAACGAAGACGCTGACACGAGCCGGCCGCTGTCCCCTTACGCGGCGTCGAAGAAGGCTGCCGAGGCGCTGGTGTACACGTATCACCACCTGCACGGCATCGACGCGACGGTCCTAAGGTACTTCACCGTGTACGGGCCCGCGGGCCGCCCCGACATGAGCATCTTTATCTTCGTTCGCGCCATCGCCGAGGGAGAGACTATCCAGCTTACCGGCGGCGGCAAGCAGGAGCGCGACTACACCTACGTGGATGACGTCGCGCGGGGCACGGTAGCGGCCCTGAAGCCAATGGGCTACGAGGTCATCAACCTTGGGAATGACAGCCCCGTAACGGTTGGAGATACCATCCGAATGATCGAGCACTGCCTGGAGAAGAAGGCGATCATCGAGCACGTGCCCATGCATCCGGCGGACGTCCAGGCGACGTGGGCGGATGTCGGCCGCGCGAGGCAACTGCTGGACTGGCGGCCCGAGGTGTCCGTCGAGGAGGGCATCAGGCGGTGCGTCGACTGGTACCGGGACAATCGCGAATGGGCTAAAGAGATCCGGTAACGGGAGCCGCCACCTGATATTATCCTTGCGGGCAAACGCCTCATTCCGCACTTGCCAATCCCGCGCTTCAAGGAGCTCCCTGCATGCCCACGGTCAACTCGGTCCTCGGCCCCATCGATACCGCCAGCCTCGGGTATACGCTATCGCACGAGCACGTTCTGGTGACCTCCGCAGGCATCCAGTACGTCTACCCGGAGTTCATCGACCGGGAGGGCACCATCGCCAGAGGAATCGCCGACCTGACGCAGGCCTACGGCGAAGGCCTCCGGACGATCATCGACGTCACGACCATCGACCTGGGCCGCGACATCCGAATGCTGGAGCAGGTTTCGCGTGAATCGGGCGTCAATATCATCTGCGCAACCGGCACGTGGCGCGACATCCCCCGGGTGTTCTGGACCGCCGACCCCGACACCATCGCGCCGCTTTACATCCGTGAGATCGAGGATGGTATCGAAGGCACAGGCATCAAGGCCGCGGTCATCAAGGTCGCAAATGACATGGGGGGCGTGACCCCCGAGGGGGAGATCATTCTACGGGCGGCGGCCCGGGCACAGAAGGCGACGGGCGTTCCGATCTCGACCCACACATACGCCCCCGAGCGCGTGGGAGAGCAGCAGGTCGCCATCTTCGAGGACGAGGGCGTCGACCTGAACAAGGTCTACATCGGCCACAGTAACGACACCACGGACACCGGCTACCTGCTCGGCCTGCTGCGCAAAGGAGTCTGGATTGGCCTCGACCGCTTCCCCGGAGGCAGAATGCCCGGCACCCCCGACTGGCGGGGCCGCACAGAGACGGCCAAGAAGCTGATCGACGCCGGGCTCGGCCACCGAATCATGCTGGGCCACGACTGGTCAGTTACGCTCGGCATCGCCAGCAAGCAGGCTCAAGAGGAGCGTCGCAAGTACAACCCGGACGGCTACCTGTTCATCATGCGCAACGTGCTTCCAGCGCTGAAGGAGCTGGGCGCCTCGCAAGAAGACATCGACAAGATCATGGTGGACAACCCCCGCCGCTTCTTGGAGGGACAGCCCTAGTCTCCGGGAACCGCCTGAATGGGCACCGGGCGGGTAGGACCAACACCGGTGCCTAGCGGCCCGCGAGACCGCCCGGACACCACTGCGCAAAACAAAACAATCGGAGCGAATTGATGGCAATCGCCGAAATCGTGTCGATCGGCTCAGAGCTACTTCTGGGCCAGATCGTCGACACCAACGCCTCATGGATGGCCCAGCGCCTGACCGATATCGGGGTCGACCTCTATTTCAAGACTATCGTGGGGGACAACCCAAATCGCATGCAAGAGGTCATCAGCCAGGCGCTGGAGCGCTCGGACATCGTCATAACCGGCGGGGGCATAGGTCCGACGCAGGACGACCTCACGCGGGAAATCATCGCTCGGGTTACCGGGAGGGAGCTGGTGCTCGACCGGCACCTGGCAGAGCAGATCGAGCGCAGGTTTCAGCGTCGCGGCCTTATCATGACGGCAAACAATCAGCGGCAGGCGTACATCCCGCAGGGGGCAATTCCGGTCGAGAACCCCAACGGCACCGCACCGTCCTTCATCGTCGAAGACCCGAGAGGCGTGGTCTTCGCACTGCCGGGCGTCCCGTTCGAGATGAAGTGGCTCTTCGACAACGAGGTCGTGCCCTACCTGCAGAATAAGTTCAGCCTGGCGGAGACCCTTACGTACCGCGTTCTGAAGGTGGCGGAGATCGGCGAGAGCAGCGTCGACGATCGCATCGGCCACCTCATCGCGGAGTCGAGCAATCCGACCGTCGGCGTGCTCGCGCACCCCGGCCAGGTAGATGTTCGCATCGCGGCCAAGGCCGCAACCGTCGAGGACGCACACAAGCTCATCGCTCCATTGGAAGACGAGGTCCGCCGGCTGCTGGGCCGCCACGTCTTCGCCGTCGACGACGAGACGATGGAGGATGCCGTGGGCAAGCTGCTCAGGGAGCGGGGCACGACCGTCGCGGTCTACGAGGACCTCACCGCGGGTCTCCTCACGGAGCGGCTTCAGCAGGCCAGTCATCAGCACTTCGTTCAGGCGACGGTCGGCAGCGGGCTGCCGTCGCTGCGCCGGCTCCTTGCCTCCTCGGGCCGTGCCGAGGTCGATGCCCTTGTTGCGGACCCGGCCGAGCTAGCCAAAGCGCTCGCTGGCGCGGTCCGCAGCGGCGCGGAGACCGACGTCGGCCTCGCCCTCCATGCCGTGCCCGAGTCCGAGGAGCATGTAGAGAACCTCGCCAGGGGGCAGACGTACATCGCGGTCACTGACGGCGCAGGCTTCCGCACGCGGACCTACGCCTACGCCGGGCGAGGCAGGCCCGATCGCACGCGCATGAGCCTCAACGCCGTGGAGCTGTTGCGCACGGCCCTCCTCGAAGGATTTCCCGAGTAGCTCCGGACGTCGGCCTGACGGACAAGGCCGGCGGCTCTCGAGGCGCGACGACCCACCACAAGGCCAGGGCCAGGAGACCGATTATCATGCGCTGGATCAGATACGAGGCAGATGGCGGCACATCCTACGGCATCCTCGAGGGCGACGAGGTCGAGGAGGTCAGCGGCAGCCCGTTCGGCGCCCATCGGCGGACCGGCAAGCACAGGGCCCTATCGTCGGTCAGACTGCTGATCCCCGTCGTCCCGCCGACCTTCTACGCGGCCGGGATCAACTACGAGGTGCACGTCCGGGAGGCCGCGGCGCTGCTCGGCCGCGAGCCCAGCCTGCCGGAGAAGCCCGACATCGGATACCGAGCCAACAACGCCCTCATCGCCCACGGCGAGCCCATCGTGAAGCCCCGGGACTCGGGCGAGAGGTTCCAGTACGAGGGCGAGTTGGTGGTCGTCATCGGCAAGGAGGCCAAGCACCTATCGGAGGCCGAGGCCCTCTCGTGCGTCTTCGGCTACACCGTGGGCAACGACGTCAGCGAGCGCGACTGGCAGGCCGGGGACCGCACCATGTGGCGGGCGAAGAACACCGATACCTTTAAGCCGATGGGCCCCTGGATAGAGACCGACGCCAGCTTGGAGACGATGCAGACCACGGTCAGACTCAACGGCCGCGTCGTCTCGGACTTCCCGACGAACAACATGATCTTCGGCGTCGCCGCCTACATCAGCGCCATGACCCGCCACCTGACGCTTTACCCGGGAGACGTCGTCTGGATGGGGACCGACGGCGCCACCCAAAACATGAAGCCCGGCGACACGGTTGAGATCGAGATCAGCGGCGTCGGCACGCTGCGCAACCCGGTCACGGCCGAGGCGTGAACGCAAGCGTTTTGCGCTGCCCCGCAGCAACACGGAGTGGGATTGCACGCGTCTGTGAGCCCGGGGCCGTCGTACCGCCGCCGGCTACAGCAGTCCGAGCGATGTCAGGTCGGCCTCGAGGCGAGCGGCCGAGGTGAAGTGGAGTCCCGTGATGCCCAGGCTGCTGGCGGCGGCGACGTTGTCGGGGCGGTCGTCGATGAAGACGCTCTCGCCCGCCTGGACACCTAGCTTGCGCAGCCCGAGGACAAAGAACTGCGGGTCGGGTTTGCAGCGGCCCAGCTCATAGGACAGCAGTACGTCGTCGAAGTCTTCAAGCGATGGCTGCAGCTCGAGGCCGCGGGCGTAGTGGAGCTCGTCGGTGTTCGAGCCGATGGCCAGGCGGTAGCGTCCGCGCAGTCTCGTCACGATGTCGTAGACGCCACCCGGCCGACTGGAGTCGTCATCGACCGCGATGACGCCCCTCCAGAGGGCAAAGAAGTCGTCGGCGTCGATTTCAACCCTGAGCTGGCCGGTCAGCCGCCGATGAAACTCGGCCGCATCGAACCGGCCCAGCATGAACTGATAGCCCACCTCGCCCGTGACCGCCTGCATCACCCTTTCAGAGGTCAGGCCCGACAGCTCGCTCAGGGGCCGCGTTACGCCATCCCAGCGGGTCTGCACCAGCACGCCTCCGAGATCGAAGATTACGGTCGTTAGGCTCAAGGCTCTCCTGCGCCGTTTGTCACACTGTGGGGCTTGTCGCGGCCCGGTTCTCCCTTGTCTCGGCCTTGCCTAAATTCAGTCTTTTGCCCAAGAAGTCGGGCGGCTGCCCAAAAAGGGCGGGGCGTTGAACGCCCCTAAATTCCAGAAGGTCGTCCGTTCCGTAATTTGTTAGCAAGGGGTTATGACTTAGTGTCTATTTTTACGACTTTGCCATCAGAAAGGACGTACTCGACCTCCTTATCCAATAGGTCGAAAAAGTATCTATCTTGCCAAGTCGTTGTGTATTCAAGCTCCCACTCTTTGGGTTCGGGAGTCTCACTGCTTACGGTCCTCCGCACTTCTCGAAATGCGAGCACGCTGTTTTCTGTATCGACAGACAGGAGTTTGCCGCTCCCCTTCTCTAGCTTTGCCATGACTTTTCCCTCCTGTACATTAGTCTCCAGACATCAAACGAGGTGTAAACGATGATTCCAAGGTTTGGCGCATGTAAAGGGCATCTCTGTGACCTGTGCGCCGTCTGTCGCACGGGCAAGTGCTGCGGTGACAGAAGGGTGAGAACAGGCAGCGGAAAGGGAAGCTAGATTTGTTCAGGCACCCTAGTTCCGCGAAGGCGGAAACAACGAGTCATCCGGCCAGGTGTAATACCCGTCTATATCTGCATCTCGAAAAAGCAGTTCCTTGCGGAGCTTGGCGCAGTTGTCACAGTTGTCACAGGAAGTACTTGGGGCAGCACGTGCCTGCTCTAGTTGCTTCTTCAGTGCCTCAACCTCGTTTCGCAAGAGTCGAACCTGGATTTGAGGCGGAGGCGTGGATGGCACTCCAACTTGAACAAACTGACCGGCCAAATTCAATAAGTGTGGGGCATCGCCGACTTCAACAAGGTGAACCCGATGCCCCTCATTATCGCCGAATCGGTATAAGCGGCCTGTTTCCGGGCCCCTGTACGTTCGCGTTCCAGGCTGACCACCGATATACTCTAACTGTACACTTGGACTTGAACGAACTTTACCGCAAAGGTCAATATCAACGAACGGCATTTCTCTATCCCTTCTGCGGGCGGTCCCCCGAAGCTTTGCACGGTGACGGGGGCCGTCCGTTCTCCAACATTCTATCCCTTTGCCTGCGTATTGGACCGTCAATTCAGGGAATATGGCGGCTCTTCCCCAATCCACTCAGGTGGAAGCATTTGCGCCAAACGAAGGTTGAGACCATTAAGTTGGCCTCGAAGTTCTTTGACCTCACGCTCAAGCTCGGAGACTCTTGATGCCTCACCAGCCAATGGAGTATATAAGGCTTGCAGCAATCCCTGTACGTCTTCCGCTTCTTCGACAGCAGAACGTAAACTGCTGCTCGCATCTTCCGCCTGTCCGATTTCTGCCCAAAGAGGCATTTTTTCTACCCTCCTGCGGGGGGCACCCTGATACCTTCCTACGGGCGGGGTGTCGTCCGCATTCCTACAGATTTAAGCTGGCCTACCTGCGGCCCTGATGCCTTTCCGGGGTCTGTCCCAGTAAGGGCTCTTGCAGCGCGGGCAGGTTCGCGGCGGGTTGTTCTCATCGCGCGGAACCCAGGCGTGGGCGCACCTTTGGCACCTGAAGCCCATAATTTGAACTGGCTCCAGCTCCGGCATTTTCTGGTACCTCCTTT
>JADFIF010000089.1 GCA_022566795.1 Chloroflexota bacterium
GAGAGCACGCGGTTCTGGCCGATGAGATCGCGCAACACGGCGCCCTGGTGTCGGAGCACCCGCTCGGCACGAGGCCCGACGCGCAGAACTTCCCCCGTCGCAACCGCATCATGAGCGGCATGACCCTTGGCACGATCGTGATCGAGGGCAGCGAGACCAGCGGAGCGCTGATCACGGCCCGACACGCCATCGACGAAAACCGGGAGGTCTTCGCCGTTCCGGGCAACATATTCTCGCCCACCAGCCGCGGCACGAACCGCCTTATCAAGGAGTCCGGCGCGAAGCTTGTGCTCGATTATCAGGACGTTCTGGAAGAGCTCAACCTATCCACAGCTGGCCAGCAGCTTGAAATGGCCGCGCTCTTCCCGCAAGATGACGAAGAGGCAGAGGTACTCCGTTTCGTCACCTACGACCCCGTCCACATAGATGAAATCATCCGGACCGCAGGGCTACCCATCCCGAAGGTCAGCGGCGCGCTGGCTATGATGGAGCTCAAGGGACTGGTGAAGCAGGTGGGTGGAATGAACTACATCCGTTTGAAGGAGGCAGCGGCCGAATATCAGGCCGTGTGAAAGAATGGCGAAAGATCTAGTCATAGTTGAATCTCCCGCAAAAGCCCGCACAGTTGGGCGTTTTCTTGGCAACAAATATATCGCCAAGGCGTCCATGGGGCACGTCAGAGACCTCCCTCGAGGGAAGATGGGTGTCGAGGTCGACGACAAAGGATTCCATCCGACCTACGCCAATCTTCCCGACAAAAAGAAGATTATCGCGGAGCTCACAAAGGCCTCAAAAGAAGCCAACGCGGTCTACCTGGCGACGGACCCGGACCGGGAGGGCGAGGCCATCTCCTGGCACCTTCTGCACGCCGCAAAGATCCCAAAATCGAAGGTCCGGCGCGTCGTCTTCCACGAGATCACGCGGGAGGCCATCCAGGAGGCCTTCGACAACCCTCGCGAGCTCGATCAGAACCTCATCGACGCTCAGCAGGCCCGACGCATCCTCGATCGCCTGGTCGGCTACCGACTCAGCCCCGTGCTATGGGGTAAGGTCAGGCGCGGCCTCTCGGCCGGACGGGTGCAGTCGGTCGCCCTGCGCCTCATCGTGGACCGCGAGCAAGAGATCAAGGTCTTCATTCCAAAGGAGTATTGGACGATAGAGGCCTCCCTGTCGAAGCGCCCGCCGGCCCAGCCGCAGAGCCGTTTCACCGCGCAGCTCCATTCGATCAAAGGGCAAAAGGGCCAGGTCAAGATCGACGACGGAAGCCGGGCAAAGGAGCTCACCTCCGACCTGACGGGCGCCGACTACCGGGTCGACACCGTGCGCCGGAGGGAGACGCATAGCCGTCCCTCGGCTCCGTTCATCACCAGCACGCTTCAGCAGGAGGCCGCGCGTAAGCTGCGGTTCACCGCCCGCCGGACGATGCAGGTCGCACAGCAGCTCTACGAGGGGCTGGCGATGGGCGACGAGGGGTCGACCGGTCTCATCACTTACATGCGGACAGACTCCACGAACGTCGCCGCCTCGGCGCTGCATGAGACGGCGCGTTTCGTGAAGAGCGCCTACGGCGAGGCCTACGCGCCCAAGTCGCCAAGGTTCTACACCCGCAAGGTCAAGGGCGCCCAGGAGGCCCACGAGGCGATACGGCCCACAGCCATCGGCCGGACACCACAGTCGGTCCGGCAGTATCTCAACTCGGAGCAGGCCCGTCTCTACGACCTCATCTGGAAGCGCATGGTCGCAAGCCAGATGAACGACGCCCTCTTCGACTCGACCCGCGTGGACATTGCGGCAACCGGCAAGAGCTCCGGGGCAGGGTACAGCTTCAGAGCGACGGGGACCATCCTGACGTTCCCCGGCTTCCGCGCCGTCTACATGGAAGATGTGGACAACGGGGCCGACGCCGGCGACACGTCGGACCAGCTCCCGGAGCTCGGCGACGGCGACGCGCTCGACTGCCACGGCCTCACGCCCGAGCAACACTTCACACAGCCGCCGCCGCGCTACACCGAAGCTACAATCATCAAGGCGCTGGAGGAGCAGGGCATCGGCCGGCCCAGCACCTACGCCCCCATCATCGCGACGATCATGGATAGAGACTATGTTCGCAGGGAGCAGGGCCGTTTCATTCCGACCAAGCTCGGCGTCGCCGTCACCGGCCTGCTCACGGCTCATTTCCCCGACATCATGGACATCGGATTCACCGCGCGCATCGAGAAAGAGCTCGACGAAATTGCCAGCGGCGAGCGTGAGTGGACTCCGGTGCTGAAAAAGTTCTACGGGCCATTCGACGCGGCCATCGACCGCGCCATGAAGGAGGCCGAGCGCGTTCCGCGCGACCAGATCGACGAGGAGACAGACGAGGTTTGCGAGAAGTGCGAGCGGCCCATGGTCATCAAGACAGGCCGGTTCGGACGCTTCCTCTCGTGCAGCGGCTTCCCCGAGTGCCGCAACTCGCGCCCGCTGTTGAAACGCGTCGGCGTCGATTGCCCAGAGTGCGGCAACGATATCGTGGAGCGCAGGGGCAAGGGCAAGGGCCGAGGGCCGAAGACCTTCTACGGATGCTCGGGTTATCCTGCCTGCAACTTCGCCGTCAACCAGCGACCTTTGCCCCAACCATGCCCGGACTGCAGAGGGATGCTCCTGGCCTTGGGCCGGACCAACGCGCGCTGCACCGCCTGCGAGTTCAAGGGGCCGGCGCCTGAGAGCGAGACGACAGCAGAGGCTGCCGACTAGGACTCCGCCTCCGAGATCCCAACGCTGTTTTGTCCATTCGCATAAGGGCGGGTTTCAGGCCCGCCCTTATGCGAGGGTCGCGGCGGCTAGAGGGCAGCGGACGTCGCACTGAGAACCCGCTGAATCGGGGGCATTCGGCCGCTGGAGCGTTCTACGCTTCCGCCGGTATCCTGCGATGATGCTGGAGTCGGCCTGGAACACCCTGCTCAAGAGATTCGAGGAGCACCTGAAGGCGGAGCGCGGCCTGGCGCCCCTGACCGTTCGTAACTATCTTACGGACGTCGCCCCCCTGCACGACTACATGCAGATCAAGGGGTTTCAACGCCTAGAAGACCTCGACCGGATAGCGCTGCGCGGCTACCTGGCGTGGCTCAGCGACCTCGGCTACGTCCGTGCCAGCATCGTCAGAAAGACCAGCACCCTGAGGATCTTCCTGCGCTGGCTCTTGCGACACGGCCTCATCGAGCGAGACCCCCTGCCCCAACGCGGCGCCATGAAGGTCGAGTCGCGCCTTCCGAGGTTCCTGTCGCAGGAGGAGGCCGCCCGGCTGGTCGAGGCGCCCGAGATGTCCGAGAGGCTCGGCCCCCGGGACCGGGCGCTTCTCGAGGTGATCTACTCGGCGGGCCTGAGAGTCAGCGAGGCGGCCGGCCTCGACACGGAAAACGTCGACCTTGAGGCGCGCCAGCTTCGTGTAACCGGCAAGGGCTCCAAGCAACGTATGGTCCTCATCGGCAACTCCGCCAGGTCGGCGCTGGCCCTATACGTCAGGGACCTCCGCCCAAGCCTCGTCAACCGCCGCAGCGGGAGCGCGCTGTTCCTGAACCGCTACGGGGGCCGCCTGAGCCAGCGCAGCATTCAGGAGAAGGTCCGGCGCTACGCCATCAAGGCGGCCATCGGCTCGGGAGTGCATACCCATACGCTACGACACTCCTTCGCGACGCACATGCTCGAGGGCGGCGCGGACCTGCGCGTCGTGCAGGAGCTTCTTGGGCACGCCAGCCCGGCGACGACCCAGGTGTACACGCACGTGACCAACACTCAGGCCAAAGAGGTGTACCTGTCCGCCCACCCACGGGCACGACGTCCAAGCACCTCCTCTCGACCAGCCCCTCAACCAGCCCAAAACGACTGAGGCGCCGGACAACCCAGGGCCTTTTCAAAGTGCAGCGCGCGACAGTATGTCATGTTTGAGCGAAGCGAAGCATCTCTTCCTGGCTGCGGCTGAGACTCTTCGCTTCGCTCAAGAGTAGAACCATGTCGGTTGCCACCGGCACCCTGGAGGATGAAAAATACCAGGGCCGCTGTCGCCCCGAGCGAAGCCAGGGGTCTAGAGCGCTCGGCCTCCAATCGTCGTGCGCCTAGCCGGCCCCGTCCGAACCGCTGTCGGCCGGTCAGGATAGGGGCTTTTGGCGACGGGACCAGCGGTCTTTGCTGTGACGGAGGCCTTAGATTTCTCGACTCCGCTCGAAAAGACATTTTCATCCCAGTGACAATCAAAAGGCCCTGCAGACAGGCGCCCAGCCTCGCATTCGGGAGCAGCCTTGCTGTATCATCGTACGGTTAACTCCCAAGTCCACTCCCGGGGGAAGTCGGCGCCCAAGTGAAAATCCTGGTAATCAATGGCCCCAACCTGAACATGCTCGGCAAGCGCGAGGCGTCTTACTACGGCGTGAAGACGCTCCCGGAGATCGAAGAGCTCATTCGGGAAAAGGCCCGGGACCTTGGGGCTGACCTCGACTTCTTCCAATCGAACCACGAAGGGGCCATCGTCGACTACCTTCAGGCGGAGGCATCCGACGCTTCGGGCGTGGTGATCAATGCCGGGGCGCTGACCCACTACGGCCTGGCGCTCAGGGACGCCCTGGTGGACTCGCGTCTGCCCATAGTGGAGGTCCACCTTTCCAACGTACATGCCCGCGAGGACTTCAGGCGCCGCTCGGTGCTCGCGCCGGTCGCCGTGGGTCAGATCGCCGGGCTCGGCTGGCAGGGCTACGGCTTCGCGCTGGAGTTCCTGGTCACCCATCTGGCACAACAAGAGGGAGCATGAGCGAAAAACTCGACAAGCTCAGAGCCACGTTCGACGCGCGCGAGATCGAGGCGCTCCTGGTCTCCGCGCCGGAGAACCGCCGATACATGTCCGGATTCACGGGCTCGGCGGGCTACTTGCTCATCTCGAGGAAAGACGCCGTGCTGGCCACCGACTTCAGGTATATCGAGCAGTCGCAGCAGCAGGCCCCAGACTTCAGCATCGAGCGCATCGCCGGCAGCCTGACCTGGCTGCCGGACAAGATGTCCGACATGGGCGTGCGGACCGTCGGGTTCGAGAGCGATCACTTGACCGTCGCCATCCACTCGAAGATGACGAAGGCACTGGAGGAAGGCGGCCGAGAGGCCACGATGGTCGCCACCACCGGAGTCGTCGAGGAGCTCAGGGCTGTGAAGACGCCGAAGGAGATCGAGCTGATCACCCGAGCCGTCGAGATTGCGGACGCGGCGATGGACCGGGTAGGACCCACCATCGAGCCCGGCATGACCGAGGAGCAGGTCGCCTGGGAGCTGGAAAAGACGATGCGCGAGCTGGGCGCCGAGGGGCCCTCTTTCGACACCATCGTCGGCGCCGGTCCCAACGGCGCCCTTCCCCATCACCGGGCTGATGGCACGGTCATCAAGGCCGGCGACCCCGTCGTCATCGACATGGGCGCCCGCTACCAGGGCTACTGCAGCGACCTCACCAGGACGGTCTTCATCGGTGAGGCGGACGACACCTTCCGAAGGATCTACAACACAGTGCTCCGTGCGCAGCTGGAAGCCGAGGCGCGGGTTACGGCCGGTATGACCGGCAAGGAGACCGACGCCATCGCCCGTGACGTCATCGTGGAAGCGGGCCACGGCGACGATTTTGGCCATAGCCTGGGTCATGGCATCGGACTGGCCGTGCACGAGTCCCCCGGGGTCGGCCCCAACTCCGACGGGACGATAGAGGATGGAATGGTCTTCACGGTAGAGCCCGGCATCTACCTGCCGGGGTGGGGCGGCGTTCGCATAGAGGACATGGCGGTGATGGAGAACGGCCGGGCCCGAGTCTTGAGCAGGGCCCGCAAGCTAGAGGTGTGACCCACCTGTCGCTCGAATCGGTCGGGCCTCGCTGACGGCAGGCGGGCATGGGGAGGTGTCGATGACGTTAGGATACGGCGACCTGAAGAAGGGCCTGGCTATCGAGCTGGATGGCGAGCCCTATGTCGTTGTCGACTACGAGAGCAAGAAGATGCAGCAGCGGGCGCCTGTGATGCGCATTCGGTTTCGCGCCCTGCGCACGGGCAAGGTCGTCGACCGGACCTTCCAGGGGTACGACGTCAAGCTGACGCCCGCCGCCGTCGAGAGACGCAACTCGCAGTACATCTACAGCGAAGACAACCTGTACTACTTCATGGACAACGAGACCTACGAGCAGTTCCCGATGGCCAAGGACCAGATGGGTGACGCCGTCAACTACCTCATCGAGCAGACCAACGTCAACCTCGTGTTCTCCCGTGGAGAGCCGATAGCCATCGATCTCCCCACGTCCATCAATCTGAAGATCGTCGAGACGATTCCGGGCGTTCGAGGCGATACGGTCCAGGGCGGGACCAAGCCGGCCACGCTCGAAACCGGCCTCGTCATCCAGGTGCCCCTCTTCCTCAACGAGGGCGATTCCGTCAAGGTCGACACACGCTCGGCGGAGTACCTGTCGCGGGCCTGACATGGCGGTCTACTCCGTTTCTCAGGTCAACTCATACCTCAAGGACATCCTCCAGCGGGAGTTCGTCCTCCAGGATATCTGGATCAGCGGCGAGGTCGCGAATCTCTCGCGCCCAGGCTCAGGGCACTCCTACTTTACGCTCCGAGAAGCCTCGACCTCCCTTCGCTGCGTCATGTTTCGGACCGCCGTCGGCGCGGAGAGGCTGAACGACGGAGCGGCGGTCATCGCGCATGGACGCATCACCCTGTACGAGGCGAGGGGCGACCTTCAGCTCATCGTCGACATGGTCCAGCCCGAGGGTGTGGGCGAGCTCCAGCTGCGGTTCGAGCAGCTCAGGGCCAAGCTCGAGGCGGAGGGGCTGTTCGACCCGGCGCGAAAGCGGGCCCCGCCACGGTTTCCGCGCAGGGTCGGTGTGATCACATCGCCAACGGGTTCCGTATGGCAGGACATTCGGCACGTCGTCGCCAGGCGCTACCCGCTGGCGGAGCTCGCGCTGGCGCCCGCCCCCGTTCAGGGAGACGCGGCGGCGCAGGGCATCGTAGACGCCTTCCAAGCGCTCAACAGGGCTTCCGACTTCGACACGATAATACTGGCCCGCGGCGGCGGCTCCCTCGAAGACCTACGGCCCTTCAACGAGGAGGCTGTCGCCCGAGCGGTATACTCCAGCCGGGCTCCGGTTATCACGGGCATCGGACACGAGACCGACTACACCATCGCCGACATGGTTGCCGACCAGCGCGCCCCCACGCCCTCGGCCGCCGCCGAGATGGCGGTGCCCGACAGAGCCGGCCTGGCCGCCCACGTGCTGACGGCCGAGCAGGGCCTCGGCGTCTCGGTGGCGCGGAGCATTCGCGCCAGAACCGAGGCGCTGGCCCAGATAACGATGCGGCTTCGCCGAGGCTACCCCGACCTGGACTCGATGCGAATTCGAATAGACGATCTGCTCAGGACCGCCGCCGAGCGTCTCCGGCAGCGGCTGGCCGTGAGCTCCGAGCGATTCGACGGTCTCAAGCGACGCCTGGACGCTGGGAATCCTCGCGATATCCTCCGCAGAGGCTACGCGGTCGTACAGGCCCGCGACGGCAAGGGCGTCGTCACCGATGCCGCGCAAGTGGCCGTCGGAGACACGGTCGCCATCACACTGTCGAGAGGGGCGCTGGATGCCGACGTGACCTCGATTCGCAGGAGTCAGAATGCCTGAGACGGCGCCCAACTCCGGCGGCGATATTGGCGACCTGTCGTTTGAGCAGGCCATGAGCCGGCTCGACGAGACGGTGGACGCGCTGGAAGCCGGAGGTCTCGCGTTAGCCGACGCGACCCGGCTGTTCGAGGAGGGCATGAAGCTGGCCCGCCTTTGCAGCGAGATGCTGGCATCGGCCGAGCTTCGCATCACGCGAATCCAGACGGCCTACGGCGAGCAGATGCGTATGCTCGAGGAGCAAGGGCAAGGAGGGCCACCGTGCTGAAGGCGGACTTCCACATGCACACGCACTACTCCCCAGACTCGGGGATGTCCCCGGAGACGTTGGTCGCCAGGTGCCTGAAGGTCGGCCTGAACACCATCGCGGTGACCGACCACAACACCATCGAAGGAGCCCTCGCGGTTCAGCGTTTGGCCCCTTTCACCGTTATCATCGGAGAGGAGGTTGGGAGTGCCCAGGGGGAGATCACAGGCCTATTCCTCCAGGAAACGATTCCACGAGGCCTCCCGCCCGTAGAGACGGCCAAGCGCATCAAGGACCAGGGAGGGCTCGTCTCGATTCCGCACCCCTTCGACCGGTTCCGGCGCGAGGTGATCCGGCGGCAAGCGCTGGACGATATTCTGCCCTATGCGGACATCGTGGAAGTGTTCAACGCGCGCAACAACTTCGACGCCGACAACCGCAAGGCCTACGAGTTCGCGGACGAGCACGGGCTGTTGACCTCGGGCGTCAGCGACGCCCACGCCTCGATCGAGCTCGGCCGGACCTACGTGGAGATGCCCGAGTTCGACGGCACGCCCGAGGGCTTCAAGCAGGCCCTCGCGCAGGGCACCATCGTCGCCCGAAAGATGAACCCGCTAATCCACGTCCTTACGACCTTCTATCGCGCACGGTCCAAGCTGCGGCGGCGGCTCTCGAGACGCACCGGGTAGCCTCGTTCGACCTCTCGATCGTGCGCCGGTCCAACTCGAAGTCGATACAATTGAGCGACGCGTCCGCCAATAAGTGACTATCTCAAAATTCCGTCCGGGGAGTCCAGACGGGTCGGCCCCCTCTGGCAAGGGGTCTGGGGAATGTGCCCTCCAGAAGCCAAAGACCCTTTGGGCGGGTGGGTGGGAATAATGCCTTTGCCTTTTTGAGATAATTCTTGAGTGAAACGGCTATGTGCCCATGAACCTCAGCGGCGAGTTGCTGACGTACCTCGACGGGGAGATCATGCCCCACAGCCAGGCCATGGCAGCCCTCGAGGCGAAGGGGGTAGCATCGGCCGGTGGATTCTACGACACCGAGCGCACCTTCGACGGGAGGGTGTTCAGGCTGCGCCAGCACCTCGAACGGCTGTACGGTGGCCTGGCCTTCGCCAAGATCGACGCCGGGCTGAGCCTCGACGAGATGGAAAGGGCTACCGAGCGGGTGCTCGAGGGCAACCGCCGTATGCTGCGGCCGGGCCAGGAATACACCGTCACTCAGGTGGTCAGCAGGCGCGAGGACACGGGCGCCGAGGCCGCATCAGGGGTGACGGTCGTCGTCTACTGCCAACCCCTCGACGTCGGGGCGTTCGCCGCCGGGTACGTGCGGGGGGTGAGGTTGGTTACTCCCGTTACCTACGGAGTGCCCGACTCGGCCCCTGGAGAAGGCGCTAAGGACGGCGCCCAGGTAATACCGCTCATGACCAACCAGGAGGGGAGCATCACAGAGTGCTCCGGCGCCAACTTCATGTTCGTCCGGGACGGACGCATCAAGCTCCCTGATCGTCACAACGTGCTGCCGGGCGTCAGCATGCAGACCGTCCTGGAGCTCGCAGACGAGCTGGGGTTGGCCGTCGATGAGGACGACTACTGCACCTACGATGTCTACACAGCCGACGAGGCCTTCATCTCCAGCACCCGATTCTGCATTTTGCCGGTCGCGGCCGTCAACGGCTATAAGCTGCCCGCGGGCGTCCCGGGCCACACTACGGCCCGCCTGCTGGACGCCTGGCGAGATCTGGTGGGCGTCGACTTCGTCCGCAGGGCGTTGGAGCACGCTCCCGATGGCTGAAATCGGCCCGAGGCCGCCATCGCCATCAGAGGCGCGTGCCGGTGGAGAGGCCCGCCGCACGCGTCGGCAGAACCCTAACCAACTATCTAAAAAAGGCAAAGGCCTTGTTCCCACCCCCGCCCACATGGTCTTTGGCTTCTGGGGGGCACATCCCCCAGACCTCTTGCCCGAGGGGTTGGCCCCTCTGGACTCCCCGACGGGATTTTGACATAGGTTCTTAGCCTAAGGAGTGAGCGCAATGCTACCCGCTGAGTACAGCGTCGAGGGCAAGACCGTCATCGTCACCGGTGCCGCCAGAGGCATCGGCAAGGGCATCGCCCGAGTCCTGGCCGAGTCGGGCGCCAAGGTCATGGTCACAGCGCTTACGGACCGCTACCTCGGGCCGCTGGCGCGGGAGATGGCGGACGCTGGACACCCCATCGAGACTTTGACGGCGGACGCCACCACGGCGCTGGACTGGCAGCGCACATTCGATGTCGCCATGGAGCGCTGGGGGCATATCGACGTGCTGGTCAACAACCTAGGCGACGCCATCCGCAAGCCGCTGGTGCCGCTGCCGGGGTCGGAAGGCGGCGAGCCACTGACGGATGACGAGTGGCGCTTCGTGATGGACGTCAATCTGACCCAGGCATTCCTGGGGTGCCGGACAGTCGGCCCGCACTTCCTGGAGCGGCGACAGGGGAAGGTCATCAACATCAGCGGGTTTGCGGCGCGCAAAGGCAGCGCGCAGATGCTCGCCTACTCCGCGGCCAAGGCCGGCCTGGCGCGGCTGACGCAGACCCTGGCACTGGAATGGGCGCCATACGGCGTCACGGTGAACTGCATCGCCCCGGGTCAATTCCCGGACCCGGAGACGGGCGACCCGGACCAGGTCGCCGCGTCGCGGGACCGGGCCAGGACCGCCGTTCCTCTCGGCCGCGTCGGCGAGCTCAGGGAGGTCGGGCTGCTGGCCCTCTACCTGGCATCGGACGCCTCGCGCTACATGACGGGCGAGACGCTCTACCTCGACGGCGGCCTGAGCCACGCATAGCTTGGAGTTTTTCACCTACAGCCGGCCTGCGTGGCGATGCCGGGTTGACCCAGCCCAACCCACAAGCGAGCCGCCGATAGTCCGCGCGCCGTCCGTTGCGCCTGTCAGGTAGATTCGGTTTCGCGGTCCTGGTCGACGCTCGGGTCGTAGCCGCTTCCTTCGTAGATGGCGCTGGCAGGCAGGCCTACGAGGCTGGCAGGGCGGACGTCAGGGTTGGCCTGGAGATAGCGAGATACGATGCGGTAGCCAAAGGTGTAGCCGGTCCAGATCGGAATCCGGTCGTTGTCGCCAAATATCATTCGCCTGATCTCCACCGTATCCGACACGCCGAAGCGGCGGTGAACTCGAGGCCAGATTCGCCTCTCTACCTCGGGCGCGAGAGCGTCTACCCACGGAGGACCAGGACCCTCTTGCAGCTGCATCGAGAAGACGTCGGCGAGTCCTTCGGCGACCATGGCGTCGAGCAGCGTTTCGGGCTCCTGAGTCTTCACGTAGACGAGCTTGCCGCCCGATAGACCTCGGGGAAACAGCAGGTTTCTGACCAGGTGCACGTACTCGTGGGTCACGGTGTAGCTCAGCCTCTGCTGCCAGCCAGGCACCGGCCAGAGGAACACCATCATCGCCTGGGCGCCGAGGCTGAACCCGACCACGCCGTTCATCTGCGCAGTCAGCACTCGGCTCTCGCCGTCGCCCGGCAGTAAGAAAACGCGTGAGTTCAGATCTGGCCTCGGCAGGTACTCAGCGGCCTTGGCCAATGCCCGCTCGACGAGGGCTTTGGGCGAGGCCGCCTCGAGCTGGCCAAGCGCCTCGATAAGCCGGTCGGGGTCTGGGTCGCCCAGCTGTGTCACAGCCGAGCGCTCTCCTAGCTCCATGATAGAGGGATGGAGCATCGCGAGAAGGTTGCGCACATACTGGCGCAGATTTCGCTCCAGCTCATTGGAGCTCTCCTCGACGGGCAGGTCGCGTGTCTGCTTTGCAAAGCTGGTTACGACCCTATAGGCGGGTATGACGGTAATACTCATAGCTTCAGCAACTATCTTGAATGGCAGAGGCCTCGTTCCCACGCCCCGGTCTCGTCGGTTTCCTTCTTGGGGGCAAGCCCCCAGACCCCTGGCCAAAGGGCGATGGGCGCCCAGAGCCATCCCCGCTATCCGCGTCATCGAGTTGGAAACCGAGACCGCGTGAGCGGATCGGCGTTTGGCGCGTTCGCGAGCAATCTTACACCACCTCCGGGCGTTCAGAGCGCTGGCTCCCGCCCAGAATATCCCTGGCCGGCCGTTGACATGCAAGCAACGCGTGGCCTATACTTTGCCAAGCAACGATGTGGAGCCGTTGGGCTGTGATAACGTCCCCTAGCATCCCCGCTAAAGGACAAGTCGGCTAGTGGCAATCGCCACCGCCTTCAACTCCGACACCAGCCCTCCAACCGCACTGTCGCTTCCGATTTCCTTCTTCTCTGTCGCACGCCATGCTGCCGGACCGCGTTCATCGACCAGTCGAGCTTTGCCTCGGTTCGCGCCGGCCCCAGGAACCCGGAGGTCGCTTAATACCCGATGACAAAGTTCGTATTCGTCACAGGCGGCGTCGTTAGCTCGGTGGGCAAGGGGGTCAGTGTCGCCTCCATCGGCCGAATCGTGAAAAGCCGGGGAGGCACGGTTTCGGTGCTCAAGTTGGACCCCTACCTCAACGTCGACCCGGGCACCATGTCCCCTTACCAGCATGGTGAGG
>JADFIF010000090.1 GCA_022566795.1 Chloroflexota bacterium
CCATGCAACTATGAAGGGCGTGGAAATCCCCCCTTCGTGCGTCCACCGCTTGAAGAGCCGGAACGGGCTGTTGCTGGCATTGGCCCACGGCAGGTCGTAGCTCATGAAGGTGTCGGCTGGGCCGGGCCGCAGTTCTGGAATATTGCCCATCTTCATG
Source organism: Chloroflexota bacterium (assembly GCA_022566795.1). GTDB lineage: Bacteria > Chloroflexota > Dehalococcoidia > Lucifugimonadales > JADFIF01. The sequence continues at coordinate 158 of JADFIF010000090.1, forward strand.
GGCTTGCCGTCCGGGTTTGGAGTCATGTACTGAGATGGCACCGGCCGGCTGGTGTCTTCCATGAGGAATTCGGCGCATCCGCCGTTGTCGGACAGGAACATCACGAGTGTGTTGTCCTCGATGCCAAGCGCTCGGACCTTGTCGATGATGCGCCCTATGCCCTGATCCATCCGGTCTATCTGCGCGGCGTACGTCGCCATGCGGATGTCGTGCCAGTCGCGGTCCTCTACGTCCTGCCAAGGCGGAGATGACTCGTCGCGAGGAGAGATCTCCCACCTGGAGTCGAGGATTCCCATCCCCTTGAGTTCCTCGTGACGGCTGGTGCGGAGTTCGTCCCATCCCTTTCGGTATGTGCCTTCGTAACGAGCTATGTCACCTTCCAAGGCTTGCAAGGGCCAGTGGGGCGCAGTGTAGGTCACGTGGAGGAAGAAGGGCTTATCAGAAGATGTATTCTCCTCGATCATCTGGGCTGCGTGGTCGCTGATGGCGTCCGTGAGGTAGAAGCCCGACGGCTCCAATGGTATGAACTGGTCGTCGCGCATCAGAGTGAGCGGGTAGAAGTAGTTTGCGCTGCCGGAGACGATCCCATAGAACCTGTCAAAGCCGCGCTGCACGGGGATGGGATGCCCACTGTCCCCCTTGATCCGCTCCCAGCTATCGGGTGCCAGCAGGTCATATCTGCCCCCGACATGCCACTTGCCGGACATGTAGGTGGCGTACCCGCTTCGGCGGAGCACCTCGGCCACGGTTGCGCAGCTGTGGTTGAGGTAGCCCTGGTACGCGGGCCTGCCCAGATTATCGACCATATGGCCTACACCGGTCTGTTGCGGGTTCAGCCCTGTGAGCAGCGCGGCCCTCGACGGGCAGCAACGAGCGGAGTTGTACATCTGCGAAAAGCGCAGGCCTTTGTTCGCGAGCCTGTCCAGATTGGGAGTCCGTATCTCGGAGCCGTAGCACCCAAGGTCAGAGTAGCCCATGTCGTCCGCGAGAATCAGGATTATGTTTGGGCGCTGTGTCATGACACTCCTTTGGTTCAATCCGGAAGCGATTCGCATCACGTTGCGCACCTCGAGACGGGTTTGCCACTGCCTTAGGCCTATGACGGGCAGAGCCGCTGACTCAGGTCTGCAACTAACTGCTGGGCCGAGCCTCAGAAGGATCCCACGCGGTAAGGCAGTGGTTAATCAAGTTGGCGGCAGGGGGGCATCGTCGCCCGTTTCAACCTGCCACGCCCGAATCCTTGCCGCCAGGTCGCGGATGCGATCGACATGAGCGGGGTCATTGAACAGGTTCCGCTGCTCGAACGGGTCCGAGCTGAGATCGAACAGCTCGCACTGGTCTCCGGCGCACAGATTTAGCTTCCACCCCTCGGATACTACAGAGCGCCACGGCAGCGTAATCATGCGGTCTATGGCCGGGCTACCAAGTTGCCTGTCGCCGATTTCGGCGCTGATACCGTTCCACTCCATGAAGACGTCATTGCCCTCGAGGGTCTCTTCGCCCCGCAGCGCCGACGTACGGCTTCGTCCCTGGAGGTGACCGGGGATGGGCTGCCCCAACAGGTCCAGAAGTGTCGGGACGAGGTCGATGTGCCCGAAGGCGCCCTCGAGCCTACGCCCTTCGTCGGCGAGCCAGGGGACCCGCATCAGCAGCGGTACCCGGGCTGCCTCCTCGTAGAAGGAGCGCTTCTCCAGCATCCCGTGGTCGCCGGCCATCTCGCCGTGGTCGCTGGTGAAGACCACCACGGTGTTTTCGGCGACGCCCGCCGCCTCGAGAGCGCCGTTGATCTTGCCGACCATCCTGTCGACCAGTGTGATATTCGCCAGATAGTGGGCCCGCAGACGGCGCCAACCCAGCTCCGTTGTAACATCCTCGCCGGCCGCCGCGTAGTTCATCATATACGGGTCTGCGGTCTGGTCCCCTGCTCCGCCAAGGTATTGCATGTAGTAGTCCGCCCTCACGCGGTTGAGCAGTGACGCGCCCTCGGGCCTCTTCAGGAAGGCGGGACCCACGGGGAGATCGCCGGGTTCGTACAGGTCCTCGAAGGGACCGTTGTACGGCGAATGAGGCTCGAACGTGCTGACATAGAGCACGAAGGGGCGACTCTTGTTCGCTTCGATAAAGGAGGCCGCGCGATCCCCGAGGAAGGAGGCCATCTGAAACTCCTCGGGCAACGAGTACCGCCTTTCGGAGGAGAAGATCCGGACGCCGTCCGATTCGACATCCGGGGTGAAGCCATTGGCAACCAGGTGATGGTGGTAGTCGCTGAGCCGGGAGCGGTACTCCCTTCGGGTGTACTCAGCCCTATGGCCATCCTCCGTGCTCACCCACTCGTCGAAGCCGTGCTGTGGGATCACGTCGTCGCCCAGGTGCCACTTACCGAAGTAGGCACAGACGTACTCGTCAGACACCATCTCCGCGATCGTCCTGACGTCCTGCGGGAGCACCATCTTGTTCAGAATCGGTCCTGCGGCGTGAGGGTAGAGCCCGGTCAGAATCGACGCGCGCGCAGGAGTGCATACAGGCTGGGTCACGTAAGCCCGCTGAAAAACGAAGCTGCGGTCGGCCAGAGCGTTCAGGTTCGGCGTGTTGATCCATTCGTTTCCGTAGCAGCTCATCGTGTCGTAGCGCTGCTGGTCGCTGAACATGAAGACCAGGTTCGACCTATCCGGCATGTCTCCTCCCCTTTTACCAAGCTGTGGATCCAGGCGAGGTCATCTCGCCAGGCGTCAGGCGTTTCGGGCGCAGCGGAATCCGAGGTTGCCCGTGGAGCTGTCGGGGGTGTTCGAGCTGCGAGCGGCCACACGATAGCGATCGCAGTAGGACGCGTGGCACAGGTACGAGCCCCCTCGAATCACCCTGGAGGCGCCTTCTGGAGGTCCTGTCGGATTACGCCGAGGACCATTGTGGTGTTGGGTGGTGAACCAGTCGGAGACCCACTCCCACACGTTCCCGGACATGTTGAACAGGCCGAAGCCGTTGGGCGGGAAGGAGCGGACAGGGGCAGTTCCCGCGTAACCGTCCTCAGACGTGTTGACCTCCGGAAACGTACCCTGCCAAATATTGCACCGGTGCTCCTCGCCCGGTGTCAGCTCGTCACCCCACGTGTACCTTTTCTGCTCCAACCCGCCGCGTGCCGCGTACTCCCACTCGGCCTCGGTGAGAAGCCGAAGGCCGGCCCACCCGCAATATTCCGCTGCATCGGCCCATGAGACGTGAACCACAGGGTGGTCCATTCGCGATTTGATGCCCGAGCGCGGTCCCTCGGGATGCCTCCACATTGCGCCCGGTACCGGCGCCCACCAAGGCGCCTCGGCTACGACTTGTGTGAGCCGCTGGTCGAGGGCGGGCGACAGGAATTTGCGGAATACAAACGACCAGCCGAAGACCTCAGCCTCGGTCTTGTAACGCGTGGTCTTGACGAACCTGCTGAACTCGGCATTTGTCACGGCGCACGCGCCCACGTAGAGCGGGTCCAGGTACATCTCCCGAACGGGCCCCTCACCGTCTGCCGGGAACCCAACATCGTCGTCAGTGCCCATCAGGAAGGTGCCGCCCTGCAGCAGCTCCATTCCCTTCGTTGACCTGCTCCTGTCGCCTTGGAGAGTTCGCACCGGCTGTTGTGCCCCGGCCCGATGCTCGGGTCGGCTAGCTGCGCAGCAGGGCGCCGGTGGATGAGCTCGCGTCTCTTCACTCATATGGTCGGTTCTCGAATGCCGATGAGATACCCCGCCGGCCACACCCTCGGCTTACGGCGTTGCCACGGCCATAGGCGGTCTGTTACTCGGGCGCGAGTGTTACATTGGGAACTCCACGTCGAAATGCTCCGACGGCCATATCTTGCCAGCTGCATGCCCCGCATTTGCCGATTGGCTCTGCGGGGCTTGGTAGACTGCTTGGTGACCCGCCTCGGACTTGAACCGAGAACCTACTGATTAAGAGTCAGTTGCTCTGCCAGTTGAGCTAGCGGGCCAGGGCACGCCTCCGGGTCGGCGGTCTGGGACCAGGCGTCGCGGTTGAGGACTCAGACAATTTTAGCTTTCGACGGCTTTGGCAGTCAAGCAACTCGCTTCCCTTCCCCGACCGACTGTGGTGGCTGTGACGGCACCCGCGAAGGGGCGCGTCTCGGGGGGCGGAGATGCTTCGGTTCGTGCAGCGTGACAGAGTGGCAGCTCTGCGAATCGCAAGGAGTCCGCCTGACGAAGTACGCATCGGGTTGGCCAGGATATTCTGTTGACGCTCCCTGGGGCCTATGCTATCCTGCGCTCGTGAAAAGTTGCACATACTGGCGTCCGCCACCGTGCGGAGGCCCGCGTCGCGTCCGCCGCGGGAGTGATACGCGGAGCGGCCGCCCGAATCACCCACCGAGGGGTCAGACTCCGTGACTGGACAGCGCGTCCCGGGAGCATGGGCCCAGATCGCTTTCAGAATCGTGGCTGCGGCCGCGCTACTCTCCGCCTTCGCCCAGGTCACGCTGGGAGGCGTCGTACGCGTTACCGGATCGGGCCTGGGCTGCCCCGATTGGCCTCTATGCCACGGGAGGGTGATCCCCCCATTCGATACCGCGACGCTGATCGAGTACTCCCACCGCCTGTCTGGCTCGGCCCTTGGGCTCCTGGTGATCGCGGCGGTGGTTCTCGCGTGGACCTTCTATCGCTCGAGGCCGTGGGTTTTATCTTCGACCATCTTCGGTCTGGTGATGGTTGTCATCGCAGGGATACTCGGCGGCATCACCGTCCTGACCGACCTCGCCTGGTGGGTAAGGCTGCTTCACCTCGGTGTCGCGGAGTCTGTGGTAGCGGCGATGGCGGTAGCGCTGGTCTCGGGGTGGCGCCCGCCCGCCGCTGTCGTGAGCTCGGCCCGAGTAGCCGAGCCGGCGAGCGAGCGCTTCAACCGGATGATACTCGCGTCAGGAGCGGGCGTCCTCCTTGTAATATTGTCGGGCTCTTACATGGTCGGATACGGCGCTGGATCCTCGTGCGGTACGTGGCCGCTATGCAATGGCAGCCTGTTTCCACAGGAGAGTACACACGCCATACACATGGGCCATCGTCTCTTGGCGGCTATAGTAGGCCTCTTGGTTCTGGCCACGGCCTTTGCGGCATGGGCTAGGCGGCAGAGACGGCCCGAGGTCGGCTGGGCCGGGCTCGCGATTGGGTCGCTGTTCGTCGTGCAGACCCTGGTAGGCGCCGCCACCGTCTGGGATGGATTTCCGTCGTCCTTGAAGGCTATTCACCTGAGCGTCGCCAGTCTCCTCTGGATGGCGCTCGCCTACCTAGCCGCGCTGGTCGTCGCTCAGGGCGGCATTGCGCAACAAAGGTCACAGCCCGAGCTCGAGCGGGCGGCGGGTTTGGAGAGCGCTACATCGTGATGGCTCAGGTGGCCGCATCCCAAACGCTTGTCAGGGACTACGTCGCGCTGACGAAGCCCCGGATTATCGTCCTCCTTCTCGTAACCGCCCTAGGCGGAATGTTCCTCGCGTCGCAGGGTGCGCCGGAAGCCTCTTTGATAATCCTCGTCCTCGGCGGCGGCACCCTGGCATCCGGCGGGGCCAACGCGATGAACCACGCGCTAGACAAGGACATCGACGAGCGAATGGACCGAACGAAGGGACGTCCAGTAGTAACCGGCCGTATCGACGCTAACCAGGCACTGGCATTTGGCATCGCCCTGAACCTGCTCGCGTTCACTTTGCTGAGCACGATGGTGAATCCCCTCAGCGCTGCGTTGACTCTGAGCGCGACGCTCTTTTACGTGCTCGTGTACACGAAGGTCTTGAAGCGCACGACACCGCAAAACATCGTCATCGGGGGAGCGGCGGGGGCCATTCCGCCGATGGTCGGATGGACGGCGGTTACCGGACAGATCGATCTGCCGGCACTCTACCTGTTCGCGATCGTCTTCTTTTGGACTCCACCCCACTTCTGGGCGCTGTCGCTGATTCTAAAGGACGACTACGCCCGGGCCGGCGTGCCCATGCTTCCTGTTGTGGCAGGGGTCGACAAGACGAAGACATCGATTCTGTTATATTCGGTCTTGTTGCTGGCCCTGACGTTGATGTTCGGCTCCACGGTCACGTCGCTGGATGGGATCTACTTGGGCGCATCGTTGGCCTTCGGCGCTGGGTTTGTCGGTCTGGCCTGGCGGCTCAAGAGGCGACCGGACATCGAGGGGGCCAGGCTCTTCTTCTTCTACTCGATCCTCTACCTGGCGGCGCTGTTTCTGGCGATCATGATCGACAGCGCCGTTTGACGATTTCGGAGCGACTTGGTAAGCGCAGAGAAGTCGAGGCCGAATGCCTTGACTGGGGTATGACCCTCTGTTAGCTTCTTTAGCTGGTTTTATGCGGGCGCCTGCCCGTCGAATAGATGGAGTAAGCGAGATTCTCCGTAAGATGCTGGCCATAGGTCACCGGCCAAAGAGACTGCTCGGAGTCGCCGTTTCTTCCCTTATGGCGGTTCTTCTCGCCGGCTGCACCCCATCTCACCCGCAGTCGACATTCGACACATTGGGCCCCGTCGCCGAATCCCAAGCGACTCTCTTCATCATCTTGTTCTGGATCGGGCTCGTCGTCTTCATTCTGGTGATGGGCGCTATCATCTACATCGCGGTCCGGTTCCGCCGGAAGCCCGGAGATGGCGACCCCGAGCAGATACACGGCCATGCACGGCTAGAGATAGCCTGGACTGTCGCGCCCACGCTGCTGCTAATCGCCATAGCGGTCCCGTCGGTGCTGACAATCTTCGACAACGCCAACTCGCCGCAGAGGCCGGAGGACGGAGGACTTGTGGTCAGGGCCACCGGGCATCAGTGGTGGTTCGAGTTCGAGTACCCGGGCCTCGGCGTTGTCACGGCCAACGAGCTACACGTCCCCATCGGAAGACCCGTGAACGTGGAGCTCGACTCTGTCGACGTCATCCACAGCTTCTGGATCCCGAAGCTCGCGGGGAAGGTCGACATGGTGCCAAACAACGACAACACGCTATGGTTCCAGGCCACGGAGCCGGGAGTGTACTTCGGGCAATGCGCCGAGTTCTGCGGTGAGTCCCACGCCCACATGCGCTTTACCGTGGTAGCCCAGACCGAGGCAGATTTCGCTAGCTGGCTGAAGGCGCAGGCAGCGCCGGCCCTGGCGCCGATCGACGCGTTGGCCATCGAAGGCCAGGACGTCTTCATGTCCATCCAGGCCGGATGCCGCGGCTGCCACACAATCGACGGCACGCGGGCGCGAGGTCAGATCGGTCCGAACCTGACCCATTTCGCCGACCGGGACCGCTTCGCCGGGTCCATCCTTGAGAACACGCAGCCGAACCTCCGTGACTGGCTCGAAAACCCTTGTGACCTCAAGCCGGGCAATATCATGTGCAAAAATGCAGGTGTATACAACGGCACATCGCCGCGGCTGACGGAGCCGCAGATCTCGGCGTTGATCGCGTACTTGAGGGGCTTGAAGGCCCCCTTAAATGGGCCTCCACCACCTCCGCCTCCACCACCTCCTCCTCCGCCGCCTCCTGAGTCTCGTGTGGAGGTCAGCCTCGAAGATCCGAGTGGGAGCGGCGAGTATAGATTCGATCCTTTCGAGCTCACGTTTAACGTCGGAGAAACGGTGACCTTCGTCCTGACAGCTGAGAACGACTTCCATACCTTCACCGTCGAGGATCTCGGTATAGACGTCAGTATCGACGGAGGCACAAGCGAGAGGTTGACCTTCACTTTCGATAAGCCGGGGACCTTCCCGCTGATATGCATACCTCATCAGGCCCTTGGCATGACGGGCACTGTTACCGTACGACCGTGAGCCCTTTGGGTAGCAGACTTCAGGCCGTTGCTGGGGCTTGCGAAAGTCACGTGGGTAAGCGCGAACTGATTAAAGGTTGAAGCGGGGCTAGTCTCAAAGCCTCAGCCTAGGTATCATTCAAGACGAGAAAGCTGACCAGCCCAAGGGCGGGAGCAGAAATGACGACGATCGCATTTTCAATTCCAAGGCCGACATACCCGACCGGTGTCTGGTCCTGGATCACGACGATCGACCACAAGCGAATCGGTATTCTCTACGGCGTGACGGCCTTCATCATGTTCGTTGTGGGCGGCATCGAAGCGCTGATTATGCGGGTGCAGTTGTCCTCGTCGGAGCTCGACATCGTGAGCCCCGAGGTGTTCAACCAGCTCTTCACGATGCACGGGACGACGATGATCTTCCTCGCGATAATGCCTATGGGCGCCGCCTTTTTCAACTTCATCATCCCTTTGCAGATTGGCGCTCGAGACGTCGCTTTCCCCCGGCTGAACGCCTTCAGCTACTGGACGTTCCTCGCCGGCGCCATCATGCTCAACTTTAGCTGGTTCCTGGGAGGAGCCCCCAACGCCGGCTGGTTCGGCTACGCTCCCCTGACCGGGGAGGCGCAGAACCTCGGCCACGGCATCGACTTCTGGATCATCAGCTTGCAGCTCCTCGGCATCGCCTCGTTGGCAGCCGCGTTCAACTTCATCGTAACCATCCTCAACATGCGAGCTCCGGGGATGACCCTCATGCGGATGCCGCTGTTCACGTGGATGACGCTCGTAACCTCGTTCCTGCTGATTCTTGCTTTCCCGGTCATCACGGTGGCGCTGATCGAGCTGCTGTTCGACCGCGCCTTCGGCACCAACTTCTTCGTGCCCGCCGCCGGCGCCGACCCGATTCTGTGGCAGCACCTCTTCTGGGTTTTCGGACACCCGGAGGTCTACATACTGATCTTGCCGGCCATGGGAATCGTCTCGGAGATCCTCCCGACCTTCTCGAAGAAACCTCTGTTCGGCTACCCCGTCATTGTGCTCTCGGGCATCATCATCGGGTTCATGGGCTGGATGGTCTGGAGCCACCACATGTTCACCGTCGGTCTTGGGCCGGTGCCGAACGCGGTCTTCACCCTCACTACCATGGCCATCGCGATACCGACGGGTGTGAAGATCTTCAACTGGCTTGCCACTACCTGGCGAGGCTCTATCGACCTTAGCACCCCGATGCTTTTCGCCCTGGGCTTCATCGCAATGTTCACCATCGGGGGGATCAGCGGCATAATGCACGCGCAGGCCGCCTCGGATGCGCAACAGCAGGACACGTACTTCATCGTCGCTCACATCCATTACGTCCTCTTCGGGGGCAGCATATTCGCGCTGATAGCCGGCATCTACTACTGGTTCCCGAAGTTCACGGGACGCATGTTCAACGAGAAGATCGGCAAGATTGGCTTCTGGCTGACGTTCATCGGCTTCAACATGACCTTCTTCCCCATGCACTTCACCGGCCTGGACGGCATGCCGCGGCGCATCTACACGTATGCCGATGGGATGGGATGGGACATGTGGAGCGCGGTTTCCACGGTCGGCGCGTTCATTCTGGCCTTCTCCATACTGGTCTTCCTCTACAACGTCGTCACGAGCTGGATCAAAGGCGAGCCCGCGGAGGCGGACCCGTGGGACGCCCGGACGCTCGAGTGGTCCATCCCATCGCCACCGCCGGAGTACAATTTCGCCGAAATCCCCACCGTCCACGACCGGGACGATTGGTGGTCACAGAAGCGGCGAAAGGTGGAGAGGCCGGGGGCGCCTGTCCCGGTGGCGGGCGGCTCGGGCTATGGTGGCGTCGAGCACGCAATCCACCTGCCGCAGCCGTCGTACTGGCCAATCGTCGTTTCGATAGGGCTTCTGATCGCCGGCTACGGCCTGATCTACAATGTCGCCGTCATCGCCATCGGGGCGGGCATCGGGATGATAGCTGTGTACGCCTGGTCGTTCGAGCCTGTCAATGAGCCCGAAGAGGGTTCGGCTCACTAGCGGAGGCTGATCTTGGCGCAAGCACCCGCCGTACCTCACGGGGACGCGGCAGACGAGACCACTACCGGACTGAGCCACAGGAAGCTGCTCATGTGGGCCTTCCTGGGTTCGGACTGCATGTTCTTCGGCTCGCTCATCGCGACGTATCTGGTCTACAAGGGCAAGAGCATCTCGGGCCCCTTGCCCGAAGACGTTTTCAGCATTCCCGTCACCTCGGTAAGCACCTTCGTTCTGCTCATGAGCAGCATGAGCATGGTGATGGCCTACTCGGCTCTGACTCGCGGAAACATCAAGGGCTTCAGGATCTGGATCATGTCGACGGCCATCATGGGGATGACCTTCCTCGCGTTCCAGACCTTCGAGTTCCGCGACTTCGTCCAGGAGGGACTCACGCCCAGGACGAATCTCTTCGGCACCACGTTCTTCACGCTGACTGGCTTCCATGGAGCGCATGTCACGCTGGGAGTCATCTGGCTGCTCTCCCTGTTCTTCTACTCGTTCAAGCGCGGCGGCGTGACTGCCGAGCGGAGCCTGGACGTCGATCTGGCGGCCCTCTACTGGCACTTCGTCGACATCGTCTGGATCGTCATCTTCACAGTCGTCTACCTGTTCGGAGTGTTCGAGGGATTCAACTAGCAGCGGAGTATCAGATGGCGCAACGAGCCCAGGCAGCGCAGCACGCGGCGGCGGAGGTCCACACCGGACATCCGACGCCCAAAACCTACTTCATTGTCGCCATGATCCTCTCGGCAATCACGGCGGTAGAGGTGGCGATCTTCTACGCCACGTGGCTGGGCTACGGCATCATCCCGGTGCTGGCCGTCCTCTCCACTGTCAAGTTCGCAATGGTCGCCATGTTCTACATGCACCTGCGCTACGATAACCGGCTGTTCTCCAGCTTATTCGTGGGCGGGCTGGCACTCGCCTTCTCCGTAGTCTTCGCTCTGATCGGCTTGTTCCGATTCTTCGTCTGACCCCGTGGGTCAAGGCAGGTCGGCTCGATGGATGACGTTGCCGGGTCGGTATGGACCCACTGGCATGCCCACCCGGACGCGCTGATTGGGCTCGCCCTGTTTCAGGGCGCCTACCTCCTGGGCATCGGGCCCCTCAGGGAGCGATACCGCCTCGCCGACGACGTGAACCCCCGCCAGGTGGCGACCTTTACCGCGGGCGTCATGGTCATTTTCTTCTCCCTCGTTTCGCCCCTCCACGAGCTAAGCGACAACTACCTGTTCAGCGCGCACATGGTCCAGCACGTGCTCCTGACGCTGATCGCGCCCCCTCTGCTGATCCTGGGGACGCCAGACTGGCTGATACGGCCGTTGCTGCGCCCCAACTGGGCCTTTCGGCTGGCGCGGCTGGGCACGCATCCGGTAATCGCGTTTGGCTTCTTCAACATCGTGTTTTCGCTGTGGCACATTCCCGCGCTGTACAACGTGTCTGTCACGAACCACGGCGTGCACATCGGCGAGCACCTGCTGTTCATGGGCGCCGCCGTGCTGATGTGGTGGCCCATCGCCGGGATGCTGCCCGAGATACCTAGGCTGTCCTATCCCGCTATGATGGCGTACATGTTCCTGCTGTCCATCGCCCAGATTATCGTCTTCGCCCCGATCACCTTCTCGCGCGAGCCGCTGTACGAATGGTACGTCAACGCGCCCAGGCTCTGGGGGATATCGCCGGTGCTCGACCAGCAGCTAGGGGCAATATTCATGAAGATGGGCGGCGGCGTGCTCTTCCTCGTGCTGATCATCACCGCCTTCTTTCGGTGGTACAATCGCGAAGAGGAACGCACCAAGGCCGAGGCGTCTCGCCCAGCCGAGTACCCGTAGCGCACAACAAGCTCCGCGTTTGGAAATCCAGGAGAAGTCCTGATATGAACGACCGCATGACCCTGGCCATGGTGATTCCGCTGCTGGCAGTCCTTGTCATCGTTGCCTTCGCCGGAGGCCTGGGCGTCATCTTCATGCTCGTGCACTCCACCGGGGCTGGGGAGTGGGGCGTCGTAGCTCTAGGCACCGCCCTGGTGGTCGGGGTGCCCACGGTAGCGGCCCTGCTCGAGCGCCGGACCAACCAGGGCTAGCCCTGGCCCATCCGCGGGGCTGGTATTTCACGGCGGTTCCGTGCATGTATCGTCGCACCTCGCCGACCGAGCACGCAGACTGACACTGGAAGGCGGAATCAAAGTTTTCTGGTCAGATCGCTCGGCTGGTTCCTTGCCTCGTGGGCTGCTACTGCTTTTCGCGATGTCGATCTCCGTTGCGGCGTTCATCGCCTGCTCGAGCCCGGAGACGTTTCGAGGCACCGAGCTTACGGCACGCGCGCCCGCCACATCCTTCACGCTGACCAACCAGTTTTCACGCTCCGTAAGCCTGGACGACTATCGTGGCAAAGTTGTGCTGCTCACCTTCCTCTACACCAACTGCCCCGACATATGTCCGCTGACCACGTCCAATATCCGTGAAGCCTACGACCTTTT
>JADFIF010000091.1 GCA_022566795.1 Chloroflexota bacterium
GGCCGAGAGCGCCTCGATCGGGGCTCGGCTCCTCTTGGCGGAATGTACCGAGTCAGATCTCCAGACCTGGTCATTGCGAGACTCAGGCCAAATCGCGCTGGAAGCGTTTCCTCAGAGGTGCATCACGGTCGAAGAGGGACCGAGTAGAGATGCGGGTGGCCCACGATATCGGATGAATGGCGTTGGACTTGACACCTGCGCACAGCAGGCCAGCGATCGTCAACGATGGACGACGGTGATACCCCGATAACTCCTTCGTCAGGAGCCATGAACTGGGGGCTCTAGCTGTACGAGTCAGTACCAAATCCAATCAATCCCAGCACAGCCCAGCAGACTAGGCCCCAGCCTCCCTAGGCTGCATACTGGACCCCAGATCGGTGCAGCCGGCTCTGTTCATCCAGGCCGGCAATCTGTGAAATCTCTTGCGCACGGCTATGTCTACTCAAGGCGTAGCACCGGCCGTCGCGAAGCCTACAGTTCAAACTTTTCAAGTTAAGGTCACTTCGAGCGTTCGTCGCCGAGATCGGCTGCGGCGGCCTCCGAGCCAAATTGCCCCATGTGTTGAATATCAGGGTTGATGGAGGAGTCCCACTATCGCGTCGACGTGTGAGGTTATCCACCTTCCATCGACCGGCTGACGGGCCACGAAGTATCGGTAGAAGATCGGGGCTGAGAACAGCAGCGCAGCGTGAGTGGAGTCGATGTCTGTGGCGACTTCGCCTCGCTCCTTGGCCCGCTCGATGATCTCGGCGACAATCCCCAGATAGTAGTCCGAGCCCTTCCTCATCATGTCGCTCATGTCGGGATCGGTCGACGCAGCTGCCACCAGCTGGGGAACCATCGCCCACCATGTCGAGCCTTCGAGATCTCGCCCCTGACCAAGCATAAGGATGAGCATGTCATCACGTAGACTCCCGGTGTCGGTGTCGTGGGCGACGTGCTCATCCATATTCTGGCTGTTGAGCGCGTCCATAACGAGCTCGGATTGGTTGCTCCAATGCCGATAGAGGGTGCTGCGTGCGATGCCGGAGCGCTCCGAAACCGCGTCGAACGTGCAAGCGTGGAGACCGGATTCTGCAGCCAGTTCGAGCGTCGCCTCCATAGCGCGCGCCCGGGTCCGTTCCATCCGTGGATCGTCTCTTCGCTGTTTCGTATCTGTCATAGTCCTGACGTAATCGGATAACGTAGTTGCATGTCGAACACACATGACCTATAATACACCGGCGTTCGATTCAGAGCAAGTATATCCGATAACAGGAGATTGTGCATCTGCCTCGGAAGGAGCCCGCTATCGCGGTTAAGGAGGGCTACGCCGAACAGAGCAGCTATCTGGGGCGTTTGCTTGACGGCTGGCTGTGAGTGGTAATTACATAAGCTTCGTCTAGGTAAGGACAAAGGAGGAACAGTGCTATCAAGATTCTCAACTGAAAGCCTCGCGCGTACGTCCGCAGCGAAATTCCTTTTCTATTAAGAGGGGCTCGAATTTTGAGAAGATAGCGCTTGAGGAAAATAAAATGACAAGACAACTCCGAATGTCACGTCGGACTTTCTTGAAAGTCTCAGCTGGTGGCGTTGTTGCGTTACTGGGTGGGGGTTACCTACTACGGGACTTGTTCCTGCACGATCGCAATCCTTCTTCAACAGCGGCAGACGTGATCCGCGGTCAACGGTTACCCATCCCAAGTCTATTAACCGGGACAGAAATAGATGGCAAACAGGTCTACAACTTAATCATGCAACCAGGCTCCATGGCTTATGTTCCCGGGAAGCGAACTGCCACATTCGCTTACAACGGCAATATTCTTGGTCCCACGCTGCTCATGCACAAAGGGGATGAGGTTGTCATCAATGTTACCAATCAATTAGGTGAGCCGACGACTACCCATTGGCATGGTATACATTTACCGGCGATCATGGATGGGGGCCCTCATCAAAGAATCGACAATGGTAATACTTGGCAGGCCCAATATACCATTATGAATGAAGAGGCCACCTTTTGGTATCACCCCCATTTGGAGAATAAAACAGCTGAACATGTATACCATGGTCTGGCTGGACTACTTATCGTCAAAGACCCCCAAAGCGAACTGGATCTACCTGATCAATATGGGACGGATGACATCCCTTTGATTATTCAGGACAAAATTCTTGATGCTGATGGTTCGTTCAATTACCCCGGCACCCGTTTTGGTGTAAAAGGAGATCAGTTTCTAGTCAATGGGGCTATAACTCCAGTGTTCGACGCTCCTGCGCAATTCGTCCGTTTTCGCCTGCTTAACGGCTCCAACGCCCGTATCTACAATTTTGGCTTCAGCGATGATCGTCAATTCCATCAAATCGGCACAGATGGTGGGCTGTTAGAAAGGCCGGTGCCTTTAACTAGATTGAGGTTATCTACTGGCGAGAGAGCGGAAATCTTAGTCGATTTCAGCGGTGAGGAAAATAGCCAGGTACGGCTGGTGAGCTTTTCATCGGAGCTGGATAACATCAACCCGTTTTGGAATTCTAATGCTCTGGATGACTCAACTTTTGACATCATGACCATTGATGTTAAGGCGGCTACTGCTAACCCCACTACTGCTCTGCCGGCCTCCCTGGCCTCTATCAACCGCCTTCAAGAGGGCCAGGCCGCCAGGACCCGGCCTTTCGAACTAGACATGGGGTTTGTTGGGGCCATGAAAATCAATGGACAGAGTATGGATATGAATCGGATCGATCAGACCGTCAAAGTGAACGATACTGAGATTTGGGAAGTCACTAACAAATCAGAAATGCCTCATCCGTTTCATGTTCACGACATCCAATTCCTGATTCTGACACGAGATGGAGCGCCACCAGCAGCGAATGAAGCAGGCTGGAAAGACACCGTATTGGTCATGCCGCGCGAAACGGTCAGAATTATCGCCCATTTTAGCGACTTCACCGACCCGGATAAACCTTACATGTTCCACTGCCATATTTTGGAGCATGAAGATGCCGGCATGATGGGGCAATTTGTGGTGGTATAGGCAGAAACTCAGAATTGCAGAAATCTAAAAATTAATTACTTGATTGTCATGCATCCCCCTCCATGTGATTAATCTACGATCACTTAACCAAGCGTGTTAGAGTCCATAAGTGTGTAGGAACACGTTCAAGAATGTTGAGCACCCGGGAGGAATGTTTAATCCGCCATGGCAGCCATTTGTGTATTCTTGGATGAAGTCCCTGAGCGGAAGGGCGTCAGGTTGGCGCGAAGGTTCTTCGGCTCCGGATAACTGGGCCTCGGGTGCTCGAAAGCTTCGAGGCTTGAGACCATGAAGGCCCGCCTGGCTGATGTCACGAGGCCAGCCTGCTTACCTATTGGCGCATCCTCAGCATGACTCGCAGCCCGGAGCAATCACGGCGTGAGGCCAGCTACCCGCACCGGGGCTCCGTGTTCACAGTATAGTTCGACTTTCTTCTTCGTCTCTCCGTCCAGCCTTGGACTTGCCAATAGGCCAGGTTCGGAAAGTTGAGGTCATGGCTTGGCCTGTTCCTGGCGGTCGTACCCTCGTTAGCCCTTAACGGCCGACTCCACGCTTCCCGTCGAGCCGCCAAACAAGCGGTGTTTTGTGTTTACAAGCCCAAGGCGCCCTTCAAGCCGGTGTTCGAGATTGCGACCACCAGGGAGGACTCAGAAGTGGCCCTGGTGCACGACCCGGACGCCGAGCCCCGTATAGCAGATCAGCCTCCGCCCCATGGACATGGGCTGGAGGCTGATTCGTGTTCTTGGTGGAGACGGGGGAGGGTCGAACTCCCCGTCTAGGGGGAGCACAAACGGCGGAGTCTCTCTATCGCCTTCGACGTCGGTTCACCTTAAGGCGACGTTGAAGTACAATCGACAACGTCATGGGAAAGTCCGGATCAATTGCATCCTGTATCTCTCCTGTTCTGGAACGGGGAAAGGGGATCTGGGGGGCACCCCCAGTACCCCCGCCAAAGGGGCTGTCGCCCCTCTGGACTCCCGACGGCGCTCGACCGACCGTTACGCTTAGTTCGGTTACTATGGACTAGCTCCCCGCGCGGCGGACCGGCCGGGGTTGCGTGGGTTAGGTGCGCATCTTAGAATGGCCATGCCGGTTACTGTGACGGACGGTTGATGATGAAGGAGTCTTGGATGAGCGGAATCTTCGACGAGCTAGGGGTACGGCCGGTCTTGAACGCGCAGGGCAACAGGACGTTGCTTGGCGGGAACACGGTGTCGGCCGATGTGCGGGCCATAATGGATGACTCGGAGGAGTACTACGCGCACATGGGAGAGCTGACTGACCGGGTCGGCGAGAGGATCGCCGACATGCTCGGTGTAGAGGCCGCGCTAGTCACCTCGGGTACCGCCGCCGCTCTGGCCGTTGGCGCAGCCGCCTGCATGACGGGTAGCGATGAGGAGAGGATCGAGCGGATTCCCGACGTTACCGGGATGCGGCACGAGTTCATCATCCAGCGTCAGCTCAGGGTCAAGTACGACAGGTGCATGACCATCCCGGGCGGGAAGCTGGTGGAGGTCGGAGACGCGGACAGGACGACCTCGGACCAGCTCGAGTCCGCCATAGGACCGAATACGGCGGCGATTCACTACCTGGCGCCTGGAGACCGAAATCCCGGCGCCCTTCCGTTGGAGGAGGTTATTCGCATCGGCCACGCCCACGACGTGCCCATCATCGTCGACGCCGCCGGCCAGGTGTACCCGACCGACAACCTCAGCAGGTACGTCAAGATGGGGGCGGACCTGGTGGCGTACGGCGCCAAGTACTTCGGCGCCGTGAACTCCAGCGGCATGCTAACCGGCAAAGCCGACCTGGTCGCCGCGGCTAGAATGAACAGTTTCATTGGCTTCGAAGACACCGCGCTCCGGACCTTTTCCAGGCCCATGAAGGTGGACCGTCAGGAGGTTGTGGCCGTCTACGCCGCCCTGCGCGAGTGGCTGACGATGAACCACGAGGACCGCTTCGCCGCCTACGAGGTAAGGATCTCGTCGCTGAGGACCGACCTGGCCGGACTGCCCAACGCCCAGCTCGCTTACTTTCCCGAGAACGAGCCCGCCGAGGGCCTCCGCATCCGCGTCGATGCCGACAAGGCTGGCAAATCTGCCCAGGACGTCGTCGAGGAGCTCAGGTCCGGCAACCCGAGCATATGGGTCCGGGAGTTGGGGGACGATTCGTTCGTCATCCGGATGCCTACGCTGAAGGAAGGCGGCGAAAAGGTCATCGCAGACAGACTGCGAGAGATTCTGTCGTAACCGCGAGGCCGCCAGCCGGCGAAGACCTGTCTTGATAAGCATCGAGCTCATACGAGAGAAGCCTGATCTGGTTCGCGACGCGATGAGACGGCGAAACGCGGACATCGCCATCGATCGCATCCTGGAACTCGACACTCGTCGCCGGTCGATCATCGCGGAAGAGGGCGAGCTGCGGGCCCGACGCAACCAGGTCAGCCGCAGCCTTGGCCAGACGAAGGAGCGCCCGCCGGAGCTCGTCGAGGAGATGAGGGGAGTCGGCGAAAGAATTAAGGGGTTGGAGGGCGAGCGGAAGACAGTCGAGGACGAGACCAACGCCATGCTCCTGACGATCCCCAACATCCCGCGTGACGATGTGCCCTTTGGCGAGGACGAGAGCGGCAACGAGATCGTCCGGACCGTGGGCGAGCTGCCCTCGTTCTCCTTTGACCCTTTGCCGCACTGGGAGATCGGGGAGCGGCTGGACATCATCGACCTCAAGCGCGGTGCGAAGCTTTCGGGCTCACGCTTCTTCGTACTCAAGGGCAAGGGCTCCAGGCTGCATCGAGCGCTCATCTCGTGGATGCTGGACCTGCATACCGCAGAGCATGGCTACGAGGAGCTGTACCTGCCCGATCTTGTCACCCGCGAGTCGCTCCTGGCCAGCAGCCACCTGCCTCACTTTGCCGAGAACATGTACCACGACGAGGAGGACGACCTGTGGCTGGTCCCGACGGCCGAGGCGGCGATAACCAGCCTGCACCGCGACGAGATACTCCCCCCGGAGTCGCTGCCGCTGAGCTACGTTGCCCACACGCCGTGCTTCCGAAGAGAGAAGACCTCGGCGGGCCGGGACACTCGCGGCATCAAGCGGGTCCACCAGTTCGAGAAGGTCGAGATGTACAAGTTCGTGGCGCCGGAGGAGTCCGACGCCGAGCTCGACAAGCTGGTCTTAAACGCTGAGGAGATCTGCGTGCGTCTGGGGATACCCCACCGGGTCCTGCAGCTGTGCACGGCCGACCTGGGGTTCCCGGCCGTCAAGGGCTACGACGTCGAGATGTGGGCGCCCGGCAGCTCGGAGTGGCTGGAGGTCAGCTCGTGCTCGAACTGCACCGACTTCCAGGCCCGGCGAGGGTCGATTCGCTACCGGCCGGAGGCGGGAGCGCGCCCGCGTTTCGTGCATACGCTCAACGGGTCCGGTCTGGCCCTGCCCAGGACGATCATCGCCGTCCTCGAAAACTTCCAGCAGGAAGATGGCTCGGTGGTTATCCCCGAGGTGCTGCGGCCCTACACCGGCTTCGACCGCATCGGGTAATCACATCAGCCGGGCTGGCACGCTTATCAGTCGCTGGCGGACCGGGCCTACGGCGAGCCTCAGTCCTTCCAACGTATACGCTCCCAATAGGGTCTGTGCGTGCTCATCGCCAAATACAACTAGCGTGGTCACTTCTTGCCGGTCCACCTTGACCTGCGTCTGGCCCAGAGCAAAGTCCCGTAGGCTGCCGTCGGCCAACTCGAACGGGGCCTCGACGTGCGGCTGAACGCCAAGGGCATGGAGCCGGGAGGCGGGCGCGACCGTGTACGTCGCTCCCGTGTCCACCAGCGCCTCCACTGACTCGAACCCCTGGCCCTGAGGGTCGCCGATCTCTATGGTCACGTAAAAGATGCCCATACTACGATTCTGCAGTCTCAACCGGGTAGCCGTACTCCTCCCTCAGCTCGCGCTTGAGCACCTTGCCGAGGGGGTTCCGCGGCAGCGCGTCGGCAAAGACCACAGACTCCGGCTTCTTGAAGCTGGCCAGGCGCTGGCGGCAGTACTCGATCACGTCCTCCTCTGACGCCGCCTGTCCTCCCTTCAAGACCACCACGGCTCGTACTCGCTCGCCCCAGTCCGCGTCCGGCACGCCGATTATGGCGGCCTCGTCGATGGCGGGGTGGGAGCACAAGACCTGCTCGACCTCCTCCGGAGAGATCATCTCGCCGCCGCGCTTTATGAAATCCTTGGCGCGGCCCGAGAGGAAGATGTAGCCGCCGTCGTCGAAGTACCCCAGGTCGCCCGTGTACAGCCACCCGCCGCGGATGGCCTCCGCGGTAGCCTCGGCCTGATTCCAGTAGCCCTTCATCAGCCGCGCCCCTCGCGCCACGATCTCGCCGATGTCGCCCTGCGCGACAGGCTCACCGTCCTCGTCGACTATCCGCACATCGACGTCCTGGAGCGGCTTGCCGATGGACGAAAGCCGCCTCAGCTTCTTCTCGACCTCCTCAGGGGTGCCATCGAGCGCATGGTCCTCCGGTGGGAGCATGGTAATAGTTGACCCCGTTTCGGTCTGGCCGAAGGCGTTGATGAAGTGCGCTTGGGGGAACTGGTCCATGGCGCGCTTGATGACGTCGAGAGGCATGGGCGCTGCCCCATAGGTTATGACGCTCAGACTGCTCAGGTCGTGCGCGCCAAACTCCGGGTGCTCCATCAGGATCTTGAGCATCGTCGGCACCATCATGGCGCGGTCGACCTTCTCGCGCTCGACCAGCTCCATCCACTCTTTGGCCTCGAACTGGCGCTGCACTATCAGCGTGCGTCCGCCGTAAATCGCCGCCATGACCGCCTGCACGCCCGCGATGTGGTACAGAGGGACCGTCAGGATGTTGCGCTCAGCCAAGTCGGGGTCGGCCGGCGACACGTTGCTCAGGACGTAAGAGGAGAAGCTGTCGTGGCTCAGCATGACCCCTTTTGGGACCGCCGTAGTGCCGGCGGTGAAGATGATGATGGTCAGGTCGTCGCCGTCCGCCTCGGGGAACCGCTCGTCGCCGGACCCAGATGCCAGCAGGTCGTCGTATTGGGTCCAGCCGTCGACCGGCTCGTCCAGCGCGACACAATGTTCTACGGTGCTCAGCCGATCGGAAATCGAGCGTACCGGGTCTGTGTAGCGCCCGCCGACCAAGAGAACCCTCGGCTGGGCGTCGTTGACCATGTACGCCAGCTCCTCGGCCCTGGCGCGAAAGTTCAGCGGGACGTAGACGGCGTCGAGCTTTGCGGTGGCGAAGTAGGCCTCGAGGTACTGGTTGCAGTTCACCTGGACTATTGCGACCCGGTCCCCCGGCCCGACGCCGAGGCCCTCCAGCGAGTTGGCGAGCCGGTTTGCGCGCCCCTGCAGGTCTTCGTACGTAATCCGTTCGTCCTCGAAGATGATGGCGAGGCGGTCGGGGACGATGGCCGCCGATATGGCTAAAAACTCTGTGGTGTTCATCCCTGCGCGCGAGTCCTCCCGGGCATTGCGCCGCAAAGGGTACCATCATGGGTACGGCAATTCCACTTTCATAGGAGGCGCGCTAGTAGGCGGAGTGATGCTGAGTCTCTCCTTGCGAAGGTGAGATTCATGCCCTTGATGGCTGTGCACCTCAGCCCGCAGGTCGGTCTTGCGTTCTCGCCACCAGCCGGCTCGCCAGCCGCTCTTCGAGCTCGAGGCCCTGGGCCAGCGTCAGCTCCGCTCCGGCGAGCACGGCCTCCTTGGCCGCCGCCAGAGCCGCTGGGTCCCGCGATGCCAGCTCCGCCGCGAGTCTCTCCGACTCCGCCGCCAGCGAGCTTCGCGAAACGACTCTGTGGACGAGCCCGAGGCGGAGAGCGTCCGGCGCGGTCACACGGCTGTTCGTAAGCAGCATCTGCAACGCCGGCCCCGGCCCGATCGTACGGGGCAACGTCTGCGAGCCTCCCGCGGCCGGAACCATGCCCAGCGCGACCTCCGGCATGCTGAAGACGCTGTCGGCGGCGGCGATGCGAATATCGCACAGGCATGCTATCTCCACGCCTGAGCCGATCACAAAGCCGTGCAGGGCGGCGATCAGAGGCTTTCGGATGGTCAGGAACAGACCCCACACGTCGCGCTCCCACCGGACGTGGCGGGCCGCCGCTTGAGACGGAGCGGTGCCGAACTCGGTGAGGTCCGCGCCGGCGCAGAAGCCTCGCTCGCCGGCGCCGCTGACTATCGCCACGCGGACCTCGGGGTCGTCGCGCACCGCCCGCAGTGCCTCGTAAAGGTCGTCCCTCATCTGCACGTTGTAGGCGTTGATGACCCGCGGCCTGTTCAGGACGATACGGGCTATCGGGCCATTCTTGGAGTAGAGTACGACCTGCTCAGACATTTCTTGCGCGGCGCAGGTGGCGCTTTCGGATTCGGAGGGCGCTGGGCTCCACTCACTTGCCCCTGTAGTCGGGCTCCCGACGTTCCAGGAATGAGTCGATGCCTTCGGCCCTGTCGGCTGTACTCTGCAGCAAGAAGCTCAGGTCGGCCTCGAGCCGCAACCCCTGACTGAGAGTCATATCCAGACCCTGAAGGACAGCCTCTTTGAGATACCTGGACGCGATGGGCCCGTGCTTTGCGATGGCGGACGCAATCTCTTGAGCTCTTGCCAGGACATCACTTGGCGCCACAACGTCGCTGACCAAACCGATATGCTTTGCCTCCGCCGCGTCGATGAGCCTGGAGGTGAGGATCATCTCCAGGGCGCGGGCCCGTCCGATCAGCCTGGGCAGGCGCTGAGTGCCGCCGTCACGGGGAGTCAGCCCGACCTCGACTTGCGTCAGTCCGAACCGCGCGCGGTCCGAGGCGACGCGGATATCGCACGCCAGCGCGAGCTCGAGACCCTGGTCTGTGGCGTCGCCGTTGATAGCGGCGATTACAGGCTTTTCGATGTCGGCGACCGCCGAGGCCATCTTGGCAATGGGCAGGGTGGCCCGCGTTGCTTCAGGCGACGGCTCGGAGCCTTCGAAGAAAATCTCGCCCTGGCCCGTCAAGACCACGACCCAGATGGCATCGTCCTGGCGAAGGCGTTCGCAGGCGGAGCGCAACTCGAAGCTCCGGTGCTCGGCCGGCGCCTGTGCGGCGCCCACGGCAACGGTGGCGACGCGACCATCGGTCTGTACGCGAACCACTTCGGACGGCATCGGCAACCTACCCCGAGCGGGCCACGGCTCAGTCTATGTTCCACGACATGAAGTCTTCGCTGCTCGACGAGCTGCGGATGTTCACTTCAAACAGTCTCGTAGCTGCTTCAGCTCCTCAGGAGACAAATTGCCCTCGAAGGAGCATCGAAGCGGCGGCCAAGCACTGGGGTGAGGCAAGAATCCAAACCACCGCCTCAGGCCTCCCACGTCAACCGGCCCATGAACCTTCACTTCATCGGGCAAAGTGAATATCCGCCTCACGGTCCGCTCTGCGACACTTCCGAGACAGACAACGACCTTTGCCCCGGACTCGGCCACGACTCTGGAAAGGTAAAGGGCACTGCACTCATTAACTGCGTCTGCGAGGGCCTTGTTTTCGCGCACCGTCGGGCAATGGACTACTTCGGACAGGGCATACGTGATTCCTGCAATCGCGTCGCCCGTTTCGAGCAGCTCCAACGCTAGTCTTCTTGTCGCGGCCCAGTACTTATTCGCATGGTCCTTGCCATCAGCTGTTATGTAACGCACTCCATCTTTGGTCCATTCCTTCAGGCCATTCCCAAAGTGATTGTTGAAGAAGTCCTCGATCTGGTCATTTGGGTCATCCCAAGAAGGGTACTCATAGCCAGTTCCCAACTTAGGATTTGGGCCGAGGAAAAGGATAGGTGCCTTTTTGAGATTTCCCATCCAGGGTTCGGGCATCATATGATCTTTCGCGGATGTGCACCCTTGTTCCTGGACGATGCGAGAACAGGGATGATCGGAATCGCGGTTTTCTAAACAGCTCCTGACGTTGGGGCATTGGAAGATTTCGAGAAGTAAGCTCATCGGACTACCCTTTATCTTGAAACGGGCTGTCTAGGATCAGCCAGGGCCTCGGAGGAGCGGCGAGCCCAATAATTATGGCCCGACGGCGGACCTTCTGGCAACCTTGGGTGTGACGCGGATGTGACGCGCCGCGTCTTGCCGGGTCGTTAGGAACTATCTAAGAAAGGCAAATGCCTTGTTCCCACCCGCCCGCCCTCAAGGGTCTTTGGTTTCTGGGGGCACATCCCCCAGACCCCTTGCCAGAGGGGTTATCCCCTCTGGACTCCCCGGACGGGATTCTGAGATAGTTTCTTAAGGGGGCAGAGACGTCAGCCTCGCCTCGACCTGCGCCCTCGTCGGGATGCCCGCCGTCCCTTCGGCCTCGACGCAGAAGCTCGCGGCGCAGCTTGCGAACCGAGCGGACTCCAGCACGTCCGATGTTTCGCGAAGCCGGACCATGTAGGACGCCGCGAACACGTCGCCCGCGCCCGTGGGGTCTACCTCTTGCACCTCGAAGGCAGGAACGTGGTGCCACTCGCCGTCGTAGTGGATGTCGGCGCCTTCGCGGCCCCTCGTGTAGATGAACACGGGCGCGAGCCCCTTCCAGCGGTCGATCACACGCTCATCCGAAACGTCGTCGATGGAGCATATCGCCGCGTCCACGTGAGACAGGACATCGGCGCCGTCCCAGTCGCCCCGGCTGACCCTCCCGCAGTCGTCCCACCGCCTGAGCCATCCCTGAATCGACGCTACGACCGTCGCCTTCGGGAAGTGGCGGGCCAAGTCGTAGCCGACCTCTCGCGCCAGCGGTCCCAGCAGCACCAGCGGAGCGGCGGACCAGCCGTCGGGAATATCGGAGACGTCGATGGGCCCGCCGACGTCGGATAGCACCTGCGTACGCCGGCCTTCCCGGTAGGTGTTGCGGAAGGTCGTGGTGCCGTCCGAGGGCACCACGTGGAGCTCCAGTCCGGCGAGGGCCGACCTCAATTGTGGTCGGAGGTCCGCGGCGGCGCTGGTCACGACTCCCACGCTGAGCCCGAGTCTGCTGGCGGCAACCCCGGCATACGTCACGGCCCCGCCGATGGTGAACCCTTCTGGCGTGAGATCTTTCGCAACGTGTCCGATGGCCAGGAAGTCAGGCCGCATTTTGTGGCGCTGCCCCTACGTAGGTGGGCGAGAGAGCTCGGTTGACTGCAGGCCCGTGCCTCCCCCCCCGCCCTCATGCGGAGATGATGGCCGCAATCTGGCGGCCAGGGTCTAGTATCGGGCCAGATCGCGCATCGCGTTGGCGATCTTCTCCGAGTCTAGCATGAACATCGCCTCCAGCGGCGGGGCGAAGGGCATGGCCGGGACTTCAGGGCCCGCCAGCCGCCTCACGGGGCCGTCCAGATGATCGAAAGCCTCTTCGGAGATTATCGCGGCGACCTCGCCGCCGATGCCGCCG